>DATHET010000233.1:0-3510 GCA_035490315.1 Planctomycetota bacterium
GCAACCCGATTCCCGCGCTGGCCATCATGGGCACGGTGGTCGATTGCCAGTGGTGGGGCCGCGATCCGGGCTTCCCTGCTCCGAACAACTCGACCTTGTCGGACGGGCTCGAATACACCGTCTGCCAATAGCCTTCAGTGATTGCAGCGCCGGCCTTTGCACGGTCTTTTCGATCGGGCAAGGGCCGGCGTTGTTTCTTTCGAGAGCGGACCGTGTCCTCTCCCCAACCGTGACGGGAGTGCTACCATCGAATCCGGTTCCAGGAGTCCCGATCGCCCCCGTTTCGTCCCTTCGAAAGGTAGCAACCATGTGCAAGGCGCGCAGTCTCGTATTGGCTCTCTCCGCAGCAGCGTTCATGACCGGATCCGCGGCTGCACAAGTCGCGATCCTCGGCAGCCCGAATGGCGGCACGGTTTGGAATGACGACGTCAAGGCCAAGCTCCTCGCCAGCGGCGTGGGTCTCGGCGGAGTGACGGTGTTCGACGTGTCCCAGGTCACGCTGACTCTCTCGCAACTCCAAGCATTCCGCGCCGTGCTCGTCTACAGCGACGGCCCTGGCTACCTGGACGCGGTGGGACAGGGCGATGCCCTGCACGACTACGTGGACGGTGGCGGCGGCGTGGTCATCGCCGTATTCACCAACGCGAGTATTCCGCTCGCCGGCACCTGGGTCAGCGCGGGGTACGACGCGATCACCGCGCTGGGGCAGAATTCCAGCTTTGGCGAGCAGCTTGGAACGCGGTATTTCCCCAGCCACCCGCTGTTCACGATCAGCCCCGTGGCCAGCTTCGACTGCGGTCAATCGTCCTTCCGCAGCACGGGGACCCTGGCGCCCAGCTCGACGCGGCTCGCCGACTACACCAACGGCGAGATCTTCGCGGCGGAGCGCAATGGGCTGACCGGTCGCGTGATCAGCTTGAATTTCTTCCCGCCGTCGAGCGACGCGCGCTCTGACTTCTGGCTCGCGAACACGGACGGCGACAATCTGCTCGCCAACGCTCTGTCCTATGCGGGCGCCTGCGGCTCGCCCACGCTCTACTGCACGGCGAAGATCAACTCGCTGGGCTGCACGCCGACGATCGGTTCCACGGGCGCGTCGAGCGCGACCGCCGGCGCCGGGTTCCACATCAAGACCTCGAACGTGCGCAATCAGAAGCCGGGTCTCTTGATCTACAGTGTCAATGGCCGCGCCGCGGTTCCGTTCCAGGGCGGATTGCGCTGCGTCAACTCGCCCGTGCGCCGCACGACCCCCGCCAACTCCGGCGGCACGGCCTTGCCGGCGAGCGACTGCAGCGGCATCTACACGATCGACATGAACACGTTCACGGTAGGCGGCCTGGGCGGCAACCCGATTCCCGCGCTGGCCATCATGGGCACGGTGGTCGATTGCCAGTGGTGGGGCCGCGATCCGGGCTTCCCTGCTCCGAACAACTCGACCTTGTCGGACGGGCTCGAATACACCGTCTGCCAGTAGCCTTCCGTGATTGCAGCGCCGGCCTGCGCGGGATCCAAGGGATCTCGCGCAGGCCGGCGCCGTTTCGGGCAAGGAGCCTTCGCTTACGGCCCGACGGTGAATTCCAGGCCTTGCGTCAGCGTGGAATTGTTCGGGAAGGGGAATCCCGGATCGCGGCCCCAGCATTGCGCGTCGACCAGCGTGCCCGGCTGCGTGAGATATGCGGCCGGGATCCCGCCGAGCGAGCCGATGGCGAAAGCATTCATGTCGAGGGAATAGACTCCCGTGCAATCGTTGGCCGGCAGCGGCGCGCCGCCCGAATTGAGCGCGATCGAGCGCCGGACCGGCGTGTTGATGCAACGGAACCCGCCCTGGAACACGACCGCGGCGCGTCCGCCGTTGGTGTAGATCACGAGGCCGGCCTTGTTGTTGCGCACGTTCGTGCCGCTCAGCACGAAGCCGGAACCGGCGGTCGCGCTCGAGCTGCCCGTGGCGCCGAGCGACGGCAGACAGCCGAGCGAGTTGACCTTCGCCGTGCAGTAGCTGACCGTCGAGCCCAGGAACACGAACTGGAAGCCGTTGATCGACCCGTCGTGACCCGCGAGCCCTTCGGCCTGGACCACCAGCGTGCCGTTGGTCACGCTGAAGTGGTGCAGCGCGTAGGTCACGCCCGCGACGTGCGGCGAGCCTGACCAGAAGCCTCCGATGTCCTGCGGCGGATCGCTGGAGATCGCGACCTGCACCCGGGTCTGGTTGCCGTTGTTCTCCGGCGCCCAGGCGTAGGTGTACAGCGCATAGCTGCCGTTCTGCAGATTCGTGAAGGTCCAGGACCAGGGACCGCCGATCGCCGGCAGGTCCTGGATGTCGACCATGAAGTTGCGATCCTCGCCGGTCAAGGTGCTCGGGAAGTAGCTGTAGGAAGCCGACGAGGTGCTGCTGGTGATCGCGGGGCTCGGCGAGCCGTTGAGGTTGGCGAGAGCGGTGTTGTACGGATGGACGCTCGGAGTCCAATGGCCGGTCTGCCCGGCCGCGCCGCCGTAGGTGTCGATCGGCGGCGGGAAGAGAATCGTGTTGTCGCCGACGTCGACGTTGAAGCTCTGCGCGGAAGCGAGCGAGGCGAGGGCGGTGAAGGCGATCGCAAGTCGAGTGTGTTGCATGTGGGTCATGGAGGGGTCATGGGGTCTCCTGCAGTCTACGCGAGCAGGGAGTCCGCGTGTCGGTGGGAAGACCGGCTCGATTTCGACCTGCCAATTCTCGCGACAAACGGCGGCGATTGCTGGCAGGTCCCCATCGAGCCAGGCTGCGTGCCGGTGTCAGGTGAATTCGTCCGGAGTCGTGCTGGCCCTCCGCCCACCGCATCCGCGGCGGGCGGAGGGCCAGCACGACTCCGGACGAATTCACCTGACACCGTACTGGCAGTGATACGCTCCCCCCAGTGCAGTCTCAGCAACCGAACCTCTTCCCCGCTCCCCAGACGGGCCGCTCGCGCCGGCGGGCATGGGAGGGAATCGCCGCATGCACAATCACCGGGGCCAGCGCCGCCCTGTGCGAATTGATCCGCGCCGGGACCTCGGACCATCCGCTGTCCGCGGCCTACGCGGCCTGGTGCATGGCTCTGATCGTCGGCGGATCCGCGCTCGTCGGCCTCTTCGCCAGCGTCCTCGAGCGTGTGTGGTCCGCGCTGCTGTTCGTTCCCTGGCTCGCCGCCGCTGGCGCGCTGATGCACGGAACGAGCGGCGGCTTTGCCTTCGCTCTCGCCGGCCTCGCGCTCGGCGCGCTGGCCAGCGGATCGCGGCCGGCGCTGCTGCCCTGGGCGGCGGGGATCGGCGCCGTGTTCGAGCTCTCCGGTTCCCACGCGAACCGCTTCACGCACTTGATCGATGCCGGCGTGCTCACCTCGGGCCAGCTTGCCATGGCGCAGCACCTCGTGGTCTTCCTGCCCGCGAGCCTCGCGCTCACCTGGCTGCTCGGACGCAACCGTCTGCGCAGGGCTCCCCTGCCGGCGACGATCCTCGTGCTCGTCCTTTCGGCGGTCTTCTCGGCGCGCGATCTGTGGA
>DATHET010000234.1:0-3980 GCA_035490315.1 Planctomycetota bacterium
CGATGCCGATGTCGCATTCGTCTTCGCTCCCGATCGCAGTAGCGACGCACCGCGCACGGCGCTTGGCGGCACCATACGCACACTGCTGGTCGACGCGCACAGCGGCTACAACTTTGTCGCGCACGTGGCGTCGCGCGAGCGCGCTGCGAGCAACGCGCACCCCCCGTCCTTGTTTCACAAAGCACTCGCGACGGCGCCGATCGCGCAGCAGGCGATCGACCTGATTCTCGAGCTCTACCGCGTCGAGCACGCCGCCAAGGACCAACGGATCGTCGGCACGGCCGTACACCTAGCACTTCGCAAAGAACCTGCTGGACCTGTACGCGACCGGCTTGAGGCTGGGTCGACGAGCAGCGCGAGCGACAGCCGCCCAGTCTTCCGCCGACCAAGCGAAGACAGCTCCTTCTCTTGAGCCCGGTCGGAACCGCGATCCGCTACGCGCTCAGCCACTGGGCCGAGCCGGGCAAGTTTCTCGAGGACGCACGCATCCCACTCGACAACAACGCCTCCGAACGCGCACACGGCCGCGTCAGGGACCGATCGACGACGACGGCGAGCCAGAGTTGCCGTGATTGCGCCGTCGGAGGCGGTTCGCGCTGGGCTCGGGTGTCGTCGCTACCAAATAGTCTGTGCGACCTGCACTCCCGACAAACGAGCACGGGAGCGCTGCTGGTCACAGTCGCGCTTTCGGTGCTCGGCTGTCGCGCGCAGTCCGGATCCCTGCTCGCTAAGGGGTCGCGACCGGGGAAGTCGATCGAGTTTGATGTGAAACTGATCGGGGAAGGATCGACAGGATCTCCCCGATGTGATCTACGGTTGTCGTGGATGCGGAGACGGCGGTTCGTCAGAAGTGGTGCCTGCTGAAGGCGACCATGGACGAACGGGCGCGTCGGCTTTGGGCGGGCGCCGAGGCAGGCGCGCTCGGATACGGGGGCGTGGCCGCGGTGGCGCGCGCGACCGGGATGGCGATCAGCACGGTGCGCAAAGGCCGGGACGAAGCGCGCGGCGGCGCGCGACCCCAGGATGTCATCAAGGTTCGGCGCAGCACAGGCAAGCGACCGTATGAAGAGCTGCACCCCGAGGTGTGGCCTGCGCTCGAGAAGCTCGTCGATCCGATCACGCGCGGTGACCCTGAGTCGCCGCTGCGCTGGACATGCAAGAGCACGGTTGCCCTGGCGGGCGAGCTCTTCGTCCAGCACGGCATCGAGGTCAGCGAAAAGACCGTGGCCAGGTTGCTTCGCAAACACGGCTACAGCTTGCAAGCGCCCAACAAGTCGGTCGAAGGCACGCAGCATCCGGATCGCAACGCGCAGTTCGAGCATATCAACGCCAAGGCCCAAGACTGCGTCGAGCGAGGCGTTCCGGTGATCTCGGTCGACACGAAGAAAAAGGAGCTTATCGGCAACTTCAAGAACGCGGGACGCGAGTGGCAACGGCAAGGCGAGCCCGACCTGGTTGATGTCCATGACTTCCCTAGCGCCGCGATCGGCAAGGCGATCCCGTACGGCGTCTATGACCTCGCCGCCAACACAGGCTTCGTGAGTGTCGGCGTCGACCACGACACGCCGGTGTTCGCGGTCACCTCGATCGAGGCATGGTGGAAGCAGGTCGGCAAGAAGCGCTACCAAGGCGCCCGCGAGATCTTCATCACGGCCGATGCCGGCGGCAGCAACGGCTATCGGTCGCACGTGTGGAAGCACGAGCTACAGCACCTCGCCGACAAGCTCGGCATGTCGATCCACGTTAGCCACTTTCCGCCCGGAACCAGCAAGTGGAACAAGGTCGAGCACCGGCTCTTCTCCTTCATCTCGATCAACTGGCGCGGCAGACCCCTGCGCACCTACGAAACGATCATCAGCCTGATTGGAAACACGACCAACGGGGCCGGGCTCGTCGTCCGCGCTCGCCTCGACCGCCGCCGCTACCCCACCGGCAAGAAGATCTCGGCTCGAGAACTTCGCGAACTCAAGATCGAGCGCGACGACTTCCACGGTGACTGGAACTACGTCATCAAACCACGTGCGAAGTCACAGTAACCGACCGACTTCCCCGGTCGCGACCCCTAAGAGCGCAGCAGGCCAAGTACCCCAACGTCATCCTCGACCACATGAGCAGCGACGCGCTCTGGGAGAAGGCTCGCGGACTCAGCGTCCAACAGCGCAGCGAGATCCTCGGCGCGCCCATCGGGTACGAGCATCTGTTCCTGCTACCGGACGGGACGGCAGGGGGCGCCGTCGACAGGATCCGCCGTGGCCATTTCGTCGTCGTTCACGACGTGATGTCGCCCATAAACCTGCAAGCGGCAGTCAAAGCGATGGCGCCCGACGTTCCACTCGGCCCCGCTTTGCACGTGCGTCCCAGCAGGTTTGAGTGGAGCGGCGTGCGGCCGGACGCGTGGAAGGCTGCTGCCGCGGAGCAGAGCTTGATCGTCCGAGACGCGATCGAGAAGAGCCGCGACCTGCTCCCCAGGTTCGCGGTCTTCAGCCTTGCGCCGATTTCGCTAGCAACGCAACTCGGGTTCCTCTTCAGCGATCGCGTTGAGGTCCGTGCGTTCCAGTACGACCGCGATCGCTCCGAGTGGAGTTGGCCGTCCAACGACGACGACGACGACGTGCAGATCGAGACGGCGGGCGTACCTACTGCAGTGGTCGACGACGCATGCGAGGTCGCCCTGCGCATCTCAATCAGCGCGCACGTCTCCGAAGGAGACGCGAAGGCGGGGGCCCCGGCGGCTGCGCACCACATCGAGCTCCGTGTGCCGGAGCCGAGCACGACATGGCTGCGTTCGGGTGCTCGGCTTCGGGCCGCAACGAAGCAGCTCCGCGACACCCTGGCGTCATTGCGCAATCGGTTCCCCGAGTGTTCGAAGGTCCACGTATTCGCCGCGGTCCCGACGCCCCTCGCGATTGCGCTCGGCCAAGCAATCAATCCTAGGATGGACCCACCGATGGCGCTGTACGAGTACGCACGCCAACGAGCCCCTCGGTATCGGTTCGCGCTGACGCTGGAGGCGGCATCGTGAACAAAACGCCCGAAGAGTTTCTGCGCTCCGTGCTCGAGGAGCAGACGCTGAATGCCGGCTCGCCTGAGCGCACCGCGCTGCTCGCGGAGTACGAGCGCGTGCGCAGCCTCCTAGGCTCAAGCCTCACCGAGGCGACGCCCCTGATCGAAGTCGGCGGCTCGATGGCGAAGGGGACCTTGGTGCGAGCGGGCTACGACCTCGACACAATCTGCTACTTCGCCAACGACGACGACGGCGCAGGGGAGACGCTGCGCGAGATTCGCGACTGCGTCGAAGAGGCGCTGAGGAAGGAGTACATCGTGAAGTCGAGGCGTTCGGCCCTGCGGCTCACGGGGCGCAAGAAGGGCTCGCTCGATTTCACGGTGGACGTGGTGCCTGGACGCTACGTCGACAACACGAAGCAGGATGTCTTCCTGTTTCAAGAAGGCGGCGAGAAGGAGCGGTTGAAGACGAACCTGCGAAAGCATATCGATCACATCAACAGCAGTGGGCACATCGACATCATCAGGCTCGCAAAGGTCTGGAAGCTCCGCGCCGACGTCGACATCAAGACTTTCGTCCTCGAGTTGCTCGCCGTCGAGACCCTCAGAACCTCGCTGCCCGCTGGCCTTGAGGGACGGCTCGTGGCGTTCTGGAAGGCGCTGCGCGACGACATCGACGACCTCAAGATCGAGGACCCTGCGAACCCCACCGGCAACGACGTCGCCAGCATCTTCGGCGACGACGAGCGCGAGACCTTGTCGGCGGCTGCAACGGTCGCGCTCGATCTCGTCGAGGAGGGTGACTGGGAAGCTCTATTGGGCAAGCTCGGCACGGCCGAGAAGCCCGAAGACCGCGCCATCGTTTCTCCGCGCGCTCTCCTCGCGCTTGGGGACACATCGCACGCTCAGCAGCACTCGTGGCCGGTGCATCGCGCCCAGCGGTACACGGTCATCGTAAAGTGCCGCGCGTCCTCACG
>DATHET010000235.1:0-15209 GCA_035490315.1 Planctomycetota bacterium
GGTGGTGGAATACCGGGTACCGAGCGCTTCAGGGATTCTCGCGGATGCTCGATAGCTGGGTGGAGACTCCATGCAGCACCAGCGCGTCCTGTTCTTCTCTGCCTACGCCACCTGGAATTACCACACGGTCGTCGAGCAGACCCTGGCCAACGCGATGCGCCTGCGCGGCGCCCAGGTCGTAACCCTGGCCTGCGACGGGCTCTTCCCGGTCTGCGACGTGCACCGCGCCAATCTCAATCCGCGCAAGCCGACCAGTTGCGAGCGCTGCATGAAGCAGGCTTCGTCGGCCCTGGCGAAATCCGGCGCGGACTTCCGCTGGCTGTCGCACTTCTTGCCCGAGGGCGTGTCCGAGAGCGCCAAGGCCTGGAGCGTGGAGCTTCCCGACGGCGAGCTGAAGCACGCGCACTGGCGCAGGCGGCCCGTGGGAGCCTGGGCCCTCTCCTCGGCGCTCTATCAGGATCGCCTCGCGCAGCCTGACTGGAACGATCCTGCTCTCACGAAGACTTTCCGCGAGCAGCTGCACGGCACGGTGCTCGCTCTCGAAGCCTCGCTCGCCGCCTTCGACGAGCTCCATCCCGACCTGCTGGTCACGCTCAACGGCCGCTTCTTCGCCCACCGAGCCGCGATCGAAGTCGCCCGCGAACGCGGCGTGCGCTTCGTGACCCACGAGCGCGGCATGCAGAAGAACACCCTGCTCTGGCGCGAAGGCGAGCTGACCCACGAGCTGGACAAGGAAAAAAGTCTGTGGGCCCGCGTCGCGAACGTGCCGCTCGAGCCCGCGCAGATCGACGCCGTCGAGCACATCCTGCACGAGCGCCGCTACGGCAAGGGCATGTCCTGGAGCGTGCGCTACAGCCCCGTGCCGGAAGATCGCCGCGAGATGGTCGCGAAGCTCTCGCTCGACGAGCGCCCGATCGTCGCGTTGTTCACCAGCTCCGAAGACGAGCAGGCCGCCTTTCCGAAGTGGGCCGAGGGCGCTTTCCAGGACGGCCGCGAATGGCTCGACGCCACGCTCGAGATCGCGCGCGCCACGCCCTCGCACCAGTTCGTGATCCGCATGCACCCAGGCCTGGTCAGCATGGGAGCCAATGAGGCCGCGCTGATCCATGCGCACGAGCTGCGCGCGCGCTGCCCGGAAAACTGCCGCGTCGTCATGCCCAAGGACGACCTCAGCTCGTACACCCTGGCCGATGCCGCGGATGCCGCGATCGTCTACTACACGACGATGGGTCTGGAGATGGCCGCGCGCGGGCAACGCGTCGTGTCCGTCGCCGCCGGCTGGTATGCCCACGCGGGCTTCGTCCATTTCGTGCAGAAGAAGCAGGACTACGCCGCCGCTGTGCGCGACTCTCTCGGCCGCGGCCGCGATGTCGAGCTGGCGCGCGCAGCCTTGCGTTTCTCGTGGCAGTGCTTCCGCGTGTGGTCGCTGCCGTTCGACAGCGTCGTCGAGGAGCCGATGAGCTACGGCAAGACGACGTACGAGAGTGTCTCCGAGCTCGAGCCCGGCCGCGATCCGACGCTCGATCGGATCTGTAACTATCTGCTCGAAGGAAAGGCTCTGTTCGAAGTGCAGACCTCGGAGCCGAGCGTCGAGCAGCTCGACGCCGAATCCCGGCGCCTCGCGCTGATGGAAGAAGCCTGGAGCAGCCCTCCGGCCGACGACGCGATCGATCTGATCCTGCGCGCAGAAGCGATGTTCCAAGCCGGCAGAATCGAGCCCGCCTGCGAGCTCCTCCTGCGCGCCCTCGACCAGGATCCGCTCGCCGCCCGCGCCTGGAAAGACCTCGCCGCCATCCTGCACGCCACGGGCAATCCTTCCGAAGCGATCGACGCCCTCGAGAATGCCCTGCACATCGACCCGAGCGACCGCGAAGCCCTCGAGGACCTGGCTGCGATTCGGGCCTGATTCGCGCTCCCAGGGCGCCGGGGCGACGCGCGTCCGTAGTCGATAAGAACGTACTGAGATAATTATTCCAGCATGGTGGAATAGTTGACACCGAAGTACTGACCGATGGCTTTCCCCTCGAATCCAGGGCAATTCTCGACTCTATCGAGGGTTGAGCGTGTGGTCTGCCGACCCGTCTCAGCAAAACGTGAGCCTGCGCTTACGCTGTCGAGAACTGGCTCGGGCGTGAGTCAGGCTCCCTTCACCTCGAGCTCAGGACAGGGCAGCTCAGCTCGCCGACAGCTCGAGATTCGTGAAGCCCTTCTCGTCGGTCACGTCGCGCACGATCCAAGGCGCGAGCCATTCGGGCACGTCGATTTTCTGATCAGCGTCGTCGAGCTCGATCTCGGCGAGCCACAGGTCGCGGCCGATGAACTCGTCGATCTCCCACACGAGATCGCCGGCCGCGACCTTGTGCCGCCGTTTGTGCACGCGAGCGCCGCTGGTCAAAGGCCACAGGGCATCGAAGACGTCGGCAGTGGTCGACTCCTCGATCTCCGTGCGCGCGATTCCCTTGCCGAGCTTCAGCGTGCGGAAATAACGCGTCCCGTCCGCGTCGTGCACGCGGCGGATGCGCTCGCGCAGCTGCTTGCCGGGCAGCCAACCTTGCTCGATTTCCGCCGAGGAATGGCCGCGCGGCAGGGGAGGCAGGGCGGAGAGCAGGTACTTTCGCTCGATCTCGAGGCCCGAGCCCGCGGCGACGGCTTGCGCGAGAGCTTCGACGCGGGTGGTGAGCGGAGTTTCGGCGGAGAGCCAATCGCGTTGCAGCGTGGCGAAGAGTTCTTCGCGCCGGGCCTGGCTGCGGAGCGCGAGCTCCAGCAGGCCCGTGCGCTCAGCGGGCGGGCCTGACTTGGAGCGAGCGTCCGTGGTGAACTCATCGAGAGCGTCATCGAGCTCGGCGCCGAGGACGTGGAGGTCATTCAGTTCGCCGAGAATATCCTGCAGTTGCTTGGAGGACTTGAGCATGTCCTTCGTCTCGGAAACGCAGCACTCCGCGGGCTCGGCGAGATAGCGCAAGCGCTTGAGCTGGATGCGCGCGGCGTGAGCTGGCGCCTGATTCGCGGCCGACTTGACTTCCGAAAGCAGCTCCGTCAATCGCTGAGAATGCTCGCGCAGCCGCGTAGCCAGCAAAGTGCCGAAGCGTTGGCCCGTCGCATCATCGGTCATCTTCACATCGACGTGCAGCGTCTCGAGTCGCGGGCGCAAACGTCGCTTGAGATTTTCGAAGTCGCTGCTCACGCTTTCGCGAACGCGAGCCTGCGACTTGGCGAAGCGCTTCTCCAGGCGCCTGGTGAGCCACGCGCGACCGGAATCATGACCTGCTTCCAGGCCGGCTTGCTTCGCCAACCACTCCAGCCCGACCTCGGAATCGCGGCTCGCGTTGGTCGCGTTCTGGATCTCTTTCAGCTCGCGACGGTGCTTCCCGCCGACGCTGCCCGCGAACTCCGACTTCCAGGCGCGCAGCGTGGATCGCAGACGACGGATGGCGACGCGGAAATCGTGCAGCGATCGGGAATCCGATTGCTCGAGCAGGCGCGTCGCGGCCTTGCGAGCTTCGTCGAGAGAATCCAAAGCGACTCGGCGGGCGGCTTCGGCCGGGGAGCGCGACAGGAGATCGGAGGGGAGTGCCATGGGGGTCGATTTCGCAAGCAGTGTGCCATCAGGCGCTGATGAAGCAGCGCATCGAGATCGAGGCGTTCTGGAAGCCTTGGTGCGTGAAACGGATCTTCTCATCGCTCGCCAGGGCTCCCACGGAATAAAGAAGCGGGAGATAGTGGTCGTTCATCGCCACGGCGATGCGCGCGGCTTCGCCCTCCTCTTTGTAGCGGGCGAGCAGCTCGTCTTCGCGAGCGACCAGGCGCTCGGTCGCCCAGGCGTCGAACTGGGAGGCCCAGCCCGGCACGTTCGGATCGTTCTCGTCGGCCGAGATCAGGGCCAGGTTGTGGACGATGTTGCCGCTGCCCAGGATCACGACCCCGCGCTCGCGCAGCGACGACAGCTCGCGGCCCAAAGCGAGATGCCACGGCGGCGGCTGGTTCCAGTCGATCGAGAGCTGGAAGACGGGCACGTCGGCCTTGGGCCACATGTGGCAGAGCACGCTCCACGCGCCGTGGTCGAGGCCCATCGCGGGATCGGCGGTCACGCGGACGCTGCGCACGGTCTCGATCAGGGACACCGCATGGTCCGGCGCGCCTGGCGCGGGGTAGTGGCGCTGGTACAGCTCGGGCGGGAAGCCGCCGAAGTCGTGGATCGTGCGCGGATGAGGGCTGACGCTCACGCGCGTTTCGCCGCGCGTGGGCCAGTGGGCGGAGACGACGAGCACGGCTTCCGGTTTGCCGATTTGCGCGCCGAGCTCGTTCAACGAACGCGTGAAGCTGTTGTCACGGACGATGTTCATCGGACTGCCGTGGCCGATGAACAGGAGCGGCGCGCGCGCGGGCACGGTCAGTGGCCGCCCGCGAGCGACTCCATCGCCTGTTTCTTGACCTTGGCCGAAGCATCGTTCTGCATCGCCGAGCGCAATGCCGCTTCGACCGCGGCGTCGGGCATGAAATCGGCCAGGGTCTCGGCCGCCTCCTCGCGGACCTTCGCGTCCTTGTCGAAAGCGAGGGCATCGAGGAGCGGCTGCTTCAGCCGCGAATCGGTCACGTGGCTGAGCTGGCGCCAGATGTCCGCGCGCGCGACGGCGTCGGTCGAGGTCTGGGCGAGCAGGATCATGTCGTTGAGGACAGCCAGGCGCGCATCGGTTCCGTCGGCGCGCTTCAGGCCGCGCAGATCGCGCAAGGCGGCCAGGCGTTGAGCTTCCGTGGCTGCCAGGTCGCGTGCAATCTGGGTCGCCTGATCCAGGGCGGCGGACGCGGCCTCGGGCGAGGGGATTCTCGCGGGTCCTGCCGGAATCGCGCGGTCCTTTTCCGACTTGGCGCGCAGGTCCGAGAGCTCGGTCTCGAGTCGCGCGATGCGCAGGGTCAATTCAGGAATCGCTTCCGACTTGGGCGTCTGCAGGGCGGGCTCGCGCACCACGCTCTGCTTGGAGTCGAGCCGCGCGTCCTCGAGGAGCTTCTGCAGCTCGAGGTTGCGCTTCTCCAGAGCATCGAGGCGAGCCGTCAAAGGAGCCAGATCCACTTCCGCCGTCGCGGCGTTCGCGACCTGCGGGCTTGCCAGCGAGGACCAGCTGAACCACGAGACTGCGAACGCGATCACCACCGCGACGAGCACGAGAAGGATCTTCATGGGCACAGTCTCTGCCCAGACCTCGGATCGGGCAAGCCCGCCGCGCGGCGGGGCTCGCCGCGGCGCGGATCACTCGCGGCGCCAGATCGTTTCGAAGGCTTCGGCCGCCTGCATGCCGACCTGCACGCCGCGGGTGCGAGCCAGGGCCTCGAGAGCCTCTGGCGAGCGCGGGTGGGGGAAGGGCCGGGTCTCGCTGTCGTAGCAGGCCATCGCATCGAGCTTGCGTTGCAGCGTCCTGCGCACGTCGACGAAAGCGTCGGGCCGGAAGCCCGAGCCGAAGCGGCCGAAGGACCATTCGGTCGATGAGGCGATCTCGAACACGCGCAGCTCGCGCACGGTCGATCCGGCCATCGGGCGCAGCGCGGTCATCACGGCGCGGAAGGTCAGGGCGTGATCGATGTTCAGGTCGCCGCCGTGGTGGGTGAGCACGAGCTCTGGCTTGAATTCGGCGACCAGGCCTTCGACGTGTTGCACGATCTCGAGCAGCGGCAGGGTGTCGAAGCGGTTGTCGGCGAGGCCGAGCATGCGCGGGGATGGCGCGCCGAGAATCTTGCAGGCCTCTTCCGCGCGGCGGCCGAGCTCGCGGAGGACGCTTGCGTCGGTGGCGTCGCGCGCTGGTCCGCGCGAGCTCGCGCCCTCGCCGAGGATCGCGATCTGCACGGCGTGGCCTTCGTCGACCCAGCGCGCGACCGAAGCTCCGGCGCCGAGCACTTCGTCATCGGGATGGGCCGCGACCACGAGGATCTTCATGCGGCGCGCGCCTCGCGTCGCGTGAGCAGGATCTTGCGCGCATCACGGCCGGCATGGAACAAGAGATCGCAGGCGGAGAGGTTGGGCTCGAAGCCGGGGTAGGACTGCGGATAGATCGGGTGGCGGTAATCGTGGAAGTCGATCGTGATTCCGGCGCGCGCGAAGGCCTCGCGGTCGAGGTAGTCGCGTCCGAAGGGTCCGGAGAGATAGTGGGTGGCCTGGCTCTCGAGGCACAGATCGAGGATCAGCTCACTCTTCGTGCTGCGCGATTGCATCTGCGAGCTGGAGCGGAAGTGCGTGTCGATCTCGAAGGCCGACAGCAGCGCGCGGGTCAGCTCCACGCACAGCGGCACGAGCTCGCTCCACTCGCGCACGTAGATCGCTTCCAAGGCCGGCGCGAGCTCGGCGAAACACGCGGCGCGGCGATAATTCTGCTCGAGGGTCGCCCAGTGCTTGGTGCGCCAGCGTACGGCCGGATCGATCTGCAGGCGATCGAGGGAGAGATCGTCCTGACCCTTGGTGCGCAGCGGCACGCTGAGCCAGGTCCAGCCCTGAGACGTGCGCACGCGGTTGCGGTTGGCGAAGCGCGTCTTCGAATTGCGATCGATGCGCACGTGATCGAGCGAGATCACCTCGTCGACCAGCGCCGCGCGCTCGAAGTAGCCGAGCCAGGGCAGGTAGGCCGGCTGCATGATTGCGATGGTCTTCAACGCGGTGCGTCCTTGTAGAGCAGGAGCGTGAAGTCGCGCGGGTGGTAGTCGTGGCGGAACGTGACTCGGCTGGTCAAGTCCTGGGCCATGGCCAGGGCGCGCAAAGGATCGGCGCGGTATTCCTCCGGATCCGGGGCCCCGTCGCCCCAGGCCGAAAGGGAATTGAACGCCAGGCCGCGGGTGCAGCGGGCGAACATGCGCTCGACCATGGTCTGCATGTATTGATCCGGCTGGTGAGCGCGCAGATAGAAAATGCCGCTGGCGAGCACGTAGTCGTGCGTGGCGCAGACCGCGGGCGTGTCCATCAGGTTGCCGACTTCGAAGCAGTTCTCGGGAAAGCGTTGGCGCGCCAGCGCGACCATCGCCGGCGAGAGATCGATGCCGCTGTACTCGCAGCGGATTCCTTGCGCACACAGCCAGGCGAAAAGATCGCCTTGACCGCAACCGACGTCGAGCACGCGCGCGCCGTTCAAATCGCCGATCGAAGCCAGGACGGAGAAGCGCAGCTCCTGCGAAGCCCGCGAGCCCCAGTCGACGGCGCGCACATCGCCCGGGTGGGCCCGGGCCAAGGCGTCGAAGTGCGCGCGCGTCCTCGCGTCGTCCTCCGCGAAGGCTTGCGCGGACGAGGCGCGAGGTTTCACGCAGCACGCTCCATCGGATCCAGACGATCGCCGATGCGCGGCCGGCGCGCTCCTTCCATTTCGTATTCAAGCACCTGCAGGGACCCTTCGCCGCAATTGACGAACAGATGGCCGCCATCCGCGCGCCAGATCGAGCCGATGCTCCCCGGTCCGCGAGCGAGGCCCGCGCGAGCTTTCCAGATCGTGACGCGTCGATTCTCGATCCAGCTGAAAGCGCCGGGGTACGGCCTGGCGACGGCGCGGATCAGATTGACGATGCTCTGCGCGTCGGCGCTCCAGTCGATCAGCCCATCCTCGGCGCTGCGGCGCGGCCAGATCGGCCAGTTGCCCGCCGGCTGCGGCGTGCGGCGCACGTTTCCGTTGCGGAAGGCGGCGACGACTTCGAGGGACAGGGATTCGTAGATCGGGTAGAGCTTGTCCAGCGCATCGCCGACGTCCTCGTGCTCGGCGATGTGGACCGGTTTCTGAGCGATGATGTCGCCGGTGTCGACGCCCTCGTCGATGAAGTGCGCGGTCAAGCCGATCTGGCGCTCGCCGCGCAGGATGGCCCAATTGATCGCAGCGCGTCCGCGGTAGTTCGGCAAGAGGCTCGGGTGCAGGTTGACCGCGCCCAGCGGCGCCAGATCGAGCACGGATTGCGGCAGGAGATAACGGTAATCGGCAATCCACAACAGATCGGGTCTGACGCCGCGCACGAAGCGCTCGAGCTGTGGGTCGCGACCCTTGAAACGCGCCGCGCTGAGCCCGGCGCCTGCCGCGTGGTCGTAGACCGATTGGTAGCGCACGCCATCTTCGGGATCTTCGGGATGGGCGACCACGCCGACGATCGCATTGTCGCGCGCCAGTGCATCGAGCGAGCGCACGCCGACCGTGTGGTTGCCGAGGAACAGGATCCGCATCAGGCCACCTTCTCCAGGACCAGGCGCCATTCGGCGTGGATCTCGCGCGCGGGACGTTCCTGCTCCTCGAATTCGACATGCTGGCGCGAGAGCACGCGCCAGTCCTCGACGAGAGCTGCGGTGACCTGCTTGGCGTTCCAGAAGCACAGTTGGCCGCAGCCGACCAGCGAACCCGCGGCGACGTCGAGCATCAGGTCGTCGGGGCCGACGCGGCCGGAGCGCGCGCTGGTGTGGCGATCGCTGTAAGGATTGAAGAACAGACGTCCGCTGGGCTTGAGGACGCGCGCCAGCTCGCCGAGCGCGCGCTGCGCCGCGCTGCGGCCGACGCAGCTCAAGGCGCAGCGGTCGATCGCGAGATCGAAGCTCGCATCGGGGAAGGGCAGCTTCGTGAAGTCGACCACGTGCAGATCCGCCTTCAGGTCCTCGGCGGCGAGCAGCTCGCGCGCTCGCTCGATCGCGGTCGGGCTTCCGTCGATGCCGGTGGTGTCGAAACCCTCGCGCGCGGCGCACCACAGGTTGTTGCCCGTGCCGCAGCCGACTTCGAGGACCCGCACCTGGCTGCGCGGCCGGTTCTTCGGCGCGTGGCGGAACAGGAAGCTGACCACCGCGTCGAAGGGCCAGCGATTCATCTGCTTGCCGCGCGCGTAGATGTCGCGCTCCCAGGTCTGATCGAACGATTGTGAGCTGCTCATGTGAAATCCTCGGAGTCGAGTACGGCGCCGCTTTGGACCGGACGCGTCAGTGCGCGGCCTGAGATCCACTCGAGCGCCTTGGGCGGAAATCCGGTCCCTGGACGGCGGAAGGCGATGCTGGCCGGCTCGAGCGTGGTGCCCGCGGCCATGTCCTTGCGCGCGACGCAGGAGAGGCGGAACGAGGCTCGCGACGCGGCTTCCGCGGGCGTCGGGCCGATCACGGGCGAGCCGAGCATCGCTTCGAGGGCGCGGATGCCTTGCACGAGCTCGCGGAGCTCGGCGGGATCGCAGCTCATCGCCTGATCGGGGCCGGGCAGGTCGCGGTCGGTGGTGAAATGCTTTTCGACGAACACCGCGCCGAGGGCGACGGCGCCGAGCGCGGCCTGAATGCCCAGCGTGTGATCGGAGAGACCGACGGGGCAATGGAAGCTCGTCGCGAGGGCCGGAAGCTTGCGCAGGTGCACGTCCTTCGCCGCGGTGGGGTAGGAGGAAGTGCAGTGCAGCAGGACCAGGCCTCGACCGCCGGCTGCGCGGAAGGTGTAGACCGCGTCGTCGATCTCCTCGATCGTCGCCATGCCGGTCGAGATCACGCAGGGCAGGCCGCTCTTGGCCATCGCGCGGATCAAGGGCAGGTGAGTCAGGAAATCCGAGCCGTTCTTGACCAGGGTCGCGCCGGCGGCGACCAATTCGTCGATGCCTGTTTCGCTGGTGGGCGTCGAGAAGAATTCCAGGCCCTGCTCGCGCGTGAATTTCGCGAGGCTGGTCAGGGCCTGAGTCGAGAGCTCGCAGCGCTTGAACAATTCGTACTGCGACTCGACGACTTCGCGGCCGCGCGAGACGTAGCGATGGACCAGGGAGCGATCGGAGATGAAGTCCTCGGTGCGATAATTCTGGAACTTGACCGCGTCCGCGCCCGCTTCGGCGGCGGCGGCGATCATGCGACGCGCCAGCTCGACGTCGCCGTTGTGGTTGATGCCGATTTCGGCCGCGATGAAGCAGGGCTCGCCCGCTCCGATCGCGCGTTTGCCGGCTTGGATGCTCATGCGGCCTCCTGCAAGAGCGCGACGACGCGCGAAGCGCCGCGGCCGTCGATCAGGCGCCTTCCCGCGCGCGAAAGGGTCGCGCGCGCCAGGCGATCGCCGAGCAGACTGGCCAGGGCATCCGCGATCTTCGCCGGATCGCAATCCCTGGAACGGCCGAGCGACCTCGCGGCACCGCGCTCGCAAAGGCAAGTCGCGATGCGCTGCTGGTTGTCGGCGATCACCAGCGTCAAGGCCGGCGTGCCCATGAAGGCCATTTCCCAGCAGGTGCTGCCGGCCGCGGTGATCGCGATGTCGGCCCAGGCCATCAGCTCGGGCATGTTGCGCGCGTCGATGACCCCGCGCGCGCCGAGAGCCGCGGCCTGGCGCTCGAGGGCTTCGCGGTGCGCGGCGGCGGAGCCGATCACGAGCTGCAGCTCGAGCGAGCGGTCCGCGAGGTGTTCGATGCCGCGCAGGATTTCGCCCGCGGCGTTGGTCGGGTCCGACCCGCCGGTGGTGATCAAGATCCGGCGCGCGCGCTCGGGAATCTCGCGTCGCCACAGGCGCCAGGGCTCGAATTCGTCGCGCAGCAGGGCATAGCGGCCGCCGAGCGCGAGGCGCGCGCCGTGCGCCTTGTGCGCGTAGAGATCCGCCGTCGCGTAGGCGTTCTGATTGAGCAGGAGGTCGGCCGTGAAGCGTTGCGCGAGGGCCTCGTCGTCGACCAGCAGAGTGGACAGCCCGCTCTTGCGCAGACTCGACTGGTACGTCTCGTCGAAGTCGTATCCGTCGAGCACGACCCAGCGCGCGCCGAGAGCGCGGGCGCGCTCCGCCGTCTCAGTGGCATCGGCGAGCGTCGCTCGCCCCGCTTGCAAGGACACGATCTCCACCCCTTCTTCGCGCAAGCGCTCGCACAAGGTCGGAGGGCAGCAGCTCATCGCGAAGCTCGCCGTGCCGCCCGCCCGCTTCCAGGCCTGGGCGATCGCGAGCGAGCGCATGACGTGCCCGGTCCCGATCGATTCTGAGGCGTCGGCGCGCAGCAAGAGATGCATCGGCTTCACCCGACCTTGCGTTCCGAATCGGCGTTGGACCTGGCGAGCTCGGGGTCGGAATCGAGCAGGGCCACGGCTTCGCGCAGATCGACCACGCCGTCGGCGGGCGCGATGCGCTCGTGGATGCGCCGCATCAGCTCCAGATCGCGCCGCGTGTCGACCGTCAGTCGATACGACGGCCGGTCGATGGTTTCCGGCGCGCGCATCAGCTCGATCTGGAAGCGCTGCGGATGCTCGTAGATGTACTCGGTGACGTGCTCGCGATGATTCGGCTCGAGCCCGTAGGTCCACGCCATGCCCAGGGCGTCGATCGTCATCGCTTCGACGCCGGTGCCGATCGGCATTCCGGAGCCCCAGCAGGTCAGGTTGTGCGTGTAGTCGTTGCCCGAGGCGATGTGCTGCGCGACGAGACGGTCGGCCTGCTGCCAGGAGAAGAGCGGACAATCCGAAGTGATGCGCACGACGTCGCTCGCCGACATCGCCTGGGCCGCGCGCAGGTAGCGCTCGAGCACGTCCTTCTCCGGCCCGCGAAAGCAATGCCAGCCCTGGGCGGTGCACAGGCTCGCGATCGCGTCGTCGGCGGGGGACACGCTGGTCGCGACGATGAAATCGTCGATCGTGAGCATGCGCTCGATGCGCTCGACGACGCGCTCGAGCATCGAACGCTCGCCGATCGGCATCAATACCTTGCCCGGCAAGCGCGTGCTGCCGGTGCGCGCCTGCAGGATCGCGACGATGCGGTTGTTCTTCATAGCGAATAGGCGCGCAACACTTTCTCGACAGCGCGAACGACGTCGCGCGCATCGGCGTCGCTCATCTCGGGGAACAGCGGCAGGCTCAGGATGCGCTCGTGGGCGCGCTCGGCGACCGGGCACAGGTCGTGAGCGAAGCCCAGCTCGCGCTGGTAGTAGGGATGGCGGTGCACCGGCAGGTAATGCACCTGGACTCCGATGCCCTCGGCGCGCAGGGCGGCGAAGATCTGGTCGCGATCGACGCGCAGGGCTTCGAGCTCGAACTCGACGACGAACAGGTGCCAGGCGTGTTGCGCCAGTCTGCGCAGGCCGAGCGGACGCACCGCGGCCAGTTTCGCAAGGCGGCGCGTGTAGAAGCCCGCGATGTCGCGGCGGCGCTGCAGTCGGCGCGTCGCGCGCTTCAATTGACTGGATCCGAGGGCGCAGGAGATGTCGGAGAGCCGGTAGTTGAAGCCCAGCTCCTCCATCGCGTAACGCCAGGTGCCCGTGCGCTCGCGCTGGCGGTGATCGGAATCGATGCCGTGGCTGCGCAGGCGTCGCGCGCGCGCGGCCAGGCTCGCGTCGTTGGTCGCGACCACTCCGCCTTCACCACAGGTCAAGTGTTTCACGGGGTGCAGGCTGAAGGAGGACGCGTGCGCCAGGCTGCCCGAAGGCCGGCCCTTCCAGCGCGCGCCGAGCGAATGGCAGGCATCGGCGACGAGCTCGAGACCGGAGGTCTGGCACAGGGCGCTCAAGCTGTCGTAGTCGCAGGGCTGGCCCGCGTAATCGACGGCGAGCACGGCTCTCGTGCGCGCGGAAATCTTGCGCGCCGCGTCGCGCGTGTCGACGAGCAGCGTGTCCGCTTCGACGTCGACGAAGACCGGCTTCGCTCCGCAGTAGAGCACCGCATTGGCGCTGGCCGCGAAGGTCATCGCCGGCACGAGCACCTCATCGCCCGCTCCGACGCCGAGCGCCGCGAGCATCACGTGCAGAGCCGCGGTGCCGCTGGAGACCGCCACCGCGTGGTCGCAGCCGACGTAGGCGGCGAAGTCGCGCTCGAATTCCTCTACGCGCGGTCCAGTGGTGAGCCAGTCGCTGCGCAGCGCCGCGTCGACGGCGAGGATGTCGGCCTCGTCGATGTGCTGGCGAGCGTAGGGCAGACTCTGGCTGCGCAGCGGCGCGCCGCCGTCGATGGCGAGCGGCGCCTGGGATTTGCGCGGCGCCGGCCTGGCTCGAGTGGTGCTCACCGCCAAGCCTCTACGCGGCGCCGAGCGAGATGCCCTTGGTCGTACCCGGCTTGAGGTCAGCCTTGCGCCGTCCGCCGGGTTGGAGCTCGTTCTCCAGCGAAGCGAGGACGATCGCCAGCTCGGCCGCCGTGAGCCAACGCTCGTTCTTGTCGCTAGTGAATTCGAAGCCATCGGGCAGGGCGTCACCCTCCGACCAGCCCGTGTCGCCCCACCAGGGGAATTCGGGCTTGATCACGAACATGTCCGCCAGCTGCACGGTGTGGCGCGCTTCGTCGGAGGAGATCAAGCACTCGTGAAGCTTCTCGCCAGGCCGGATGCCGGCGATCTTGATCGCGGCTTTCGGCGCGATGGCGCGGGCCAGGTCGAGCAGGCCCATGCTCGGGATGCGCGGCACGAAGACCTCGCCGCCGATCATGCGCGCGACGGCCGTGTGGACCAGGCGCACGCCCTGGTCGAGGGTGATCCAGAAGCGCGTCATGCGCTCGTCGGTGACCGTGAGCTGGCCGGTCTCGCGCTGGCGCAGGAAAACCGGGATTACGCTGCCGCGGCTGCCGACCACGTTGCCGTAGCGCACGCAGGAGAAGCGCGTCAGGTTCTTGCCGGCGTAGGAGTTTCCCTGGACGAAGAGTTTTTCCGCGCAGAGCTTGGTCGCGCCGTAGAGGTTGACCGGGTTGACGGCCTTGTCGGTCGAGAGGGCGACGACCTTGGCCACGCCGCAATCGATCGCCGCGTCGATGATGTTCTTCGCGCCGATCACGTTGGTGGCGACGGCCTCGAAGGGGTTGTATTCGCAGGCGGGGACCTGCTTCATCGCCGCCGCGTGGACGACGACGTCGACGTCGGCCTGGAAAGCGCGCGTCAGGCGGTCCTTGTCGCGCACGTCGCCGATGAAGTACGAGACGCGCGCGTCGTCGAACTGCTGGTGCATCTCGTGCTGCTTCAATTCGTCGCGGCTGTAGACGATGACGCGCTTCGTCTTGCGATCGGCGAGGCAGCTCGCCACGAACATGCGCCCGAAGGAACCGGTGCCGCCGGTGACGAGGTAGGTGATCGAGCCAGTCATGAGTCGGAAGCTCCGCGAGGGATCGAGGCATGGCGGGCACTTGCCCGCTCTCCCTCCGAGTTCGGGCCAATGCCGGCTTCTCTTGAGTCCCACCACACTCCGCGCCCCCGCCCGGGCCGGATGTGGGAAAGTTCTTCCGAGCCCGGTACCCGGTATTCCACCGCCATTTCTTACATTCCCCGGCGCCGGACACCGGGTACGCGTGAAGCTCCTCGCCTCGATTGCCCTCATCCTCTGCGCCTGCTCAGCGCCTCCCACGGCTCCCGAGGGGCCCTACGTGGTGGTTCTGGGCACTGCGCAGGACGGAGGCTTGCCGCAGATCGGGTGCGAGGAGCAGCTGTGCAGGAACGCGTGGGCGGACAGCGGCAAGAGGCGGCTGGCGACGTCCCTGCTGCTGGCGGATCCGCGCAGCGGGAAGCGTTGGCTCTTCGACGCCGGTCCCGATCTGCGCGAACAGGTCGAGCTCGCCAGGGGGCATCCCGCGTCACGCCGTGGGGAAGGGGAGCGACCGGCGCTGTTCGAGGGCGTGTTCCTGACCCATGCCCATGTCGGCCACTACGCCGGCTTGATGCAATTCGGTCGCGAGATCTACGGCGCCCGCGATCTGCCCGTGTGGTGCACGCCGCGCATGGGCGAATTCCTCGCGAGCAACGGTCCCTGGAGCCTGCTGGTCGAATCGCGCGCCATCGCCCTGTCGGTGATGCCGCTGGATCGCGAAGTCGAGCTCGCACCGGACCTGTTCGTCTCGGCGCTGCGAGTGCCTCACCGCGACGAATTCAGCGACACCCTGGCCTTCCTGATCCGCGGACCCCACGCGAGCGTCTGCTACCTGCCCGACATCGACAAATGGGAGCGCTGGGACCTGCGCCTCGAGGACCTGCTCGCGCGCGTGGACTTCGCCTTGATCGACGGCACTTTCTTCGCCGACGGCGAAGTCCAAGGCCGCGCGATGAGCGAGATCCCACATCCCTTCATCGTCGAAACGCTCGAGCGATTGTCCGCCGCCCCCGCCAGCCTGCGCGCCAAAGTGATCTTCACCCACTTGAACCACACCAACCCCGCGACCGTGCCCGGAAGCGACGCCGCCCGCCGCATCCGCGACGCAAGCATGCGCGTCGCCATCGAAGGCGAAGTGATCGGGCTTTGACGGTACCCGGTATTCCACCGCCATTTTTTACATTCCTCCGCTGCCGGCCTACGCCGGCAGCGGAGGAATGTAAAAAATGGCGGTG
>DATHET010000236.1:0-10183 GCA_035490315.1 Planctomycetota bacterium
CGACTCGTGCTGGGTTGGATAGGCGAGAGTTGCTCGCGTGCCCAGTCAAGATGCAATCACGGACGAGGGTTGGCTGACCCACGCCGCCGCGCTGCGGGCCTTGGCCGCCGCGCTCACCAACGACGCGAACGAAGCCCAGGATCTAATCCAGGAGACCTGGCTGCGAGCGCTCCGCCACGAAGGTTCCGGTGACCGTCCGCGCTCCTGGTGGGCGGCGGTCCTGCGCAATCTCGCTCGCAATCGCGCGCGCCAGCGACGCCAGCGAGCGCACGACGAGCGCGAGGCTGCTCGCGACGAGCGGCTGCCGAGCGAGTTCGAAGTCCTGGAGCGACTCGAGGTGGCTCAACGCGTCGCCGCGGAAGTGACGCGTCTCGACGAGCCCTACCGCACCACGATCCACCTGCGCTACTTCGAAGGCCTGAGCCCCGATGAGATCGCGAAACGATCCCAGGCGCCGCTCGAGACCGTGCGAGCCAGGCTGCGCCGCGGTCTTGCGCTCCTGCGCGAGCGCATGGACCGCGCCTCTGGCGGCGATCGCAACGCCTGGAGCGTCTCGCTCGCTTCGATTGCAATTCGCGGCAAGCCAACGGCGCTCGCGGCACTCGGCAGTTCCCTGATTACCATCGGAGGCATCGCGATGAGCGCAAAGATTGCATTGGGAGTTGCCGCGGCGGTCGTGATCGGCATTGGAGCGTACCTCCTGCGTCCCGGCGGCGACCCATCGACACCGAACGGCCCCGCAGTCGTCGAGGCCGCCGCGCCTGGCTTGCCTGCGGCGCTCCCGGCCGCGGAATCTGCACAGAGCGAATCCTCGCTCGGTGCCCGCGCCGAAGCCGCGCAATCCGATCCGACTCCAGTCGCTGCCTCAGGCGACGACACGATCGAAGTCCGCGGCACCGTCGTGATCGTCGACGAACAAGGAGTCGAGCGTCGCAGTGAGTCTGGAACCGTCCTCGCATCCTTTGGAACGCAGGCGAAGCGTGGCCAGACACGTCCGTTGGATTTCACGAAGGGTGCCTGGTCGCTGCGTATCGGGAGAGGTGACTCCCTCGGGTTTTACAAGCTCGTGGCCAGTGAACGTGAAGCGCTGCTCGCGGAAGATTCACGATTTCTGCAGCCCGGTTCGGAACCGATCGAGGTGCGCGGCAGGTGGCTCAAGCGTGGCCGGCTTCGTGTAGTCGATGCCGCCACGAAGCGGGAGCTGCGCGACATCGAGTTGCGGTACTCCGACGATAGGCACGTGAATTGGGAGTGGGTCCATCCCGGCGATTCCATCGAGAAGATGTCGCTTCTGCGCTTCGTTTCGTCGCCCGTCGATCTGCCCGAACGTTTGAAGTTCACGCCGTATTGGCTTCACGTCGCAGGCTACGCGTGGCTGCGCGTCGACTTCGATCACCTGGTCGGCGGCGAACGCACGGTGGAGCTCCTGGATCCCGCGTCGATCTCCGTGACGATCACCGGCACTCCGCCACCTGGTGTGTTCGTGCGCCTGTATCCGACACGAGTCCTGACGGTGCGCGGCGAAACGGGGCCCAAATCCGTCGTGAGCGAGTTCGGAGAGGATGCCGTCTCGGTTCACGCATCCATGAACGGCCCCACGCTCATCACCGATCTCGCGCCAGCGACGTATCTCGCCGCGGTCGAGTCCGGCGTGGACGAAAGCAAGCAACGCCTGGGCGAGCAGCTGATCGTGCTTCCCGCAGGTCCAGTCACCGATGTGACGGTGGTGGTCGATGCGAGCAAGCTCGATGTGCCCATGGTCCATCTATTCGGGACCCTTGCTTTGCCCGAGGGGAGCGATGTGGCCAATGCAAGACTCTGCTTGTGGCGCGAAGGTGGAGGAGCGGATCGAGTCGCGTTGAAAATCGCAGAGATGACCTTGCTCGAGGGCGACGAACGAGTTCGCAACTGGGATGCGGGGAATGTGCGCACGGGATCGTGGGGAGCGAGCGTGGAGTCCGTTGGCTACCGGCAATTGATCCACGCGGATGAACCTGGAAAGCTCCGCGTAGAAATCGTCGTTCCTCCTCTTGTCACGGTATCGATCGATGTCAGCGATGCGGCCACGGGTGACGCGTTGAAGCCCGAGCGCATCATGTGGTCGGACGCGCGGATCGAGGGATTGTCGATGGGCTTCGGAGTCCACGTTCTTCCACTCGACAAGAAGGGCGCATACTGGTTCTCGGCGCCCGCTGGCGTCGCCTCGGTGTCCTGCGACCTCACGGGCTACACACCTTTCTACGAGCAGGTGTCCCTGACGGGAGCCGAGCACTCGTTGCACATCAAGCTCGAGCGCGCAGCCGGGGTCCATGTGGAAGTCTTCGAAGGCGAAGCTCGACTTCGAGCGGGCTTCGATTTCTTTTTCGCAATGCGCATCACTCTCGTCGGCCAGCGCCGCCCCCTGGGCAGACCCTCGCAAGACACGGAGTTCGAGTGCTCCAGACTCCTCGATCCAGGCCGCTACGAGATCAAGTTCCCGATCCTCGACGGGTATGAACCGATCGAGCCGCTGACGGTCGACGTGGCCGCCGGACAGATTCTCGACGTGCGAGTGAACGTCAAGCACAAGCAGTGAGCGAGGCTCTGGCGCGCTTCCCAGGCGGCTAGCGCCACTTCAGCAACCCCCTGGTCAGCGCCTGCTCTTCGATGCTGGTCGCGAGGCGATCCAGCTTGAAGTACTCGGGAGTCCTGGGCGTCACAAGGACCGTCTTCCGCACGCCGTTGGCCCGGACTGTGATGATGGTCGATGTGATGTGGCTGGCCTTCACTCGATATTCATCTTCGAGCTGAAAGAAAGTGGCACGCTCGATCTCCGTCCAGATCTTCTCGACGGTCTCCGTTCCGATCGCGTCTCGCTCGTAGCCGTTGAACGATACGCTGCCATCGGAGCTCACTTCCGTCAGATCATGGGAGAACAGCTTCGCATCGGGTTGCCGCCGCACCGTCACGACCAGATCCGAGGGAGGCGCCTTGCCCTCGGCGACCTTGCCCTCGCCGGGAGTCCTGCACCCGACCTGTCCCAGGCTCGCCAGGCAGATCAGTGCCAGCACGCTCCGGCGGGGAACCAAAGTCTTCACACCCTCAGCATGCCGCATCGCAGCGGCACCGCAACACGCCGTTCGGTTCGCCGAGGAGCCTCGGGGCGAGGCGCACCGAGGCGCGGGATTTCCCAGACCTGAATCGTGTGGGACAATCCGAGGGACCTGGTCCTGTTCCGCCACTCTCCGGTGGAACTATCCTGGCGGATTTGCCCTGTACACGTGTCCAGGCTGGCGACCCCTACCGCCAGCTGCGAAAGTACTGAATCCGCGCCGATTCTGGATTTTCTGAAACTCTCCTGACCGCTGCTGACGCTGCTTCCCTGCCGGTACCAATGCGAGCCGGCCGAGACGGTACGGAACGAGCGCCTTGCGCATAGCCTGATTCGCGGTCCCCACCCAATTCCCCACCCAAATGAAGTTCAAAACCAATCTGCTTCTCTTGTGCACGCTGCTCGGAGTTCCCGCCGGCGCGAGCGCTTTCCAAACGGGATTTCCTGGCCAGCCGCTGTCCGGGGAGGAGTTCGACATGTGTCCGTGGAAGCGGACCTGGCCAACCGTGTCGACGAACACCATGGGAGTGGCGGTCGCCGGCGACTTCACCGGTGACTATTCTCCCGACGTCTGGCAGCACGCCGACGGAGCGCTGGTGCTGTTCGTGAATCCGTCGCACATGGACGTGAATGTCGTGTACACCGGGACGGTCAGCTCAATCGCGCGCCTCCCCGGTGCCACCGTGCTGGACAAGAGTCGGCTGCTTTTCGCTGACTACGCCGGCGTGGGGATCATCGAATACACGGTGGGAGCGACGAATCCGATCACGGTTACCTCGGTCAGCATCCCGACAGGAACTCCCACCCAGTCCTGGCTCAGCGTCAAATCGCTTCGATGCTGCGACCTGGACGGAGCGTACGGCCTCGATCTGATGGCAATCAACTCGGCGGGAACCTACCTGCTGCGCCTGATGAGCGATGGGCAGGGTGGGTACACCCATGCGCCGGCCATCTACCTCGGCAGCGGCGCCACCGAGGCCTTCCCGATGATCTACAACACCGGAGAGGCTCAGCAGTTCGCCGTGCTGACCAACGCCTGGTTCTTCATTGTGCAATCCAGTGGAGTGCGCAGCAAAGTGATCGCCAATGGCTCCGCCGGCCACATCGCCAAGCTCACCCAGGTTCCGTCCTACGGAACTCCCCTCCCCGACTGTGTCGCGTGGTGGCAGGACCTGGGCAGCGGCGACGGGCAGCTCCGGCTGGTCGACAGCAGGGCGACCCTGCAGACTCCGGTTCCGCTGGACGATCTCGACATTTCGGCAATTGCGACCGGCGACGTCGACGGGAATGGGAGCGACGATGTCTCGCTGGTTTCCTCGGTCGATCAGGTCGTCTACACGTACTTCAATCATCGCGACGCCGATACCTTGACAATCAATCGTTTCGAGGATGACTGCGTGAATTCGATCTCCTTGGAGGGCGAGAACATGCTCGGGATCGGCAATACGGCCACTCCCCTGCTCGTCGACCTGAACTTCGACGGCATGGCTGATTTCTTCGCCATCGACACGGACGATCCGCGAGCGTACGCGATCCAGACGCTGCCGCCGCGCCGCGTGCTTTACCAGCAAACGCAAGCGCAGCCTCACCCGTGCTTTGATCGCGCGGATTACCACGCTGCGAATTGGCTCGCCCATAATTGCAGTGTGTCCGGGACTGCCACCGGGGTGCTGATGCTGTCGCTCAACAATCCCTGGCCTAGCATCACTCCGACCGCCGATCTTTCTGGATGGCTGCTCGATCTCGTGGTGTATCGCCAGCCTGCCGACGTCGCACAAGTGGTGCAACCTGTCGAGCCCGTTGCCAGGGTCCACTATCAGTACAACTTGAATAACGGGGATTATCTCAATTGGGCCCCTGCTGGTGCCGTCTGGTCCTTCCCGATCACGATCGAAGAGAGCGCTGCGTCGTTCCACGACAAGTTCTACATCGTCCTCAAGCCTCTGCCCCCCGGCTCCTCGCCGCTGGCTGAATACATCACCGGAGTCACCTCCGAGGACTTGATGAACGGCACCCATGAGGCCACGACCTACCTGAAGACACGGCCCGGAAGCTGGGGGGATTCCACGGACTTCGAGCTCGTGGAGGAGGACTGCAGCGTAGCCAGCAACAAGAAACCCTCTGGATCGGTGCCTCTGCTGCGCGTGCCGCCTTACCAGCCGAACACGGTTCCGAGCGTGCCATCCGCGACGTCGCCGCCGGCAGGGATCGACCTTTCGACCGGGCAGTAGGCAGCCTCGATGGGCCCAGGTCACCGCGCCATCTGACCAAGGCCGGTGACCTGCACCAGCGAGTAGTAGAAGGGGTGGGGGAAACGGGGATTCTTGGCGACAGCCTCGCGAGCCGCTCGCATCGACTCGGCGCGGCTGTCGCCCGCGGAAAGGCGCTGGTGGAAGACCTCCATCAGCGCCTGCATCGCTCCTGCTTCGACCGGGTGGGATGAGAGCACGACGCAGCTCGCGCCGGCGAACATGAAGGCGCCTCCGAGGTGGTTCAGGCCGTCTTCGCCGTAACGCTGCTCCGAGTGGGCTGCCGAGCAGGAAGAAAGCACGACGGTGTCGGGAACGTGCAGTTTTTCCTCGACCTCGTCGCAATCGAGGATGCCGTCGTCGCCTTTCGACATCGGGCGCAACACCAGCGCCGCCGATCGCTCCTTCTTCGGCATGACGGTGCCGTGAGCCGTCACCTGCAGCACGCTCGCGAGGCAAAGGCCCGGGGCCTCGAGGGCGGCACGAGTCGCGGTTTCGCCGATGAAGGCCTGCTCCAGTTTCGGATACGGCTTCTGCACAGCCTTCCGATTCGCGTCGTTGAAGGGGATGGGCGCCAGACCGCGAAGCGCGGGATCAGCCCATGCTGGAATCGCTGGCGCCGCGACCAGCCATAGACCGGCCTTGTCGGCGGGCGGGGGCGGTGTCTTCGCTCTCCGGTTGGCCAGCTTGACCTGGACCGGCAGCGACGGCGCGCGATCGATGGCGAAGCGGATGCCGAGGACCTCAGGCCCGCCCAACGGAATCGCCTCGAACGGCAGGCCATCCATCAGGTCGGCGCCGACGATCGTGACCGACTTCCAGCCTGCCATGCGTGCACGGATCTCCGCGGGGAATAGCGTGTCCGCGACCAGCTTGCCGTGCCTCTCGAGCGCGGCGAGATTCCTCGCGAGAGATTTTTCGTCCCCGGATGGCGCGGTGCTCACGTCGTTCAGCCATTGATCCACCAATGGCGCCCAGACACCCTGGGCGGCGACGGCCTTGCACAGACCTGATGGCTTCGCGTCGAAGGCGAGCACCAGGGTGCGGTGGTGGTCGGGCACGAACACGAGCACTCCGCCTTCCGCGCTGGTCATGAGCTTGCGCACGTCGACGGGAGTGCAGGCAGCGCCCTTGAGGGCGCGCGACAGCGATCCGAGCTCCTGGGCTTCGATCAAGGCTTCCAGCGCCAGGTCGAGGCCGTGTTCTTCCCCTTCGACCGCGAGCGACAGCTCGATCAGCTCGTTGAGCATGAATCGACGTGTCCGGAAATGCAGGAAACCAACTCCGCCGCTCGATCTTTCATCGCCTTGAAGGTCATCGATCATCCGATCGTAGGCCTGTTTCAGGGAGGCGAGCTGCTCCTTCCCGCTCGCCTTGTCCAGGCCGCGAGCACGGAGCAGATGCGACGAATAGGCCTCGATCTCGGCCTGGTCGCGCGCACTCATGCCGGCCTTCTGTTCCTGTAGGATCCTGGCGAGCTCGGCCTTCGCCGCCTCCAAGCTCTGCTCGGCACTTTCCAGGTCGCCCTGACGGATCTGGAAGTCCACCAGCGACATGTAGGCGCTGCGCCGATCTTCGGGATCGAGGGCTTCGTCCTCGAGCACGCTCGAAAGGATGGTCGAGGCTTCCTCCGCGTATTCAGCCGTCATCGGCTCCATGTCCGCGAAGGCTTTGCCGAGGCGCATCTGTAGCCGGGCTGGAAGCGGCGGAATGCGCTCCTTGCCGCCCGGCCGCAGCAGCTTGATGACCTCCTGCTTGCGGTCAGTCGCGAGCAGCAGGTTGACCTCGAACAGCAGCGCGTGTTCCTGCAGCTGTGGATTGTCAGCTTGGATTGCCGCTTCCTTGCAGCGCAAGAGGGCGGACCAGGCGAGGTCGGGCACGCCGAGCTCGTTGTAGAGCTGCGTGCGCAGCAGCTCGCTCTGGGCCTGGAGCTCGAATCTTTGCGCGAAACCAGGCCCGAGCGCGGCGATCCGCTGATCCGCAGTCTTGACCGTTTCCAAGGAGACGGTCTTGGTGCCCGCCCGGCGCTGGACGTCAGCCAGCGTGTGCAGCGTCAAGGGCGCGAGCCTGGGCTCCACGTCCTCGGCAAGCGCGCGCTCGAGCAGCTTGCGCGCGCGGATCTCGTCCTTGTGAGCCAGGAGGTCCTGGGCCTGGGTCACGAGCATTCCGGTGTGGAAATACCGGTGCATGTCCGCGATCTGCATGTTGCCCACGGCTTTGTCCGCGAGCCCGTACCACGCATCGCTCTTCGCGCGCTGATCCGGCCACTGCGCCATCAGGATGGAACCCGCGTACAGAGCCATCAGCGCGTCGGGATCGTGAGCCGCGGCCCCGGTGGTCGAATTATCCAAAGCCTCGAGCCACGCGATCAACTCGTCGCGCGCGGCTGCGACCTGCCCAGGGCCCGCGTCCAAGAGCTTCTGCGCGAGCCCGCCGTACTCCTCCTGCTTCGGCTGCTTCGGCTGCTGACGCGTGAGCGTGGGGCTCGCCATCGCGCGCGTGGTTGCGACGGCCCCACCCAGGCCGCAAAGCAGCAGCAGGACTACTGCCTCGTTGAGCCGCGCGACGCGGGCACCGGCTTGGAGACGAGGTCGCCTCCCATGCTCCCGCTGTAGATTTCGACGGTCCATTCGATGTGCTTCAGACCGGGCACGAAGAAGTCCTTGATCTTGCGGTCCTCCGCAGGGAGGGCAGATCCAGGGTGCCAGGTCGTGGCCCCGATGTTATCGATTACGAGCGGGTCGCTGTCGATCGCATCCGTGTTCGTGATCCGTAGGCGGAACGATTTCCCGGCGGCGAGCGGGGGCGCTTCCCACACGAACTTGCCGAAATCCGAATCGACTCCCGAGGGCGCGACCCCGCGAAGGACTTGAGTGTCGTCGTTGAGCATCACGTCGTTGGGCCGCTGGGTCTGTGCCCCGCCCTCGGACGACCGAGCCCAGCGATAGACGAGCACGCCACAGATCGACGCCGCCACCGCCAGGGCGACGAGTCGACCCATCCGCGAACGCGTCCGGGACATCCGCGAGCGTTCTTCGAAGAAGTCGTGAACGCGCCGTTCCTGAGTCTGGCCCAGGCTGCCATCGGCTGCGCGAGCGACACCGGCTCGTTCCTCTTCCCCAGCGGCGGCGAGGGACTTCTGCAGGCGCTCGAGCTCGCGCAGACGCTCGCGGCAGGTTGCGCAGGTATCGAGGGTTTGACGGGCATCGGAAGAGGTCCGCGAGAGGTCGCCGACGACGATGCGCTCGAGCAGCGCGGAGTGGGAGGGATCGTGGTGTTTCATCAGAGTTGATCGGGCCTGTAGGCGCGCAGCGTTTCCTGCAGCTTCTCCAGGCCGCGGTAGTACTTGGTCTTGGCCGTGTTGGCCGGCATCGACAGCCGAGCGGCGATTTCCTCGAAGGTCAGCTCCTGGAAATGCTTCAAGCGGATCACGTCGGCTTCGACCTGGTCGAGCCGGTCGATCGCGCGGTGGAGGTGCTCGTATTCGAGCAGGCGCATGCGGCTGTCCGACGCAGGCGTCACGGCCGGTTCGTCCTCGAGCTCGCCCACGCGCTGGCGCGTGCGCTTGCGGCGCACGGCGTTCATCAGCTCGAACGAGGTGAAGCGGTACACCCAGGTCTCCAGGGTCGACAGGCCGGCGAAGCTCGGGAGCTTGTTCCAGATCAGGACCAGGACCTCCTGGGAGACGTCCTCGATGTCGTGCTCGTTGAGCGGCCGTCCCAAGCGGGCGTTCTGCGCGGCGAGGCTCAGCGGCACGCAGCGCATGCGCCGCACGAATCCCGCAATGGCCTCGGGCTGGCCCTGGCGCATGGCGCGGACGAGCTCGAGATCCGAGAGGTGCTCGTCATGCGACCTCAACATGCAACGCGGTTCGTCGCCGCTCGGGCGAACCCCACGCAGGCAGACTCGAGCTCGGTGAGGCACATGTTGCAGACAGTGGCTCTCGCAATCGTGACCGCTGACCCGACCTGGCCGCAAGAAGGCAGGGGGGAGGGGCGGGGATTCCATGGCGGGGATCGACACAGATCATCCGCGTCGTGTGAACCGCCGGCAGTTTCATGGAATCCGAGAATCTGTCCCCGAACGTGGCAAGATTCTCGAAATGAGGGCGGCCCCGGCGGAGGAATGCGTCCTGGGCCGGGGCCGCGTGGCGATCACCTCTGCTCAGGGATCGCAAACCTGCGCGCCCGCTTCCTTGGTGTCAGGGAAGCTCCACTTGGACCAGGCCTTGTCCTGGATGCCCGCGAGGACATGGAACTGGGTCAGGGTCGGAAGGATCAGTTCCGTGGTCGGCGGCGTGCCCGTGACCATGGCGGAGCCGCTCCACACGTTCAGGGGCGTCATCGACGGATCGTTCAGGTCGAAGACGTCGCGGTCGACGTGCACGACGGCTTCGATGCTGAAGATCAGCTTCTCGTTGGCCCCCAGGGCCGCCAGCAGACCGAAAGTCCGAGTGAATTCAGAAACTGACCTGGGATCTCGCGACGGCGGCGAATGATGCGTGCATGTCTTCAGGCGAAGCCAGCACAGGCGTCCGCGGACGTTGGGTTCGCAGATCGACCAGAGCAGCTATCGGAGAGGCGCTTTCACCTGCAATCGGCTGGTCAACACGATCTCGTAGACACTCTGATCGCCAATCTCGACCGAGGTCTGGAACTCTTCCTCTCCGACGCGCGTTCCGCCAGCGCCGTTCCTGATCGCGGCTATGGAATATGTGCCCGCTTTGATTCCCATGATGCTGTACGGCGCTTTGACAAACGTAATTTGATTGACCCTGTGCGATGGCTGCGAGATCAAGCGCAAGATGACCGGGCCGGCGTACGACAATCCCAGTTCGTCTCGC
>DATHET010000237.1:0-4275 GCA_035490315.1 Planctomycetota bacterium
CTTCCGGCAGGGCGAGTACTGGGCCGTGATGGGCAGCTCGGGCTCGGGCAAGTCCACCCTGCTCAATATCCTCGGCTGCCTCGATCGGCCGACCACGGGCAGCTACCAGGTGCGCGGCGAGGACACGGAAGACCTCGACGACGACGCCCTCTCCGAGCTGCGCAGCCGCCACCTGGGCTTCGTGTTCCAGAACTACAACCTGCTGCCGCAGCTCAACGTCCTCGAGAACATCCTCGTGCCGATCTTCTACCAGGACGTGCCGCCGCCCGGCATCGAGGAGCGCGCGGTCGAGCTCGCGCGCCGCGTCGGTTTGGAGACGCGCTTGAACCACCGGCCGACCGAGCTCTCTGGCGGCCAGCAGCAGCGCGTGGCGATCGCGCGCGCCCTGATCAACGATCCGGCCTTGATCCTCGCCGACGAAGCGACCGGAAATCTCGACAGCCACACGGCCCAGGAAATCCTGGCCCTGCTCGACGAGCTCCACGCCGAGGGCAAGACGATCGTCCTCGTGACCCACGAGCCCGAGGTCGGCCGCAGGGCGCAGCACCTCTTGCGCTTGAAGGACGGTCGGATCGAGGAAGTGCGCGAGAACCGCAAGGGGCCGGCGTGAGAGGCAACACGCTGCTGCGCACGGTGCGCCTGGGCGTCGGCAGCCTGATGCTGCACAAGCTGCGCTCGATGCTGACCACGCTCGGCGTGCTCTTCGGCGTGTCGAGCGTGATCGCGATGCTCGCGATCGGCGAAGGCGCTTCGAAGCGCGCCCAGGATCAGATCCGGGCCCTCGGCAGCCAGAACGTGATCCTGCGCAGCATCAAGCCGCGCGAGGACTTCGCCACCGGCAACCAGGCGACGCGCGTGGTCAGCTACGGGCTGACCAACGACGACTTGACGCGCGTCATGAAGACTTTCCCCGGCGTGAAGCGCGTCGTGCCGGTGCGCGAGATCCCGCTGGAAGTGCGCTACCAGGACCGCGCGCTCAACCCGCGAGTCATGTCGACCCTGCCGATCTACCGCGACGTCACCGGTCGCAAGATCAGCGAAGGCCGCTTCCTGACCGAGGCCGACGAGCAGAACGTCGCCAACGTCTGCGTCATGTCCGACGAGGTCGCGCGCTACCTGTTCCCCTTCCGCTCGCCGATCGGCGAGAAGGTGAAAATCGGCGCGGACTACTACGTCGTGGTCGGCACCACGCTCTCGCGCAAACGACTGGGCAGCGACCCGGCCCTGGCCGGCGAGGTCACCGCCGCCGAAGTCTTCATCCCGCTGGAAACGGGGCGGAAATGGTACGGCGACCTGCAGGTCAAGATCCGCTCGGGCAGCCGCGAGATGGAGGAAGTCCAGCTGCACGAGATCATCATGGAAGTCGGCGATCCCGAGAACGTGCCGATGCTGGCCTCGGCCGCGCGCGAGATGCTCAGCCGCAACCACCCGCGCAAGGACTACGAGATGGTGGTGCCCCTCGAGCTCCTGCTGCAGGCCGAGGAGACCAAGAAGAACTTCAACATCGTGCTCGGCTCGATCGCCTCGATCAGTCTCCTGGTCGGCGGCATCGGCATCATGAACGTGATGCTCGCGACCGTGACCGAGCGCACGCGCGAGATCGGTATCCGCCGCGCCCTGGGCGCCAAGCGCCGCCACATCGTGACCCAGTTCCTGGTCGAGACCGTGGTGCTCTCGGTCGGCGGGGGACTGCTCGGCGTGGCCCTCGGCCTCCTGATCCCCGAGTACGTCGAGTACGCCTACAAGATGCCGACCATCGTCACACCCCTGAACCCGCTGATCGCCTTCGGCATCTCGGTCGGCATCGGGATCGTCTTCGGCCTGTATCCAGCATGGCGAGCGGCCAACATGGATCCCGTCGAGGCCCTGCGCCACGAGTGAACCTGCCCCGCATCGCTGTGCTTCTGCACAGAGATGCAGGGCAATCTCGCTCAATTTCGCTACGGAAACGGTCGATCGGGTGCCGAAGGACAGAGCCCAAGCTGTCCCCAGGCCTGATCCAGCATGTCCGTACATACCCCTCTCTGGTGCGTGCTCGCGAGTCTTTTCGTCAGCTGCGCCTGCGTGGCGGCGGAACTCGTGCGCATGCTCAAGTCGCGCCAGGAAGCCGCGCGTCTGCTCGAGGAGAGCCAACGCGCGCAGCAGGAGCACGAGGCGGCCCGCGCCGGCCTGGAAGCTCAGGTCGCGGACCTGGCGACCAGGCTCGAGCGCCAGGCCTCGGAGTGCCTCGAGCTGACCCGCGCGAACGGACAGCTGTCGGTCGGGATGGAAGGCCGCGCCGTCGAGCTGCGCTTTGCGCGCGAGGAAGCCAGCGCCAGGAAAGAAGAGCTCGCTCGCGCGTCGGCGCTTGCCAAGGACGTGGCTCAGAGCAGCAAGGCCCAGCATGCCGAGCTCGAAGCGCGCCTCGCGAAGGGCGATGAGCTGCTGCGCGAGCGCGCGTCGGCGATCGAATCGCTGCAGCGCGAGATCAGCGCGAAAAAGGCCCAGGCCGATGCGGCCGGCGAGCGCTGCACTTCTCTCGAGCAGCGTGTCCAGCAGCACACTGAGCGCGAAGCGGAATCCGCGCGCCAGCGCCAGGAGCTGGAGAGCGCGATGAGCGCTCGCGCGAGCGAGCTCGAAGCGAAGCTCCAAGGTCGTGAAGAACAATTGCGCGAAAGTCAGTCGAAGGCCGAGTCGCTGCGCGGGGATCTGGGTGCGAGCCAGGCCCTGACCGCGGCCGCCAAGGAGCGCGTCGCGTCTCTCGAGCAACGCGTCCGACAGCAGACCGAGCGCGAAGCGGAGCTCGCGCGCCAGCGCCAGGAGCTGGAGAGCGCGATGAGCGCTCGCGCGAACGAGCTCGAAGCGAAGCTCCAGAGCCGCGACGAGCAGCTGCGCGAGAGTCTGTCGAAGGCCGAGTCGTTGCGCGGCGAGCTGGTGGCGAGCCAGACACTGGTCGCGGCCGCCAAGGAGCGCGCCACGGAGCTCGAGCAGCGCGTCCAGCGGCAGGCGGAGCGCGAGCAGGAACTCTTGCGCCGCGAGCGCGAGCAGGAGAGCGCGAATTCGGCGCGCGCGAAGGAGCTCGAAGTCGAGCTGGCGAGCCGCGACGAGACCCTGCGCCAGCGCGCGGCGGTGATCGAAACGATCCAGGCTCAATTGGCCGCGAAGCAGGCCGAGATCGAGTTCGCCAGCGAGCGCTGCACAGCCCTCGAGCGCAGCCTGGAAGTCCAAGCGGAGCACGAGCAGGAGCTGCGCCGCCGCGAGCAGGTGCTCGAAAGCGCGATGTCCGCGCGCGGCAACGAATTCGACGTGCACCTCGCGACCTGCGATGAGGCCCTGCGCCAGCGCGCGGCAAGCATCGAATCGCTGGAGTTCGAACTCGGCTCGAGCCGGCAGCAGCTGCAATCGAGTTCCATTCGCGCCCGCGAGCTCGAAGCAGAGCTTGCGGCCCGCGACGAGGCGCTGCGCCAGACCACGACGGCGATCGCCGCGCTGCAGGACGAGCTGGGATCGAATTCCGCTCGCTCGCGCGAGCTCGAAGCGGAGCTCGCGGCCCGCGACGAGGCGCTGCGCCAGACCACGGCCGTGATCGCAGAGCTGCAGGACGAGCTGGGCGCGAAGGTCGGGCAGGTCGGAACGCAGAGCGAGGAGCGTGCCGCCCTCGAGCAGCGGATCCAGCAGCAGGCGCAGCGCGAAGAAGAGCTGATCCTGGCCGCGCGAGGCCTCGAAGAGCGCCTGGCCGAGCGCTCGAGCGAGCTCGAAGCACTACTGTCGACCAGCGACGACACCCTGCGCCAGCGCTCGGCCGCGATCGAATCCTTCGAGGTCGAGGTGGCGGCCAAGCAGCAGCAGATCCAGACCGCCGTGGAGCAGCTCGCGGCGCTCGAGCAGCGCATCCAGCAGCAGTCGGACCGCGAGCAGGACCTCCTGCGTCACGAGCAGGAGCTGGAAGCCGCGATGTCCGCGCGCACCGCCGAATTCGAGGCTCAGCTCGCAGGCCGCGACGAAGCCGTGCGCCAGCGCGCGGCGACGATCGTGTCGCTCCACGACGAGCTCGGAGCGAAGCAACAGCAACTGGGAGCCCTGAACGAGCAGTGCAGCTCGCTCGAGCTGCGCATCCTGGAACAGGCCGAGCGCGAGCAGGAATTCCAGCGCCGCCAGCTCGAGCTGGAGAACGTCCAGGCCGCGCTCGCGAGCGAGCTCGAAGCCTTCCGCTCGCAGCGCGACGAGCAGCAAGCGCCGCTGCGCCTGGAATGCGCGCAGCTCGGCGAGCGCTGCAGGGAGCTCACGGAACTGCTC
>DATHET010000238.1:0-8633 GCA_035490315.1 Planctomycetota bacterium
GGAATTCAACCCGCAGATCTCGGCCTTCGACGACCTGTATCCGACCAGCGAGGACTACGACAAGCTGCTCGAGTACGGAGTGACGACGCTGGGCTTGTATCCGCCAGGCCGCGCCGTCCCTGGCCGCGCGATCGCCGTCCGGCCCGGCCCGGACAGCGCGGAAGCGATGCTGATCGCTCGCGATGCCTACCTGAAGATCTACTTCCGCTCCGACGCGCGCTCCAAGAAGATGCTGCGCGACGCCTTGTCGAAGGTCGACGATTACCTCGAGAAGGAAAAGAAGGCGCGCGAGAAGTTCGACAAGGACTCCGCCGGCAAGAAAACCGAGGAAAAGAAGACGGACGAGAAGAAGACCGACGACAAGTCAGCCGCGCAGGATGGCGAAAAGAAGGACGAGAAGAAGGACGAGAAGGGCAAGAAGGCCTTCGTCCCGCCGGAGCCCGACGAGAAGGTCAAGCCCTTCCTCGATCTGGTCAACGGCAAGATGAACGCCCTGATCAGCATCGGCCAGGCCGCCGATTTCCTGCACCTGATGGATGCGATCGGCGAGCGCAAGCTCAGCTTCGACCTGCGCATCCCGATGACGCGCGAGATCGACGTCTTCGAAGTCGAGAAGCAGATCGGCGAGCGCAAGTGCCGCATCGTCATCGAGCCCGAGATCACCCTGACGCCGGGCACGATGCGCATGCGCAATCTCGCTCAGGAGTTCAGCGTCGCGGGCTCGAAGATCGTTTTCCTGCCGCGCGCCGACACCCTCGCGGCGCACAAGAACTGGCTGCGCAACGTGGGCGAGATCGTTGCCCAGGGTTTGCCTCGCGAGACGGCGCTGCGCGCGCTGACGCTCGAGCCCGCGGAAGTGATGGGCCTCGGCGCGCGGCTGGGCAGCCTGGACAAGAACAAGGACGCCAACCTGGTGTTCCTAAACGGAGACCCGTTCGAACCCGAGACAAGGATCATGGCTGTGATGCTCGAAGGCAGAATCGTGTTCGGCGAGGTGGCGCAATGAGCTCTTCCATGCTTCGAAGCATCGTGCGGCTCGGCGGCGCGGCGGCGCTGTTGTGCGGAGTCGGCGCGAGCCTGGCTCCCGCCGCGAGCGCATCGTCGATGTTCCAGGAACCGGCGGCCGCCCCGAAGGACGGCGAGAAGCCCGCTGACAAGTCGGCCGAGGACAAGAAGAAGGAAGAGAAGGAGGAGTGGTTCGCGCTCACCAACGGCGACGTCTTCACCGGAACCGGCTCCTTGCTGCGCGGGATGACCGTGCTCGCGAAGAACGGCGTGATCACCGAGATCGCGAGCGAGGTCGACATCCCCGAGGGCGCGAAGATCCTCGACGCCAAGGGCATGCGCATCTACCCGGGCCTGGTCGCGATCAGCTCCTCGGGGCTGCTCGGCGGCACCAGCTCCGAGCTCGAGGACACGGTCGATCCGTTCAACTCGCGCATGGTGCTCGGCCTCGCCAGCGGCATCACCTCGACCGGCGTCGGCAGCGTCGCCGCCAAGCTCAAGCGCGGCGAGATCAAGGGCGTGGTGATGCGCGACAAGTACTCGACGACGCTGAGCTACTCGACCAGCAATCCGTCGAGCAAGCGCTCGCTGGTCGAGAAGCTCGACGCGACCTCGAAGTACCTGCGCGACTTCCGCGAGTACGAAGCCAAGAAGTCGAGCAACAAGGAGCTCAAGGAGCCCGCGAAAAAAGGCGTCGACAGCGCCGTGCTCAGCGTCCTCAAGGGCGAGACCCTGGCGCGCTTCAATGCCGATTCACGCGAGGACCTGATCGGCATCGCGCGCATCGCCCAGAAATACGGATTCCGCCCGGTGATCGACGGCTGCAGCGAAGGCTGGACCGTCGCCGACGAGCTGGGCCGCGCCGGCGCGTTCGCGATCCTCACGCCGCGCGATCGCAACGACAAGAGCGAGGCCCTGGTGCGCCCCGGTGGCACGAGCATCGAGAACGCCGCGATCCTCCATGCCCACGGCGTGCAGGTCGCGATCATCCCGGCCACGCGCAGCGTCGACCTCGGCGGCATCGCCGGCCGCGACATCATCCACCTGCCGATCGAAGCCGACTTCGCCGTGCGCGGCGGACTGCCCGAGAGCGCCGCCATCGCCGCGATCACGATCGTCCCGGCGCGGATCCTCGGCGTCGACCACCGCGTCGGCACGATCGAGGTCGGCAAGGACTGCGATCTCCTGGTCATGGACGGCGACCTGCTGCACTACCAGACCTTCGTGCAGTACGCGATCGTCGACGGCAAGCAGGTCTACGACAAGGAAGCCGAGCTGTGGTTCGCTCACATCCGCCCGCGCACCACGCCGAGCATGGCGCCCGAGACGCGTACCGACGCCGGCGAGGAGATCGATCCGAACGCCGCGCCCAAGCCGGAAGCTCCCAAGGAAGGCCTGAAGCCCGACGAGACCAAGCCCGAGGAGAAGCAACCGGGCGACGGCGAGACTCCTCCGGAGAAGAAGCCCGAGGAGCCGCCGAAGGAAACCGGCGGCGACGACGGCCGCTGAGCGGACTCGCGGTTTTCCACACGGCCTTCCGCGCGCGCCGCCCGACGCAAGTCGCTCGCTGCGGCGCGCTTGCGGCAGAGCGGACAGGATTCCTAACAACTCCCTAACTACGCCAGGGTGGGGAAGTATGTACTTGCCGCACAGGTAAAAAGCCCGTACAGGCACGGGAGTTGGGTTTCGGTCGGTAGGCTGCCCCGCCTTGCACCGATCCATCACGCACAGGGAGAGCGATGACCATGGCGATGTACCTGATTTCTTACGACCTCAACCAGCCGGGGCAGGCCTACCACGCCATCGACAGGCGATTAGGCGAGATGAGTGCGGTCCGCGCGCTGCGAACGGTCTGGCTGGTTGACTCCGGCCTGACGGCCGAGCAGATCCGAGATTCACTTCTCGCGACCGTGGACCAGGGCGACTCGATTGTAGTCGCGCCGATTTCCGGCCCGCTCAGTCAGTGGAAGCTCCAGCCAGACGCTCGCGCGCTCCTGCAATCGAAGCGGATGTAGCGGCGGGTTCCGACTGCGGGATCAGCACGCCCGGCCCGCCCGTGAAATAGGCAAGCGACCCGTTCGGTCCGACCGCGTGGACGATGTGGCTGGAGACCTGGCCGTCTGCCGACATGACTCGGATAAGCAATGCCTCTCCGTCAAGCTCTAGGTCGATTGTTTGCATTGTTATGGTCTCCGGCTGTAGTCTCAGGCCTTCCGTACGGCAAGAACGATACAATCGGCACGCTATCATGTCAATTGTCACCATGACAATCCGAGCCTGCCGATTCGGCCGAATTCGAACAAAACCCTAACGTATGCTTCCTGGCAACCCGATGAATTTTGTACTTGACGCACAGTATCGGGTGCAGGAGACTAGGAAACATGGCAAAGGGACAAGGCAAGGCCGGGCAGGCAAAGAGCGCGGTTGTGGCGGAGATCCCGCTGGCGTGCTCGAACGAGGCGGCGGCGGTCGCGTTCTTCGAGGCCCGCCTGTGGAAGGGCTCCCCGCGCTGCCCGCGTTGCGCGTCCACGGAAGTCGCCCGAATCCTCTCGAAGGCTGGCGATCACGGCCCGCGCTTCCTGTGGCGTTGCAGGGGTTGCCGTAAGCAGTTCACGATTCGCGTCGGCACCGTGCTCGAAGACTCCCGCATTCCGCTCATGCACTGGGCCTATGCGTTCTGGGCCGCGTGCGCCTCGAAGAAGGGCGTCAGCGCCATGCAGATCCAGCGCCAAACCGGACTGTCCTACAAGTCCGCGTTGTTCCTCATGCACCGCATCCGCTTCGCGATGGCCGACGACGGCTCGAAGAGTCCGAAGCTGGCTGGCACGGTCGAGGTTGACGAAACCTACGTCGGCGGCAAGCCGCGCACGCGCGAGCAGGCCGAGCGCAGCTACCACGACCGCAAGACTCCGGTCATGGCGCTGGTCGAGCGCGGCGGCAACGTGCGCGCCTTCCCGATCCAGCGCGTCAACTCCAAGACTCTCCAGCTCGCGCTGCTCGCGCACATCGACCAGAGCGCGCGCATCATGTCGGATGAGCACACCGCGTATCCTGCCGTCGCGCGCCGCTTCGACGGCGGGCACTACACGGTCAAGCACAGCGCGGGCGAGTACGTGCGCGGCGAGGTCTACACGAACACGGTCGAGGGATTCTTTTCCCTGCTCAAGCGCGGCATGGTCGGGACGTTCCACTCGGTCAGCAAGAAGCACTTGCACCGCTACGTTTCGGAATTCCAATTCCGCTACAACGCGCGCAAGATTGACGACGGCGCGCGTACCGAGTTGGCGATCCAAGCCGCGCGCGGCAAGAAGCTGTACTACAAGGTGGCGGTCAATGGCTAAGGCACCGAAGAAACGCGGACCGAAAGAGGATCGGCTGATCCTGAGCGGGAGTTGGGAGAAAGCCATCGACAAGGCGCTGGCGAAGAAGAAGCCGCCGAATGGATGGCCTACGGTTGCGCCGCGCGCGAAGCCGAAGCGAAGCGGGAAGCAGCGCCCTTAGATCCACACCTGCATAGGATGCGCGCGCAGAAACCTGACAATCCGGCCACTTCGTTCGACCTTTGCAGTGAGGCGCTGGTATCGCGCACGCAATGCAAGCGGATGGCAGTGGTCGCGGAATGCGCGGCCCTCCGGGAGCAGGCGGTATATCCAGACACCATCCCCCTCCGTTCGCTCATAGAGCCCATCGTTCGCTATCAAAGAATCCGCACAACTCCAGAGTTCCGCGAATACCGCCTCTGGAATACCAGCGTGCGGACAAGCCCTAGCGAGCATGTCTGGGAAACCGTCCATGTAGGACGAAACGAAAAAGAAAAGCTCGCCATGGGCGATCTGGTGCCCGCCAACAACGGGAGTAACCCGTAGCTGCATCGCTCGCCACTTCTTCGCCTGCGGAGATTCACGCTCGCGCTCCAGCGCCTCCCAAAGCCGTTTTTCGTCCGCATAGCCACGCCAGCGACTGAGCGCCGCAGCAATCGCGATCAAGACGATGGCGGTTGCCGTTGCCTGCCACGGCACCGCCGCCAGCGCGTCTAGGTATTCCTTGACCAACCCAGTGCTCTGGGTGCTCTCTGGAACTCGCTTCAGCCATTCCGGTACGCTCACTGCCAGCCCAGCCAAGAGCCAGAGCAACGCCCAGTAGCCGCGTAGCCAACTCGGCTTTTGCGGCTCGTCCAGTGTGGGTGCCATCCCGCCGAGTCTGACGCCGCGCGCCTCTCGCCGCGAACGCTCACGGCACCCTCGGACCTGGGCCGAAGCCCAATTGCCGTGCCAAAAACGGGGCTTTTACCTGTGCGGTAGGTACATACTTCCCCCAGGGTGATTGTGCAGCCGGGCGCCACTCGTTAGGGTAACCCCGGCCCCGACAATGGTTTGGGGCGTTCCCTCGGCGCGATAGGGGCCCCGTCCAGCATGATCCTGCGCGACCTGATGCGTCTGCTCGGCTCCGCGAGGCGCGACGGCCGGAACCTGAGTTCCGACGAGGCTTACCGCGCCTTCGAGCTGCTCTGCTCGGGCGGCCAGAGCGAGATCCAGATCGGCGCTTTCCTGATCGCACTGCGCTGGAAGGGCGTGACGGTGGACGAGCTCACGGCTTTCGCGCGAGCTGCGCGCGCCCTGGCCACGATCCCTTGCCGCGGGATGGAAGACCTGGTCGTGGTCTCGCCGCCGCACGATGGATTCGATCACGTTCCGCCGCTGGAGACCGCGGCGGGAATCGTCGCGGCCGGCGCGGGGATCAAGGTCCTGATCGTCTCGGATCGCTGCGTTCCGCCCAAGCGCGGATTGACCGCCGCGAGCGTGCTCGAAGCCCTGGGCCTGTCGATGACCTGGGATCCGGCGGAGGCTGAGCACTGGGTCGACAAGGCAGGCTTCGCGGTGGTGTCGGCGTCGGGGATGCTGCCCGGGCTGATGGGATTGCGGCGCGTGCGCGGCGAGATCGGCGTGCGCACGCCCCTGGCGACGATCGAGAAGCTGATCGCGCCGCCGAATGCAGCGATCATCACCGGTGCCCAGGCCGGTCCGGTGCTCGGGATGGCGGTGGAGGTCCTCGCCAACCTCGGCCACTCGCGCGGGCTCGCGGTCCAAGGCGCGGAGGGCGGCGTGATTCCCTACTTGACCAAGCGCACGCGCGGGATCGAGCTCACCGGCTCGCACCAGGTGCCTCTGTCGATCGAGCCCGCCGATTTCGGACTCGACGAGTGCCACGAGCCCGATCTGCCGATGTTCGGACCCCCGGACGACGGCTACGGGACGGGCGACAATCCGCTCCTGGTCCAGGCTTGCGGCGAAGTCACACGCGCGGCGATCTCCGGAGAAACAAGTCCTGCCCGCAGCGCTACGCTCCTCGGCGCGGCCTTGATGCTCAAGACCGCGGGTCGTGCCCACACGGTGGCCGACGGCGTCTCTCTCGCCTGTGAATCGATCGACTCCGGAGCTGCGCGCCGCGTGATCGAGCGCCTGCGCTCCATGGCCTAATAGCATTGAAAACGTCGCCGATTCGACCTGCGCGCGAGTCGGCGAACCAGCGTCGGACCAATGCCGTGCTCAGCGGCCGAGGAACCCAGCCATGAAGAACTTCAGCCTGTCCTTGTTCTGCCTGTTCGGACTTGGCGCCTGCTGCTGCTGTCGAGGAGCGGCGCCGACGCAGACCCCGGCGACGGAAAAAACGGCCGACCAGGCACCTTCGAAAGCCGCGATGGTCGCGGAGCCGCCCGCAGCCGTCGGAGGCCCTGCGAACCTCTCGGCTCGAACGAAGGATCACGACGCTGCTCAGCCTCCCAAGGCAACCGCCCCTGTCGATGCCTCGCATGTTCGCACCGCCTACGGCGACGCGCTCCAGTGGCTCGAGTCGCATCAGCGCGACGATGGCAGTTGGGAAGGGGACGAGAAGGGAAAGATCAACCAGGTCGGCTTGACCGGCCTCGCGCTGCTCGCTTTGCAATCCGACGGCAGCACGACGAAGAGCGGCGCCCACGCCAAGTCCGTCGCGCGCGGCATCGATTGGCTGGCCAGTCAGCAGGATCCCGAGCTGGGCCTGATCGGCGCGCTCGTCGGGCATTCCTACGCTTACGACCACGCGATCGCGACTCAGGCGATGTGCGTCGCGCTGAGCGCCGCTCCCGACGACAAGCTGCGCAAATCGTCCCAGGAAGCCGTGAACTTCATCACGCGCATGCGCAATCCCTACAGCGCCTGGCGCTACACCTATCCGCCGACCGGCGACAGCGACACCTCGGTGACCGGTTGGATGATCGAAGCCCTGGTTGCGGCGCAAGCTGCCGGCCTCTCGATCGACCCGGAAGCCTATGTCGGCGCGAAACAATGGATCGAGGACGTCACCGATCCCGCGACGGCTCGCGTCGGCTACGACACGATCGGATCGACTTCCTCGCGCATCACCGGCTTGAACGACCAGTTCCCGACGGACCAGCACGAAGCGATGACGGCGTCGGGAATGGTCACGCGCATGAACACGGGCACGCTGGCCGATCCCATGCTGCCGAGGCACGCGCTGCTCTTGCAGAAGCATCCGCCGGAGTGGGACCCCGAGTCGAAGCTGGTCGACGAGTACTACTGGTACTTCGGATCCAAGGCGATGCATCGGCTGGGTGGGAAGAGCTGGGATACCTGGCGCGAGTCCGCGCAGCGGGCGTTGGTGACCGGCCAGCAACGCTCCGGCGAGGCCAAGGGTTCCTGGGACCCCGCCGGACCCTGGGGCTTCGCGGGCGGCCGCGTCTACGCGACCTCGCTGAATGCCCTCAGCCTGTCGACGATGCTGTGATCGACCTTTCCTGGCGTTTCGATTCCTGGTTCGACGCACTGCCGCGTTCTCCCAAGGAGCGCGGCAGTGTTCATGGTCTCGTGCTGCGCACCGGACATGGCCTGCGCGAGACGCCGGCGGAGATCGAATTGGTGAAGGGCGCCGGCGCGGTGGGGGATGCGTGGAGCTCCCATCCGCACAGCGAAGCGGGCAACGAGCTGGCCATGATCAATGTGCACGTGCTGCGCGCCGTGTGCGAAGGCGACGAAGCTCGCATGGCACTGTCGGGAGACAATCTGCACGTCGATCTCGATCTCAGTGAGGAGAATCTGCCAGTCGGGACACGTTTGGAAGTCGGCGAGGCTCTTCTGCGCGTGTCCGAGCTTCCGCATCGGCCTTGCAAGCACTTCGTCGAGCGCTTCGGAGCCACCGCCGCCAAGCGCGTGGCGCGTGCGAACCGCCGTGGACAGCGCGCGCGCGGCGTGCTGTGCACGATCGAACGCGGCGGCCGCGTGCGCCAGGGAGACCCGATCCGCGTGTTGCGCGATTTCACTCCGAAGTGAGCGGTCGAAGAACGAGCTTCTGACGAATCAGGCGGCTTGATTCAGGCCGACGCGCTCGGCCGCAGAATTCCAGGAGCAGTGAATCGGATTGTGCCCCTGAAAGCAGATGCCGCTTCCGATCCCAAGAACCTCGAGAAGGCGCCGGGCGTGATGACTTCACGTCAGGACCAGCTGCGCTTCCTCCTGTCGTACTTCACCGATCAAGCCAACTACCCGCTGATCCGCGCCCAGACCCCGACCGCGATGGGCCGGCTCCTGCGCGGCGTCGACGACTCGGCGGACTTCACGCTCCGGGCGACGGTC
>DATHET010000239.1:0-2066 GCA_035490315.1 Planctomycetota bacterium
TTCCTGATCGCCGCGCTGCAGGCCGGCTGGCTCGAGCTCGTGCACCTGCGCACCCACGCCGTGCTCGCCGCGGATTGGAGCGACGTCCACGTCGCCTGGCGCGCGGGGATCTCGACCGCGATTGCGACAGCGCTGTTCTCTCGCGTGCTGATCAACCTGCCTGGCTTGGGCAATCTGATGAGGAGGAAGACGTGGGCCGTCGGCGCTTCACTTCGCTGATCCTGCTCGTCGCGCTGGGCGCCCTCGTGTTGATCGCGCGGCTGTTCACCGTGCAGATCGCCGAGCACGATGTCTGGACTGCCCAGGCCGATGCGCTGATGCGCGAAGGCTCGGTCGAGCCTTACACGCGCGGCGAGATCCTCGATTGCCGCGGGCGCGTGCTCGCGCGCGACGTCGAGAGCTACCGCATCAACGCCGACTATCGCGATTTCCGCCGCGGCAATGCGCTCGGCATCGTCGCGCACGCGCGCTCGACCCTGGAGATGCGTTCGGTGCCCTTGGCCAGCGCGCGAGAAACCCTGGTGCCCTGGGCGATCGCGTTGGGACGGCTGGCACCGCGCGACATCGAAGGATTCCAGCGCGGCGAAGCCCTCGCCTTCGAGGGTTTCCAGATCACTGCGGCTGCAGCGGAGAGCGATGCGCGCTTCGGCCGCGGCGTCGACCTCGAGTTCTACGCCACGGCGCTCTTCGATCTGAAAGCGAGCGAGCGTTCGCGCTTGAAGAAGCTCGAGGGCAAGGAACCGGAGCTGGCCTTCGTCGATCGCATCGCGCGCGTGCGCGGGATCTCGCGCGAGGAAACCGAGCGAGCCCTGGCGCGGCGCTGCGAGCTCGACCTGAGCTATCTCGACGACCTCGCGCAACTGTGGGTGCAGGCTCAGCCCGGAACCGAGGCTCCGATCGCGCGCGTGCAGGCCGAGCTGGAGCGCTGGCGCGCCGACGTGGAAGACGGCGCGGCGGGCGATCTCTTCGAGTCCGCCGCTGGATTTCCCGCTGGGCGGCTCGAGTCCGCCTGCCTCGAGGAGTTCTTCGATCTCGACTGGATCCGCCGCACCATGCGCTGGGACGCGGCGCGGCTGCAGGCCTGGACGCGCGCGGCGCGCAGCGACTGGCTCGCCCTGCGCGACGGACCGCTGCTGGATTTCGCGGTCGAGCGCGTGCGGCGCGACAGCTCGGGCTTGAGCCTCGCGGACCTGGTGCTCAACGAAGTCTCGCCGCTGTTCGTCGCGCGCAAGCGCGAGCGCGGGTCCGTGTCGGCTGGAGTGGCGACCTGGTGCGGAAGCCGATCCGCCGTGGTGCTCGGCGAGCTGGGGAAGCTGTTCGATTTCGATCTCCCCGACCAGATCGACGAGCCGCCCCAGCTGCCGTTCTTCGACGCGAGCTTCGTGGAGCGTGCGGAAGCGACGCCCGCGGATGCCGGCGTGCTGGCCGAAGCGGAGTTCTGGCGCGCCGACGGAGGCTCGCCGGAGCCCGCGCTGCTCGAGAGCGCCGCGGCGAATTGGCGCGCGCTGTCCGCCGAGGCTTCGCTCGATCGCGCCAGCCTGCGCCGCGGATTCGAGGCGTTGTTCCTGCGCTTCGAGGACGCGTTCCAATCCGAGCTGCGCGCGCGGCTGCAACGCATCCGGGAATACGCGGAAACTCCCGGCGCGAAGCTGCCCATGGCGAAAGCGGGACTCGGCCGCGCCGAGGAGCGTGCGCGCTACATCTTGAAGGATCGCGGCAGCCGCCACTTCGTCGCGGTCGCGCGCCCGAGCTACCCCTTGGTCAATCTCCTGACGCGCTATCCCGAGCACCTGCGCGGCTTCGAGGTCGAGCGCGTGCACCTGCGCGTGAATCCGACGCGCGACGCAGCGGATCGGCCGATCGCGCGCCTGCTCGTCGGAGGCTTGTCGCAGCCTTCCGTCGCGCGCCGGATCTCGCAGGTGGAAACCGAGCGGCGCATCGCGGAGCTCGAGGGCAACGGTGCGCGCGACGAAGCGACCGAAGCCATGCTCGCCGAGCTGCGCGCCGGCCTCGACCGCCCCGACGAGGAGATCGGCAACTCTGGCCTCGAGCGCTGGTTCGAGCCC
>DATHET010000240.1:0-4341 GCA_035490315.1 Planctomycetota bacterium
ACCGAGGTCACGGTCTCGCTGGGCACCGTCTTGGTCTTGCCCTCCTGCTTGAAGCTGACTTCCTTCAGCGTCTCGTTGACCACGGTCACGTTGTCCAGCGTCTTGCCGTCCGCCAGCGTGATCGTGTCGGCGCGCGAGCCCGCCGCGAAGGCCAGGGTCAGGGCGGCCGTGGTGAAGAAGTGCAGGGTCGGTATCAGGATTTTCATGGGCGGTCTGTGGTGGGCTTGCGGGGCGATTACCCCTGCGACGGCCGCTGGTCACCGGCCCCTCCGCTGGTCCGTTCGGGCCGCACGGAGGGCGGAGGAGGATACGGGGAGCTCGGAAGAGCTGTCAACGCGCGTTGTGGCCCGGCGCCGGCTTGGAGGCGGGCGACTCCGCTCCGCGGCGCACCGCGATCAGCTCGGCGACGACGCTGACGGCGATCTCCTCGTGGGTGCGAGCGCCGATCGCAAGTCCCATCGGCGTGCGAACCTGAGCCAGGAAAGCCGCGTCGACACCGTCCAAAGCCAGCTTTTCGAAGAGCTGAACCTTTTTCGCGCGGCTGCCGATCATCCCGAGGTAGCGCGGACGGCAGCCCGAGGCGTGCAGCGCGCGCAGGACTTCGCCGTCCTGATCGTGACCTCGGGTGCAGGCGATCAAGTATTGCCCGGCGGCCGGCGCGACCTGGCGCGCGAGCTCGTCGAAGGGCGCGCAGCGCGTCTGATTCGCCTCGGGATGGCGCTCGGCCGAGGCGAAGGTCTCGCGGTCGTCGGCGATGGTCACGTGGAAGCCGACGCTGCGCGCCAGGCGCGCGATCGCGGCGCTCACGTGACCGCCGCCGAATAGCACCAGTCTGGGTTCGACGATCGGCTCCACGAAAATCTCCAGGCGACCTCCGCACAGCAGGCCGGAGTCGGGGTAATCGCGCTCGTTCAGCGCGAAGGCGAGGGTGCGCGGCAATTCGTCCTGCATCGAGGCCAGCGCGGCTTCGAGCACTTCGGCTTCGAGACATCCGCCGCCGACGGTGCCGAGAAAAGTCCCGTCGCGGCGCACGAGCATCTTCATCGTCGACTTGCCGGGCGTCGAGCCGGCTGTCTTCACGATCGTGCACAGGGCGCAGGCTTCACCGTCGCGGCCCAGGCGGACGATTTCTTCGTACAGGCTCATCGGCGCACGACCATGGCGCGCGCGAGCTCGTCGGCCTTGGCGCGGCTCGAGCATTCCGCGGCGAGCTCGAGGGCGAATTCCAGCGCCGTGCCCACGCCCTGACTGGTCACGATCGAGCCGGAGCGCACGACGCTCTGGTCGGGCTCGACAGTCGCGCTCGCGAGCCTGGCGCGCACGCTGGGATGGGAGGTGACGCGCTGGCCTTCGAGCACGCCGGCAGCGGCGAGCACGCTCGGCGCCGCGCAGATGGCCGCCACGGTGCGCTCGCGCGCGGTGAGCTCGCGAACCAGCTCGAGCACGCGCCCATCGGCCTCCAGATTGCGCGCACCCGGCTGTCCGCCAGGCAGCACCAGCATGTCGATCTTCGCGCTCTCGACCTGATCGAGCAGGGTGTCGGCGCGCACTTCGATGCCGTGGGCTCCGCGCACCATTCCAGGTGACAGACCCGCCACGACCACTTCGGCTCCGGCTCGCCGCAAGACATCGATGATCGTGACGGCCTCGATCTCCTCGAAGCCGTCGGCGAGCAGGACGAGCACGCGATGCGCCATGGGCCCGGCATTCTACGGCCCCCGAACTTCGATCGCCTGTCTACACTGCGCCCATGCCTGCTCCGCCGTCCTCGCGCCGGCCCGTGCTCGTCAGCGCCTGCCTGATGGGACGTGAGTGTCGCTACGACGGACGCAGCAATCGCGACCTGGCCCTGGAGGCGCAGCTCGAGCAGCGCGGCGAAGCGCCGGTGCCCTTCTGTCCCGAGGAGCACGGCGAGCTCGGCACCCCGCGACCGGCGGCCTGGATCGAGGGCAGCGGCGCGAGCGCGGTGATCGACGGCTCGAAGCGCGTGCTCACCGAAGCGGGTGTCGACGTGACCGCGGCCTTCCTTCGCGGAGCTCTCGGCGCGCTCGACGTCTGCCAGCGCTTCGGAATCCGGCGCGCTTACCTCAAGGAGCGCTCGCCATCCTGCGGCGTGTGCCAGACCCACGCCGGTGGGAAGCTTGCCGACGGGCCGGGGGTCACGACGGCGGTGCTCCAGCGCGAAGGGATCGAATGCCTGGGCGTCGAAGGCCGGCGCGCTAACTCTTGATCCAAACTTTCCACGCGGCGTCGAGCTCGGCCGGCGACCAGCCCCATAGATCGCGCAGTGCGGTGCGCTCGAGGTCCTCGAGGTTCTGACCGTTGGGCACGCCCTTGGCGTCGAGCTGACCCTTCACGATCCCGATGAACTTCGCGAACTTCTCGGGCTCGGTGTCGAGCAGGAAGCGCACCTTCGACCAGGCGATGATGTTCGCGGGCATGTCGAGCTCGGCGAACTCCTTGGCGTGCAGGAGATCGGCGAGCGAGCGATCCTTGCCGCTCGCCTCGATCGCGCGCGCGGCCTTGCCCCAATCTTCCGGCCCGGTCTTGTCGTTCAAGGCGCCTTCCTCGCCGTCGGTGGTGTTCGATTCCGGCGCGATCTCCTTCTCCATCGCGTGGGCGAGCCCTTCGTCGAGCCACACCGGCGGGTCGTAGTTGAAGTGCTTGTACGCGCAGAAGAACAGGTGGCTCAGATTGTGCGCGATGTGCGGGAAGAGCCCGCGATCCAGGCGCAGATCGGGTTCCTCCGCGGGCACCGAGACGATCATCTTGTGCAGGTCGCGGAAGTGCCAGCGCACGGAATCGGTCACGCCGGCGCCCGAGAAGGACCGTGTGAAGGGCACGTGGGTCGCGCGCAGGTGGTGGATCACGACCTCGAACTTGTCGGCTTCGCCGAGGAAGCGGCCGTTGCCCATGTAGGGCCCTTTCGCCTCGCGCGTCGCCGGAAAATCGGCGTCGGTGACGCGCAGCAAGGCCTGGAAGCGCGTGTAGAACTCCTCGCCGCGCATCGCGAAGAGATGCAGGCGCAGGAAGGGATCGAGCTTCTTGACCTTCTCGGGCACGGAGGGCAGCAGCAGTCGCAGCCGCGCGAGCTCGGATTCGACGCGCGCCTTGTCCTTCAAGTCGACGTTGACCGCGCCCAGGTTGGAGCCCCAGCGCAGGTGCGCGGTCTCCAGGAAGATCCACTGCGATCCCGAGTAACTCGCGGCGATGTCCGCTGATCCCTTGGGCCCGATCGGGATCGGACCGTGGGAGATCACGCCGGCCTTGGCCATGACCGCGGGATCGTTCTTGCACCACGGGCAGACGTCGTCGGGCGTCTTGCTCTGAGGCGAGAACGAACCGACGGCGAAGAGCAGGAGCAGCGCGAGGTGGCGGATCATCGAAGTCTTACGAGAATAGCGCCTGTTCGCGCCCCTTCGCGATTGGCACCCTAGCTCGGCGTGAAAGGACCGCTCCAACGCCTGTTCGACGTGCGACGCGGCGAGATCGCGATCGTCACCGGTTGCTGCCTGTTCTTTTTCTGCCTGCTGGCCTGCAACTACGTGTGGCGGCCGCTGCGCGAGGAGATCGGGATCCGCGGCGGGCCGGAGGACCTGCCCTGGCTCTACACGGGAACTCTGATCGCGACCTTGATCCTGAGCCCGCTGTTCGCCTGGCTGGTCTCGCGCACCGAGCGCAAGCGCTTCATCACCTGGACGTACCGTTTCTTCGCGCTGAGCCTGGTCGTCTTCTATTTCTGGCTGAGCAACTCTGGCGTCAAACAGTCCACGGCGGGCTACGCGTTCTACATCTGGATCAGCGCCTTCAATCTGCTGTTGATCTCCGTGTTCTGGGGCTTCCTGAGCGACATCTTCCGCAACGACCAGGCCAAGCGCGTGTACGGCTTGATCGGCGCTGGAGGAACTCTGGGCGGCGTGGCCGGCTCGGGGCTGATGAAATGGGTGATGGGGCTTTCCAACCATCCCGATCCGCTGACGCTGCTGCTTTGCGCGGCGCTGGTCCTCGAGATCTGCGTCCAGTGCATGCACTGGGTCGGGAGGCGCGCGCCGGCGAACCCGACGCCTGCGCACATCAAGGAGCCGGTGAAGCCCGACGCCCTGACCGGCTTGCGTCTGGTGGCAAGCCAGCCCTACCTGCGCGTGCTCTGCCTCTACATGGTGCTGCAGACCATCTGCGCCACCTTCCTCTACAACCAGCGCGGACACATCGTCGACGCCGAGATCCCCGACCGGGTCGAGCGCGTGCGCTTCTTCGCGAACATCGACCTGTGGATCAACGGGATCACCTTGTTCGTGCAGATCTTCCTGACCAGCAAGCTCTTCGAACGCTTCGGCGTGG
>DATHET010000241.1:0-7984 GCA_035490315.1 Planctomycetota bacterium
CAGGTCGATCGCATCAACGGTCGCGCCTTCGCGACGCGCTCGGAGATCATCGCGGCCCACGGCATGGCCGCGACCAGCCATCCCCTCGCGACACAGATCGCCCTCGACATCCTGAAAGCCGGCGGCTCCGCCGTGGACGCCGCGATCGCGGCCAATGCAGCGCTCGGCCTGATGGAGCCCGTCAGCAACGGCATCGGCGGCGATCTTTTCGCGATCGTGTGGGACGCAAAGCAGAAAAAGCTCTTCGGCATCAACGGCTCTGGACGTTCGCCGCTGGGCCTGAGCTTCGAGCAACTCTCCGCCGAGCTCGCGAAACAGAACCGCACGCTGATTCCCTCGCGCGGCGTGCTGCCCATCTCCGTTCCCGGTGCCGTCGACGCCTGGTTCGAGCTGCACGCGAAGTTCGGCCACCTGCCGATGCGCGACGTGCTCGCCCCCGCCGTGCGCTACGCGAATGAAGGCGTGCCCGTCCCTGAGTACATCGCCTATCTGTGGGGCATCGGCGTCAGGCAAGCGAAGGCCGACAAGCTTCCCGGAGCCTTCCTCGCGATCTACGCCCCCGGCGGCGAGGCGCCGAAGAAAGGCGAGATCTTCAAGAATCCCGATCTCGCGCGCACTCTCGCGCTGCTCGGCGAGAAGGGCCGCGATGCCTTCTACAAGGGCGAGATCGCGGAGCGCATCGACGCGTTCATGCGCGAGCAGAACGGCTACCTGCGCAAGCTCGATCTCGAGCGCCACACTTCGACCTGGGTCGAGCCGGTGTCGGTCAACTACCGCGGCTACGACGTGTACGAGTTGCCGCCGAATGGACAGGGCATCGCTGCCCTGGAAATGCTCAACATCCTCGAAGGCTTCGACTTGAAGACCATGGGCTTCGACTCGCCCGAGGCCCTGCACCTGATGATCGAGGCCAAGAAGCTGGCCTTCGAGGATCGCGCGAAGTTCTACGCCGATCCGGAGTTCTCGAAGATCCCGCTGCAGGGCCTGCTCTCGAAAAGTTACGCCGCGGAGCGCCGCAAGCTGATCGATCGCAAACGTGCCGGCCGCTCCTTCGATGCTGGCAATCCCGCGGTCGACGCTGGCGACACGATCTACCTGACCACCGCGGACGCCGAGGGCAACATGGTCTCGCTGATCCAGAGCAACTACCGCGGCATGGGCAGTGGAATCGTCGTGCCCGGCCTCGGCTTCGGCTTCCAGGATCGCGGCGAGATGTTCGTGTTCCAAGCCGGTCACGCCAACGTCTACGCGCCGGGCAAGCGGCCGCTGCACACGATCATTCCGGCGTTCATCCTGAAGGACGGCGCGCCCTGGCTCGCTTTCGGCCTCATGGGCGGCGCGATGCAGCCTCAAGGCCACGTGCAGATCGTCTGCAACCTCGTCGACTTCGGCATGAACTTCCAGGAAGCCGGCGACGCGGCGCGCTGGCAACACCTGGGGTCGAGCGACTACGACAAGGCGAAGATGACCGACGGCGGCTACGTCGAGGTCGAGAGCTCCATCCCCTACGAGAGCCTGCGCGAGCTGATCCAGCTCGGCCACATCGTTCGCCTGGGCAACGGCGGATTCGGCGGCTACCAGGCGATCCATCGCGACGCCGAGCACGGGACTTACGTCGGGGCCAGCGAGAGCCGCAAGGACGGGCAGGCGGCCGGATACTGAGGCGCTGGGATTCAATCGGTGCGACCAGCTCCTGCTGATTGCCTGTCAGCAGCGTCGCGCAGTCGAGCGGCTACTGCTTCACTTCGCCCAGGTGATATTCGAACTCGTTGTAGCTCCCCTTCTTGTCGCGAAACGTCCACACGCCTTCTTGGAGGTCATCCACATACCTTCCGTGACCTTCGTCGCTTCCGTCCTCGCTCCAGGTCGTCCACCTGCCTGACTTTTTCCCGTCGACGTAGGATCCTTCCTTCTGTTTTTGTCCGTTCGGCCACCAGAACTCCCACGGACCCGTGCGCACTCCGCTCCTTGTCCTGCCTCGGGCGAGGACATGCCCCTCGGCGTCCTTCTCCTCTTCGAGCTTTTCGGACGGCGGGGTCTGCACTGCAGGTTGCTGCACAGGCGTCCTGCGCAATTGTTCATTGTCGGTAGCCAACGCCGCCAGCTTTGCAGCCTGGTCCTCGACGATGGCCTCCAGCTCACGGATCCGAGCGGCGGCCAGTGCAGGGTCGAGGTCGTGTCCCTTGGAATTTGCGCCCGGATCGGCGATCGGTCCTATCGCGGCAGGCTTCGGCTCAGCCTTTCCGTGGGTCGGCCGGCCCCACTCGATCAGGCTCCAGGCGACACCTGCAATGGCAACGCCAGTCAGGATTCCCAGGCGAAATCTCTTCACCCGCCAAGCCTCCGTCCGGGTCCGCCGGCGACCGTCACCCGACCTCGTCCGAGGCGCTGCCCGCGATCGATGGAAGCACGGCTTCCGCTTTCAACCAACTGCGCCGAAGATGGCCGCGGAACCTCGCTCGTTGCCGGCGGTTGCACAGTCGTCCCGAACCCACCAACGCTTCCCATGAGCAAGAACCTAGCCCTGATCGCCTGCGCCATCGTGGTCGCGGGTGGAATTTCATTCGCCGCCGTCCAGCATGGGCAGCGCCCCGGTGAGGGTCGCCAGGATCGGCCCGGCCGCTTGGAGCGGGACGCGGGCGGCCGCCATGCCCGCCTTGGAGAGCGAGTCCGCCGCGGCCGCGAGCTCATTCGTTCCCTCGGTGTGACCGAGCAGCAGAAGGAACAGGAGCGGGGCGTCGCCAAGGCGCTGAAGCCGATCGCCGACGAGGTGCGCCCGCAGGCCAGGTTCTTGATCCAGCAGGCGCGCGAGCTCGCGCGCTCCGGCGATCGCGCGGCGGCGCGCGAGCTGCTGCGGACACAGCTGCGGCCGATGCTCGCGCAGGCGATGGAGCGCGCTCGACCGCTGGTCCAGCCGCTGGTCGGCACGCTCACTCCCGAGCAGCGGGCCAAGCTGGAAGCGGCGGCTGCCGCGCACGGCAGGACGTTCGACCAGGACCGCTTCACACGCCGTCTGGCAATGAGGCTCGCGCGGCGCGGCGCTCAGCGCTGACGAGTCGCGTACGGAGTCAGGTGAATTCGTCCGGAGTGGTGCGCCCTGTCTCGCCTGCGCTGCGCGCAGGCGAGACAGGGCGCACCACTCCGGACGAATTCACCTGACTCCGTATTGGGCGCACCACTCCGGACGAATTCACCTGACTCCGTATTGGGCGCGCCACTTCCGACGAATTCAACTGACGCCTGATTTCCACACGCTCAGCGTCCATCCGCTACCGCGCGTGGAGCGGAGCTCCGTGGGGCGTGGCGCGCCCGCAGCGGCCATGCAGAGCTCGAGCTCGTCCGCGCTACGGCGAGCGATCGCACGCTGCACGGCGCCCGGCGTCGGGCCGCCGACGTGCAGATAGTCGACGTTCAGGATCTCCGACGATGCGTCCACGCGCGTGAGCGCATCGAGGATGACTTGCGGGCCGAAAGTCACAGTCGTGCGCGGGCCGACCATGACGCGCTTTCCGCCTTTGAGGAAGGACGCGGGCAGCGATTTTCCATCGATGACGATCCGCAAGGCGCTCCACTCACCCTGCAATGCTTCGATGGCAGGCGTCACCTCGCGAAACGAAGCATCGTCGACCGATTCGCCAGCAGCAGCGACTTCGTTCGCGCGCTCGGGGATGGCTCGATCGCTCGAGGCGTGCACGAGCACTTCCAGTGCGTGACCGCTGCCGGGCCGCGTCTTGAACTCGGTCGGCCGCGGAAAACCGGTGAGCCCCAGGCAGATCACCAGCCGCTCGTCGTCGAAACGGAAGATCCCGTACGACGAATTACCCGCTTCCGGTCCGGCGCGGAAATCGATGTCGATCGTGAACGGCCTGGTGTCGACGTCGATGTCGAAAACTCCGTCGTAAACCGCCTCGGGCGAGATCGTCCGGAAGCGCTCGCCGTCGATCACAATGCGCGAGGCAACGAGCATCGCGGGCGGTATCGCGCTGCCCTCGGTCTTCAGGCTCGCGAAGTTCCAGGTTCCCTCGAGGGCGCGCAATTGCTCGATGTAGGTCACGAGCTTGGGCCAGCTCGCATGGTCGCAACGCCGTGCGACCACCGATTGCGCGTCCGCCAACTTGTATGGCGCGCCGAGTATTTTCTCGAGCGAGTGCCCGGCGGCCGCGGGCAGATGGCGTTGGAACTCGAGCGCAGCCTCTTTCTTTCCGGAGCGCAGGTCCGCGAGCAACTTCTTTGCCTGACCGCGAAGGTGCTCGAGGTTCGGGCGCGAAGACAGATTCCGATTCATGATTCCTCCATGCGTCATGCCCGAGGTCCGCAATCAGGCCGCACAAAGGATGGGCGGAAGGATGGAAATCAATCGGAGGTGGGTTGGACCCTTTCCGCGGACCCGGAGGCGCCCTGTGCGCCGTCAGGAGTTTACCTGGGAGCGCAAAATCTTGGCAAGTGCTCGCGGAGCACGAGCACGTCCGGCGGGAAGCGCTAAGGCCCGACCAGAAACTCCACGGCATCCGTGAGCGTCGAGTTGTTGGGGAAAGCGAAGCCCGGATCGCGTCCCCAGAACTGCGCGTCGACGACCGTATTCACCACGCTCAAGAAGGCCGCGGGCATTCCACCGAGCGTTCCGGCCGCGAAGGCATTCATGTCGATCGCGTAGTGGCCCGAGCAATCGTTCGCGGGCAGGGCGGAGCCGGCCGAATCGAGGGCGATCGAGCGCTTGAGCGGACTGTTGACGCACAGCGTGCCGCCCTGGAAAGGAACAGCAGCGCGGCCCGAGCTCGAGTAGATCAGGATGCCGCCCTTGCGGTTCCTGAGGTTCGAGCCTGTGACGATGAAACCGGTGTTGGAGGTCGCGCTCGAGGTCCCGCTCGCCGCGATGCTCGGGATGCAGCCCAGCGAATTCAGCTTGGCCATGCAGTAGTTGAAACCTGGGCTCGCCGGCGAACAGCCCCACTTCGCGGTGTGCCCGGCCTCGAGGCCTCCCGCGCTCGAAAAGAGACCGCCGGCGAACAGCGCCATGCCGCTCCCGTCGTCGAAGGGCGACAGCGCATAGACGTAGCCGTTGGTGCCGCCGGCGAGATCCGTCCAGCTCGTCCCGCCCCACTTCGCGATGTGGTTCGCTGCGGAGCTGCCCGCCGTCGTGAAGAATCCGCCCGCGTGGAGCGCAGGCCCGCTGCCGTCGTCGAAGGCCGCCAGGGCGCGGACCTCGAAGTCCATGCCGCTGCCCAGGGCTGACCAGCTCGCGCCGTTCCATTTCGCGATCGAACTCGCGGCGGCGGCGCCGGCGGTCGAGAAACTTCCGCCGACGTACAGCCCGGGAGTGCCCCCGCCGTTGAAGGACATCAGCGCGTTGACGTAGCCGTTGACGCCGGCTCCCAGCGCGGACCAGCTCGATCCATTCCATTTCGCAATGTGGCTCGCGGGGCTGCCGCCGGCGTGGGTGAACATGCCCCCGAGGTAGAGCGCGGGGCCGCTTCCGCCGTCGAACACGCCGATCGAATAGGAGCCCGCGTCCAGCCCGGTTCCGAGCGCGGACCAGCTCGCGCCGTTCCATTTCGCAACGTATCTCGCCGACATGCCGCCGGCGGTCGTGAAGTCGCCTGCCGCGAAGAGTGCCGGCCCGCCGCCGTCATCGAAGACCGCGAGACCATTGACCTGGGCGTTCATGCCGCTGCCGAGGCCAGACCAGGCCGTTCCGTCCCACTTCGCGACGCAGTTCACGAGGACTCCGCCCGCGGTCGTGAAAGCGCCTCCTGCGTACAAGGCCGGGCCGCTCCCGTCGTCGAAGACCTCGAGGTCCTTGACGTAATTGTCGACTCCGCTGCCGAGCGCGGCCCACGAGGAGCCGTTCCAGCATGCGATGGAATTGGCCACGACGCCGCCGGCGCTCGCGAAATTGCCTCCGGCGTAGAGCGCCGATCCGAGGGCATCGTGGAATACGGTGAGCGCGTAGAGACGCTCGCTCGTGCCCGCCTGTCCCGTGAACGTTGGCATCCAGCTCGGCTGGCAACCGGCTTGCGCTGGCGAGGCATGGGCTTGCTGAACGAGGAGCAGCAGACCGAGCGTCAGGGAGCGGTAGGTGAACCTCGAGCAGCGCACGAGCCTGTCCAAGGACGGGAAGCGTCCAGCATTTCTCATGCTCTGTCATAGAAGAAGCACGAGTCCGCGGCGATCCATGGATCCACGTAGTTCGAGCAGTGCAGTGCGATCGAACGTGTCGAGCGATTGCACGTCGATCACACCGATCCTGAAAGGTTCTCGATTGAGATCGCGTTTTCGACAGTCCACAGACTCTCGCCTGATTTTCAAACCACTCACAAGGACTCTCATGAATCGAGACAAAGCAAAGGGCGCAGTCAACGAAGCCGTCGGCAAGGCTCAACGCAAGATCGGCAAGATGACCGGCAGCGAGAAGACCGAAGCCAAGGGCGCCATCCGTCAGGCCAAGGGCAACCTGCAGCAGGCCAAGGGCACGGTGAAGGACGCTGCGAAGTCCCTCGTGCGAAGCGCGCGCGCCAGCGCGAACTCGACGCCGCGCGCCAAAGTCACGACGCGCACCACGACCACGCGAGTCAAGACGACTCGGACTCGGCCGGTTTGAGGCGAGTGCGACGCGGGCGAGCCTCTCAGGCGCGCCCGCGGTGACTTGCGGCAATCGAACCCGAGGCGATCTCGCTTCGGGCTCGACTCGAAAAGCGGGATCGAGAGTGGGAGTTCCTCAGACTGTAGTGTGTCGTCGCATGGTCAACGCTGCTCGAGGACGACAGAGACAAAGGTCATCTTTCCAGCCTCGATGACCACCGGGCGTGTCGCTTCGACGTAGTCGTCCATCGAAAGCCGAAGCTCGTAGGTGCCGGGAAGGAAGGGGTACTCGGCCTCGTTCGAGCCCTCCGGCACAGAAGCGTTCAGCTTGCCTTTCTGCCCATTCCAGGTGCTGCCATGGGCTTCGGTATGCCACGCGAGCGGCAGTTCTCTTCCCGTCGAATCGAAGAGTCGGCAGTCAGCGCCCAGAGGTTCGCCTCGAGCATTGAGCGCTTGGATTCTCAGCCGTCCGCCGCGCGCGACGTCCATTTGTCTACGCACGATTGCGCCGGCCAGAAGTTCGACTTCGATGGGCGTGCAGACCCAGTAAATGTCGCCCCCGTGGCCAGTCGATTCTGGTTGAACCTCGACCCGGTACTTTCCAGCCGGCAATTCCGTCAACCGGAAAACACCGCCCTCCCCTTGGGAAGCATCGTGACCGCGGCGCATGTCACGGAAAAAATCGGGGAACCCTCCCATGAAACCATGGTGGATCACATGCCGACTTTTCAGCAGCATGCGAAAGGTGCGAGTCGGGGACGAAGCCTCGTCGGCCAGGAAGAAGGCGAAGCCCGCGTCGGTCATCACGGTTCCGTCCGACGCTACCAGATCGATGACGAGCCCCGCGGAGCGCTCCTCCCGCACTAGCTCGACCGGAACGTCCGTCGTCTGTCCGGCGGCCGGCGCGACGATGTCGAGCGTTTGATCCAGATAGCCTTCCGGACCGAGGACGACGACCGAGCAGCTCTTCCCTGGCGGGAGGAACATCTCGTGGGTGGGTGCCGGGTTCGTTCCCCACACGCTCTTGCCAACCCCCTCCGAGAGCAGGACCGCTGCCTTGGCAGGCTTGCCGTCGCACTGGACATGGACGACCAGTCGCCCGAAGTCGACCGCCAGTCGGACCCCATCGGCAGAGGCCTGGATGGGCCAGCGCGCGCCGACGATCAAACCTGGCGAACCAAGCCTGAGACTGATCTCGTGAAGCCCCGGCTCGAGTCCCTCGATGGAGAACCATCCCTGCTCGTCCGTGGTCGCGCTCGCACCGCTCACTCGCATGCGACCCTCCGACCATACGAGATCGGAATGGCTGATCGGCGAAAAGCGCAGTCCCGTGCTGCGAAAGGTTGCGGACAGCTCGTGGCCCGTCAGATCCTGCGCTCCAGGAATCGTCAGCCATCCTCGGATG
>DATHET010000242.1:0-15270 GCA_035490315.1 Planctomycetota bacterium
CGAGCGTGGCGAAGGCGCCCGCCGCGCAACACGCGACGATGCACAGAGCCAGGCGCTGGCGCAAGCCGCGCTCGACGGCCCGCTCCGAGGACGTGTAGGCGCAGATCCACAACACGCATGCGGCCCCGGTCAGGTCCGTGATCACGTCCGTCGCGGACATGAAGCGGCCGGGCACGCCGCCCTGGTGCAATTCATCCAGCGTCCCGAGCACGATCACCAGCCCAAGCACGATCGCCGCGCTGCCGCGTCGGATCAGGGGCCAGCCGCGATTGCGGGGAAGGGCGACGATCATCCACAGGGCCAGCAGGCCGAAGATCAAAGAGTGACCCGTGTTGAGGGCCCAGCTGCCGGAGATCGGGCCCGGAAGTCGAGGGCTGGGTTGCGCACTGAGCGAGAAAATCAGGCCGTACCAGGCGATCGCGAGCACGGGGCCAAAGGCTCGCGACAAGCGCCCGACCAGAGCGCCGAATCTGCGGAAACCTCGCAGCACCGGGCCGCTGTCCGCCACGGATCGGGGAATCGAGTTCGGATCCACGTGGGGCCGGGCGAGCTTGGACTAGCGCGACACGGGTACGTTTCGCGGCGCTTGCAGCGCGACTGCCATGGTCACGTTCCGCGGTGATTGCGGTGCGACGAGGGCGGACTCGGGCGCGCGAAATCGAGAAGGCGACAGTTGCACAGGACTTCGAGGTCAGGCGCGCTTGATGGCGGTGATCTTCAGTCCCTTGCCATCGGCGCTGCGCTCGACGGAGATCTCATCGACCATCGCGGCCATCAGGAAAAAGCCGCGGCCGCGTTCGTCGTCGAGATCGGGCAGCTCGCCGGGGGTGAGCCGTGTGCGGACCTCTTCGGGGTCACCGCCGCCCTGGTCGGAGACCTGGGCTCTCCAGCCGCTCGAGGAGGCCTCGAGGACCAGCTGCATGGTGACCGGACTGCTCAAGTCCTTCTCGTCGAGTGCCGCGTTGCCCCCACCGTGATCGACGGCGTTCGCCAACAGCTCCGACACCACGAGCGTCAGGGTTTCCAGCGATTCGCCCCTCACGCCGGTCTCGCGGGCGAATTTCCGTGCGACCTGGCGCGCCATGCGCACGGCGCTGTGAGCGGCGGGCAGGAGCATTTCGAGCACCTTCGGCGGCTTCGGGATGCGTGCCATGCTCAGGCGGGACGGAGGTAGAAGGAAAAATCGAGCGCCGGCGCCGAGTGAGTCAACGCGCCGATCGAAATCCGATCGACTCCGCTCGCGGCCACCAGGGCCACGTTCTGCTCGCTGATTCCGCCGGAGGCCTCCAGCTCGAGGGGCCGGGGCCGTCCACGGGCTCGCTCGCGCAGGGCAGTCACGGTGCGGGGCAGGTCCCCCGCGGCGAAATTGTCGAGCATGACCACGTCCGCGTCGCCGTCGACGCCGGCCTGGGCCTCGCCGAGGTCGCGGGCCTCGCTGGTGATCCTGATCCGCGGCCCGAGCTCCGCGCGCAGGCGGCGCAGCACTTCGATCAGCGCCATCCCGGCCAGGTCAGCGTGGTTGTTCTTCACCATCGCCTCGTCGAACAGGCCCAAGCGGTGGTTCTCGCCCCCGCCGCAGCGCACGGCGTATTTCTCGAGCATGCGAAGGTTGGGCGTCGTCTTGCGCGTATCGAGGACGCGGGCGCGGCCGGCGCAGAGCTCGACGAAGCGCGCGGTCAGGGTCGCGATACCGGACAGACGTTGCACGAAGTTCAGGCCGGTCCGCTCGGCGAAGAGCATGGCGCGGGCCCTGCCCAGCGCGCGCAGGACTTCCTGACCCGGGGCGACTCGCTGTCCATCGCGAACCAGAAGCTCGACTTTTGCTTTCGGATCGCAGACCTCCAGGGCCCGCGCGAAAATCGCTCCCCCGCACAGGACGCCGGGCGCCTTCGCCACCAGCCGCGCCCGGGCCAGGGCCTGGTCGGGAATGACGGTGTCCGAAGTCAGGTCGATGCGTCGCTGCTCCGACCCGGCCGGGCCAGCTCCGCGGGCGTCGCGGGCGAGAGCTTCGCGCCGCGCGGCCGGAATTCCGTCCTCGTCCAAGGCCGCCAGCAGCACCGCGTCGATTGCCTCGCGCGGCGGAGCTTGCACCAGGCCCTGGTCGGGCGAATGAACGCCGTCGGAACGGCTCGAAGGCGGGAGGCTCACGAGGGCGGCGCGTCGGCGTGGGGTGCGAGTGTACGCGAGGCCGCGACGCCCCACTACGGCGTCTCCCGCGAGCGCTGGATCCTCTGCCGGATTCCGGCGGGACTGAGCCACTCGGCTCGGGGTCGGCAATTCCTGGCGGGTCGGGATCCTCTGGCGGCAGGTCGGTTGGCTCCTCCGCCGGCGTCAGGTACACGCCGATCGGCCGCGGCAAGGGCAGGCTGGGCGCCGGTTGAGCATCGCGCCAGCTGCGGATGCGCTCCTCGGTCACCGGTCCGATTCCTGGCACATCGTCCGCCTCGAGCGGCGGCGATCGCCGGTCGTGATCCCAGCGTGCAGCGGCGATCGCGCGGGCGCGGCCCTCCCCCACCCCGGGCAACTGGCGCAGCTCGCGTGCATTCATGTTGGTCAGATCGCGAGGTGAGTCGGCGACCGATCCCTGGACTCCGTGTCTGCAAGCCTGGGCCTCGAAGTGCGCCGTCACCGCGGGCGGCGGAGAGAAGACGTCCGCGGACAAGATTCCAAGCACGATGAAAACCCAGGCCGGACCGAACGGCTCGGCGCGGGCCGCTTGGACATCGCCATGGGAACGGGCTGGCTGGCTGGGAGGATCCACATCCAGACGACCGCGCTCGCGACCTCTGGCGGCCCGAATTCTCGGATTTTTTCGAGAGGCTCAGCCCCTGGACAGCAGCGTGGCGCAGGAAGCTTCCAGCGATCTCCCCAGCCCGTGGTGCGCGAACGTCGAAAGCTCCTCCATGACCATTCCCTGCAGCTTGCGCAGAGCCAGCGCCGCCCTGCACTCCGGCGCCGCGGTGATCACGCACAGTCGGCGCGCGACGCTCTTCACGACTTCGCGGTCGTCCGGCACGCATCCGATGTAATGCACGCCGCGGCCGAGGAACCGCTGGCACACGCTCTCGATGCGCTGCGCCGTGCGCGCACCCTCGTCCTCCTCGAATGTCCTGTTGACGATCAGATCGACGCAGGCGTCCGGCTTGCGCGCGAACAGCACCTTCAAGAAAGCATAGGCATCGGTCATCGCCGTCGGATCCGGCGTGGTGACGATCACGGCCAGATCCGCGGCGGCGGCGAACGCAATTGTCTGCTCGGAAATCCCCGCCGCTGAGTCCACGATCAAGGCCTCGTAACCGGCGTCGAGCTGCTCGATGCCCTGCGCGATCCGCGACAGCTCGGCCGGCGTCAGCGAAGCCATCTGCGACACGCCGCTGCCTCCCGCGAGCAGATCCAGCCGCGGCGAGCAGATCGTCAAGGCCTGCGACGACTGCGCCCGACCGCGCACCACGTCGACCAGCGTCAACTTCGGCTGCACGTTCTGCATCAGGTGGGCGTTGCCCACTCCGAGATCCGCGTCGATCAGCAGCGTGCGGCAATGCTCGGCCCACAAGGCGGCGAAGGCCGCGCTCACTACCGACTTACCCGTACCGCCCTTGCCGCTCGCGATGCAGATCGACGGCGCGTGAGATCGATGCAAGAGCGCGGTCTCGCGCGCGAGCGACGAACTCATCGTCTGCGGAGCGCGCAGCGGTTGCAGGATCCGCAAGGCTTGATCCCAGTTCATCGCAAGAGCAGATCCCTTCCTGCTCCGCGAGTCGATCCTACGCTCCGCGGCGGGCTATCCGGATTGACGAAATGCGGCAATTTCCTCCGGCGTCAGCGTCATGCCGGCGTCGACCGCGGCAAACATCGGCGAGTCGGGAGAGCCGCTCGCCATCGGGCTCGAGCCGAGCAGGGTCACGTAGCGCTCGAGCACCCGGTCGACGAAGACCTCGACTTCCGCCGAGTCGGCGATCTGGCGCGGCCCCTCCAGGGGCGGGATCTGACCCTCGACCACGCCCTCGATCAGGGCGATCGAGCACAAGAGGTCCTCGCCCAGACGCCAGAACAGGCTGCGCTCGCCGCTGGAGAGCACGAGCTGGGTGTCGATGCGACTGATGCGCTTGATCAGGAGCTCGCCGACCGTCCGGCGGCCGATGGGCAGGGCGGAAAGGAATGCTTCCGGCCCGTGGTGAGCCTCGGGCGCGTTGCGAACGATGCTCGGCGCCAGGGGCACGAGGTAGGCGCGCTCGCCTCGCGAGCTGGAAAGCTGGCGCAATTCCAGGATCCGCAGGCTGCTCGCGCCCAGGACGCACAGGCGTGCCAGCAATTGCTCGGAAAAAGACGGGGCGATCAGGGCGACGATCGGCTCGAGCGCGGTGCGCACGCGAGGCGAGCGCAAATGCTGCGCGAGGACGGGGCGATTGCGCTCGAAGAACACCAGCGCATCGAGCGCGCTGACCAACCCGACTTCGCCGGTTCCGTCGCAAAACAAGGCAAAAACGATGCGGCCCGAGGGGTCGATCCCGACCCAGTCGACGCTGCGCCCCTCGCCGAGATCGAGCTCGCTGTCGACCCATTCGACGTCGGCGAAGGCGTCCTGCAGCGCCGCTACCCACAAGGCAGAAGCTGCGCCCGCGGGTCCCGCTCGAGATCCCCCCTTGGACGCCATGGTCCCCATTGAAGGGGCGCGCGTGCCAAAGCGCCAGAGTGGCTCGGCGGGATTAGGGTGCGTCTCGAGCAGAGGCTTCTAGCCGTGTCGCTGCTGCGGCATGGAGCGCAGGACGTGGGTCAGGGCCAGGGCGAGCGCGTCGCTGGCGTCGAGCGGCTCGGGCGCCTCCGCCAGCTCCAAGCGGCGAGCGACCATGGCCGCGACCTGCGTCTTGTGGGCCGCACCGTTGCCGACCAGCGCCTTCTTGGCCGCGGCCGGCGGGTACTGGTGCACCGCGACGCCGACAGCTGACGCGCAGGAAAGCACCACGCCGCGGGCCTCGCCGATGCGCAGGGCGCTCTGCATGTTCTTGTGGGCGAAGGCCTCCTCGACGGCGACCACGGTCGGCCGGTGGAGCTCAATCAGCCGATCCAATTCGCGCCGGATCAGGCCCAGGCGCTGGGGCAGATCGCCCGTGCCCGCGCGGATCACTCCGGCAGCCACGAGGCGCGGACCGCGCGGCGTGAGCACGATGGCGCCCCAGCCGACGATGCGCGTGCCCGGATCGATGCCCAGGATCACCGTCGCGCTCGCGCCCTGGGCCGTTGCCTGTTCGTCGCGATCGCGAGCCACCGCGCCGGTGGCGGCGAGACTACGCACCGCACCGCTGGCAGCGAGACTTGGCACCGCACCGCTGGCAGCGAGACTTGGCACGGCACCGCTGGCAGCGCGACTTGGCACGGCACCGCTGGCAGTGAGACTTGGCACGGCGCCGCTGGCCGCGAGACGAGGCACGGCGGCAGTGGCGGCGAGGCCGGCCCTCGCGTCGTTGGCCGCGAGGCGAGACCCCGCGTCACGGGTCGCAACCGAGTCAGGAACCTCCATTGCCGCAGGGCTCGAGGCTGAGCTGGCCTTCGCCGAAGTCGCCGGCGCAAGCGCGCCCGCGACCGCGGCAGCTCGCTCGGCGAGGCTGGGTGCGACGAGCGGCCGCACCACGGGACGGCGCACGGCGCGCGGTAGCGGACTTTCAGGCGGCACCCCCGCACCCTACGCTTTGGCCCGCGCGAGAGGAAGTTGCGCGCCGCATCGATGCAGCCACCGAAGGATCGTCCCCTCCCCTTGCGCGCCGCGGCGGTGATCGTCGCCGCGGGCGATTCGACGCGCATGGGCGCCGAGCAGCGCAAGCCCCTGCTGCGCCTGGCCGGACGCACGCTGATCGAGCACACCCTCGCCGCCTTCGACCGCGCGTCCTGCGTGCTGGAGATCGTGATCGTCAGCCATCCCGCGGACGTCGAGACCTTCGCCCAGATGGCGCGCGACGCGACGCGGTTGCATCCCTCCTTCCTGAAAGTCCGCGCGGTGGTGCCCGGCGGCCGCCGCCGCACCCACTCGGTGCGCCACGGGGTGCGCAGCGTGTCGCAGGAAGTCGACGTGGTCCTGGTCCACGACGCCGCGCGGCCGCTGGTCGAGGCGGACGTGATCGAAGAGGCGGCGCGAGTCGCGCAACGCGATGGAGCGAGCGTGGTCGCGGTGGCGGTGCGCGACACGCTGAAGACCTCGGCTTCGGGCACCCACGCGGAGCGCACCCTCGATCGATCCGTGCTCTGGGCCGCGCAGACTCCCCAGGCTTTCCGGCGCGAGCTCCTGATCGAGCTCCTCGCGCGCGCGGAAGGGGACGAATTCGAGCCGACCGACGACTGCGCCCTGCACGAGCGCTACGTAGGCCCGGTGACGATCGTGCCCGGCGACGTCTGCAATCTGAAGGTCACGACTCCGTCGGACCTGGTCCTGGCCGAAGCGCTGCTTCTGTGGCGCGCGAAGGGAACGACATGAAGACGCGCGTCGGTCTGGGCTTCGATCTGCACCGGCTCGTCGCGGGACGAGCCTGCGTGCTCGGCGGCGTGCGCTTCGACCATCCCAGCGGGCCGCTCGCCCACTCCGATGGCGACGCGGTGCTGCACGCCTTGACCGACGCGCTGCTCGGAGCGGCGGGGCTCGACGACATCGGGACGCTGTTCAGCGACAAGGATCCGCGCTGGAAAGGAGCTGAGTCATCGCGTTTCTTGTCCGCGGCGATGGAGATGCTGCGCGCGCGCGGCTGGCGCGTGGTCAACGCGGACATCGTGGTCGCCACCGAAGGTCCGCGCATCGCTCCGATGCGCGCCGCGATGCGCGCGCGGATCGCGGAGCTGCTCGGAGTCGAAGCCGACGCGATCAACGTCAAGGGCAAGACGCTCGAGGGACTTGGAGCCTTGGCGCAAGGCGCGGGGATCGCCGTGCAGGCCGTGTGCCTGATCAGCGCCGAGTAGCGAGCGGCCGGTCCCAGTCGCTCGCCGCGAGAAGCACCGAGTCGGTCTCGGCTCTGACGAGAAGAGGCTGGCGGCGCGCTAATGCCGCTCCGCCGAGTGCAGCGGCACGACGTCGGCCTTGGGATTCGTGATCACGAAGAACTTGCTGTGGCGGTAGACCGCGTCGAGCCACACGTCGCGCGCGGTCTGCCATGCGGCGAAGAGCGCGATCAAGCCGAGGGGCGGGAAAACCCAGAGTGCCGGATGCCAGCCCAGGCTGTTGGCGCTTCCCGCCGCGAACATCGCCATGCACAGCCAGAGCCAGACGATCGCTCGGCCCGAGAGTCCGCGGAACTGGCAGAACCTCCAGAAAATCAAGCTGAGCGCGAGCACCGAGATCAACGTGATGTTGTCGATCTGGCCGGCGATGAAGCTCGTGGAATCGCTCTCGACGCGAGCGGTGAACAGGTGGAACAGGTGCACGATGGTCGAGGTCATCGCGAGGATGCAGAGGAAAACGTAGAGCCGGATCGCGTACCGCGGCAAGGGCCCGTGCGGGGTCGGCGAGGTGATCGCCACACTGACGGTCATGCACAAGAGTCCGAGCCCCCAGATCACCAGACCCGCGATTTTCCAAGCGGGGGTGCCGGCGAAGTGTCGCGAAGCCAGCGGCGCGGCGATCAACAAAGCGAGCAGTGCGAAACCGATTCCTTGCAGGCCGTAGCGCGTCTTCTCCAGCGCGATCAGGTCGAATTTCAACGGCTGGACGCCGGGATGGTCGTCGCCGGACGCGTCGAGGCGCGGGTCGTGGACCTTGGCCGCCGGCGCGCTGCTAGCGGGATCCTGGGGCTCGCTCATGGAGTCACCCTCGCGGTCGCGATCACGTCGCTGCCCGGCTTGAACTGCACCGAGTGGAAGCGCCAATAGGCTCCGCGGCGCGCGATCAATTCGTCGTGGCTGCCGAGCTCGACGAGCCGACCTGCATCGAGCACCGCGATGCGATCCGCGTTGCGAATCGTCGAGAGCCTGTGCGCGATCACGAGCACTGTGCGCCCCGCGATCAGACGATCGAGGGCTTCCTGCACCACCGCTTCGCTCTCGGAATCGAGGGCGCTGGTCGCTTCGTCGAGCAGCAAGAGCGGCGCGCCCTTGAGGATCGCGCGCGCGATCGTGATGCGCTGGCGCTGACCGCCCGAGAGCCGCGCACCCGCGTCGCCGACGCGCGTCGCATATTTCTCGGGCAGGCTCTCGATGAACTCGTGAATGTTCGCCGCGCGCGCCGCGGCCTCGACTTCAGCAGGGCTCGCGTCCGGCTTGCCGTAGCGGATGTTGTCGAGGATCGAGGTGTGGAACAGGAACGGGACCTGACCGACCATCGCGTACTGCTTCGTCCACGAATCGAGGGTCAGCTCGCGCAGATCGTGACCGTCGATCGTGATCCGGCCCGATCCAGGATCGATGAAGCGCGCCAGCAGGTCGACCAGCGTGGTCTTGCCCGCGCCCGAGGCTCCGACCAGGGCCAGCATCTCGCCGCGCCGGATGTCGAGATCGAGGTCGACCAGAGCCGGGCGATCCGTGCCTCCATATTGGAAAGTCACGCCCTCGAAGCGCAGCCCCTTGCCCAGGGACTCGATCGCGTGGGCGCCCGGCCGCTCGATGATGTCCGGCGGCTCGTCGAGCAGCGCCTGGAGCCGATCCGCCGCGCCCGCGGACTCCTGGACCTTGCCGATCGAGTTCGTCAAGCGCTTGACGTGCCCGTAGATCAGCGAGATCGCGAGCAGGAAAGCGCCGAGCTGGCCCGCGTCGTCGAACCACTTGTGGCTGGAATTCACCCAGACGATCAAGGCCAGCAACAGGCCCAGCGTCAGGTTCGAGAGCAGCGCCGTCCAGGCCTCGATCGACGCGATCGCGCGCACCATGCGCATCGAGATCGAGAAGTACTCGGCGTTGACCTGCGCGTAGCGCGCGAGCTCGCGCTCCTCCGCCCGGAAGGCCTTGACCGTGCGAATCCCCGTGAAAATCTGCGTCAGGACTTCGACCGAAGCGCCCAGGCTGGTCAGGCTCTTCTTGCTGCGCTTGCGCACGCGCCGCCCGAGCACGGCGATCGGCAAAGCGATCAAGGGCAGGGCCAGGACGATGCTCAAGGTCGGCATGGGCGCCGTGATGAACGCGGCGGCCAGCGAGCCCAGGACCAGGAACGGCAGCTGCGTGCAGTCCTTGAGGATCACGTTGACCGACTGCAGCGTCGTGTTGACGTCGCTGGAGATGCGGCTCATCAAGTCGCCGAACTGCCGCTCGCCGTGGTAGCGCATCGACAGGCCGAGCAGGTGGCGGACGAGGCGCGTGCGCATGTCGATGACCATCGAGATCGCCACGCGCCGCGACATCCAGTTGAACAAATACTCGGACAGGGCCGCGACCAGGGCGAAGCCTCCGATCAGCGCGACGATGACCGCCACGGCGTGGAGCGTGTCGAGCTGCTCGTTCGGCGCTCCGAACAGGGCGTCGGTCGCGCGGCGCTTGGCTTCGAGGATCCAGGCGAAAGCGCCTTCGGCCGGCGCTTCCTCCGCGACCCCCGCCGGATCGGGGAAGAGCACGCGCTTGAGCAGCGGCTCGACCAGCAGGATCGGCCCCTTCTGCGCGATCGCGGTCAGCGAGGCCAGACCGAACACCGCGATCAAGGCCGGGAGGCGCGGGCGCACCTCGTCCTTCAGCAGGGAATACAGTCTGCTAAAACTCGAGCTGGCCACGAGTTCTAGTCTCGTGAGCCAACTCGCGAATCGCAAATGCCGGCGCGGCTCAGAATCCCTTGACGTCGCCCTTGGCGATCGCGTCGGTCAGCAATTGCCGCGAATAAGCGCCGAAACGCTGCATGCAGACGAAATTCAGCAGGAATTCACGGTTGGCCGGAGCCTGCAGATTCAAGCCCGCCGAAGCCGGCTTGCGCGAATTGACCCGCGAGATGTAGTAGCCGCGCGGCCCCTGCATCACGTCGGAGATCGTGCCGCCCTGCTGGTCGAAGAAGATTTCGTCGGCCAGGCAGCGCCCGCGCAGATACGTCGTGTAGTCGGTCTCGAGCATGTCGCCGGCGAGCTGGTTGCGCGTCTGCTCGCCGAAGCGGCCCTTGAACACGAATCCGAACTGGGGCTTCTGACCGACTTCGGGCATCGGCGGGTCCCAGAACTCCGAGTAGAGCTCGAGCAGGTCGCCCCAATCGGCGCCTGCGTCCAGCTTCGCCTTGAGCTCGCGCGCCTTGGCCTCGGCGGTCTTCCAACCATCGACTTTCCAGCGCGAGTTCGGGAAGTCGTAGGCGCTGGACAGGATCACCTCGGCGTCGATCTTCGCCGCGCCCGCGATCTGGTTCGCGCGCTGGAGATAAGGCATCAGCTGCGCGTCGCTGGCGATCTCGTCCTTGATCAGGTTGCGGTAGCTGCGCTGCATGAGCTCGTAGCGCAAGCAGGCCTGCATCGAGGGGAAACCCTGGAGCACGATCGCGACCATCTCGTAATCGGTCAGCGCATCGCGGAAGGGCCGGTTCGGCGCGAAAGCCGCCTCGAACTCGGGCTGGGTCATCAGCGCGCCGTGCTGCGCGAGGTCGTGCTCGACCACGGCGAGCTGGGTCAGGAAACGGCGGGTTTCCTCGACGTTTTCCCAGGTGACGTGGGGCGCGATCGCGCTCCAGACTTCGCTGACCTTGATCGGCGTGCCCTCGACCATCAGCAGCGTGTCGTCCGGCAGCTTGCTCGGGTCGATCTCGACCTGGGCGAATTGATTGAGCGCTTCGAGCAGCCAGGAGCGCAGCGTGTCGGTCAGGATCGGATCGTCGGCCGGAAGCTCGTCGAGATGCTGGTCGATCATCATCTGCTTGCGCTGCTGGTAGCTCTCGATCGAGTCGTCGATGAAGCCGCGACCGCCGCTGGCCATGACGATCGCCTCGGTCGTCACACCGGGCCAGGTCACGGGATCCTCGGGGAAAAACGTCTTGTCGAAGAGGATCGCCGGCTTCAGCTCGCTGACGTACACGTCGAGCGCCAGGTAGGCCCGGCCGACTTCTGTCGGGAAATCGAGCGACGGGTACTTGATCAGGAAGTCCTTGCGCATCTTCTCGATCGACTTCTCGACCTCGGCGTCGGAGACGGTCAGCTTGGACACGTCCTCGCCGGCGGCCTTGCGCTTGGCGATCTCGCCGCGGCAGATCACGTCGAACTTCAGCGAGTCGATGTGCTTGCTGCCGACGCCGTAGCACAGGTAGCGGCGGATCATCTCCTCTTCGATCACCTTGTCGTAGACCTTGATCGGGCCGCCGAGCTTGCTGCCCGACAGGGAATGGGGATCGACCTTCGAGGCCGGCGCGAGCACCACCGGGCAGGGCGTGGGCGGCGTGGTCGGCATCTGGACCGCGAAATTCGGCGCGATCGGCTTGACCACCGCGGGCTCGGTGGGCGTCTGCGGGTGGAGCTCGGTGGCCGGGGCGGCTCCGGGGGCGGCCGGCGGGGCGACCTGCGCGGGAACGGGAGTCTGGACAGGGGGAGTAGCCCCGGAACCCGCGCCAGTCTGGGCGGCCGTGGGGGCCGGCCGGCTCGGGGCGGCATCCGGTTTCGCCGGCTCCGCGGCGGGCTGGCTCGGCGCGGGCGCGACCCCAGGCTCCGGCGGAGCCACCTTGTCCATGGGCTGGTTAGCCACCGGCTCGCTCGGAGGCTGGGACTTGCTCGTGGATGCGTCCGAGGCGCAGGCGACCAGGAGCAAGGAAAGGAAGGGACTGAGGATGAGCTTCATGCGCGAGGGTGGTTCGGAACTGGATTGGAGTCGGAACGGCCGTCCGCTCCCGTGCGGAGCTTTGGAGCGTTACTAGGTTACGGCCCCGGGAGCAGAAAGGTAAGTCGATTCGCCTGCCGCGGGCCTGGGGGCGTGACCCCAGCGGCCGGCGCGGAGCCAGAGTGGCGATTCCTCGGAGCCCGGCCGCACCCATGTCCCGTCCTGCGCGCGGTCTTGCAAGCTGGCGTGAATGGACTGATAGCGTTTGGGCCCGAAAAAATGGCGAAAAGTGGCGATTTCTGGGCTTGGGGTCTTTTCGAGGCGGGCTGTACGCTGGATCCAAGGAATTCGTTGGAACGCAGCATGCATTACGCACCGCGCACGATCGCGCTCATCACGGAGCTGTTCCATCCTCCGCGCCATCCCGAGCCCGCCCCGATCCAGCGTGTGCACAACCAGCTGTTCCAGACCGGGAATTCGCCCTACCAGGGCTTCGTGGTGACGCCGCAGGGAGCGGTGCTCTCGAATCCGACCGCGCGTCCGGGCGCCGCGTCGATGGCCGCCTTCCTCGGCGACCGGTTCCAGTTCCGCGAGGAGTTCTCGAGCTTGACGGTCGAGGAGTTCGCCCTGCGCGCGCGCTTCGTCAGCGAGCTGGTGGTCAGCCAGACCGGTGTGCAGGTCTTCACGGCCCAGCAAGTCACCGTGCGCACGCTGGTCAACCCGCGCTACTTCAAGGACAGCCGCACCTTCCTGAAGCAGGGCCTGCTCGGCCTCGAGGGCGAGACCGACGACTTCGGGCGCGAGCCGCAGCTCTTCGGCTTGCGGATGGTGTTCCCCGCGCAGGAGTCCGCGCCCCAGTCCTACGCCCTGCGCATCGAGTCCTACCACGCCGACACCCGCGACGTGTACATCGAGAACCAGGCCAATTTCCCGCCGATTCTCGTCGCGCGCGGCATGGCGCCGATCGAGAGCAACATCCTCGAGGCCTACCGTTTCCTGGTCGAGCGCGCGCTGCGTTTCGTCAGCCGCTTCGATGCCAAGGCCGAGACCTGAAAAGCCCTCGGGCGCGCGCGACGGGTTTGTAGACTGCTGGGCTCAAGCGGCCGATCCCGGGGCTCCGATACCCCAGGCTCCGCCCGCCAGCCCCGCGCCTTCCCCCGAGCGATGACTTCGACGACGCCTCCCTCCCAGCCCGAGCCCGCCTCGAAGCGCCCGCTGCTCGCCTTCTTCGGCCACCACAAGTGCGCGAGCACCTGGATCCACAGCATCGTCGACTGGGTCTGCGCCGACGCGGGCTGGAAACTCGCCTATCTCTACGACGAAAAGCCTTTCGGCAACGATCTCGCGGGCTTCGTCGACCGCGAAGGCATCGACTTCGTCTCGTATGTGAACGCCAACGCGAAGTTCGTCAATCTGCGCGATTTCCGCGGCTTCCACGTGGTCCGCGACCCGCGCGACCTGATCGTCTCGGCGTATTTCAGCCATCGGAATTCGCACCCGACGACCGATTGGCCGGAGTTGCCTGCGCACCGCGAGAAACTGAACAAGGTCCCCAAGGAAGAGGGCCTGCTCGCGGAGATGGAGTTCAACCGGCCGGTGCTCGAGGAGATGGTCCACTGGAATTACGAGCAGGAGAATGTCCTGGAGCTGCGCCAGGAGGAGTTCACGCCGGATCCTTACCGCGGATTCTTGAACGTCTTCGGGTTCCTCGGCGTGCTCGACGAGGACAACTTCGCGAAGAAGCGGCAGTTGCCGTATCTGCTGCGCGCGGCGAACAACATCTGGTGGCGGCAGAACAAGCTGCCGTGGCGGCGGCCGTTGGAAAAGATTCCGGCGGAGCGGTTGCTCGGGATCGTGCACAACAATCGTTTCTCGAACTACGCCGGCGGTCGCAAGAAAGGTCAGGCGGACGAGAAGAGCCACTACCGCAAGGGCGAGGCGGGCGACTGGGTCAACCACTTCACGCCGGCGCTGGTCGACAAGTTCAAGGATCGCTACGGCGATCTCGTCGTGAAGCTCGGTTACGAGTCGACGCCGGACTGGTCGCTCGAAAAGTTCACGGTCCTGAAGCCCTGAGCTTCGCGCGCACGCGCCGCGTGAGTTGCGCGCGTTCGTCGGGGTGAAGGAACAAGCCCCACACGGCAAGCGCGATGACGACGAACAGCGCTGCCTTCACTCCTGTCATCGGGGTGAATATCGTCACGTACGCTTGCGACAGTGATCCATCGATCCACAAGGTCGCCGCCATGACGCCGAGCACGAGGATCAGCATCGCCGCCATGCGACCGTGTTCGAAGCGCGCGCCCACTGTCCGGCTTGCGACGACGTGACCGGCGATTCCCAGGATCACGAAGGTCGCAAGGGTCGCCACGGCTGCGCCGACGAATCCGAGCCTCGGGATCAGCGCGAAACACAAGCCGACCTTGACCACTACCGCGATCACGTTGAGCCAGAACATCGGCCAGGTGCGCTTCGCAATGAACATCGGCACCTGGCTCAAGGCGTTGAGCGCGAAGAAAACATAGCCAGCGCACACCCACGTCAAGACGGGTGTCGCAGCCCAGAGCGATTCCTTGCCGGGGGCCGTCAAGATGTGCACGAACTCGCGGCCGAACAGCATCAAGCCGATGCTCGCGACAGCAACGGCGAAGAGCGCCCAGGTGCTGACCTTGGCGACGAGATCGACGCGGCGCTCGGCATCCTTCACGGCAAAGATCCACGGTTGCCAGATCTGCATGAACGAGCCCACGACGACGAGTTGCACCAGCCAACCGATCGCGTAGCCGTGGTTGTAGATTCCGGCCCAACCCATCGCGTCATCCTCAGGCCCGAGCTGTCGCAGCATCTGGCTGTCGATCCGGTTGAGAGCCATCTGGCACAGTCCGACCAACACGAGCGGAGCGCCGTACGCAATCATCGGCGACAGCACGCGCTTCGAGAACTTGAGCCCGACTCTCCGCAAGACCCAGACCGTCAGCAGCACATTGGTCAGCAGCTCCCCGATCAGCGTCGCGAGGAGAAAGCCGATCACGCCGTAGTGAAAATGCACCAGAAAGACGACTCGCAGTGCCATTTCGAGCAGCGCCTTCGAGACTCGAATCGTGGTGATCAACCGCGAGCGCTGCTGGATCTGCAAGTAGCGGAACGCGGTTTCGCTGCATAGAGCGAGCGGAATCGTGGCCAGAACGACGCTCAAGCAAAGCGTCAAATCGTCTTGCGCAAGATCGCGGTCCGACACGACGAACAGCGCCTCCGCGAGCGGTGCGCGGAAGACGAATCCGAGCGCGACGATCGACCACGAAACGACGGAGAGAAAGAGCATCGCCGAGCTGATCACCGCGCGCCGATCGCGCTCGTCTTTCTGCTCGAAGTAGAAGCGCACGATCGCCCCGAGCAGATTCGTGCCGCAGATCTGGATCAGGGCCGTGAACAGGAGATCGCAGATCGCCGTCGCGCCCAGCTGAGCATTGTTCAGCTCGCGCGTGTAGATCCACACCAGAGTCAGCGCGATGAATTTTTGGATCAGCGGCGCAACGCTGTACACCAGCGAATGCTTCGCCAGGCTCGCGACGGGAGTCTCTCCCGGATCTTCTT
>DATHET010000243.1:0-4405 GCA_035490315.1 Planctomycetota bacterium
CAGGGACGACAAGCAGCCTTGCGTGAAATGGACCTGGGTCTACGACGACGGCTCGCGCGAGGAAATCGTGCTCCGCGACGGTGTCGAGTTCGCCGATTGGATCGGGCGGCGCGATGTGCCGGGGTCGAAATACGTGGAGGATCTCGTGAAGCCCGACAGCTACGGACAGATCCGCACCTTCGACGTCGCGCCTTCGAAGAATCAGGTCGTGGCTAAGATCGTGCTCGAGAGTTATGACAACCACCTCTCTCCGACCTTCGTCGGCTTGACCGCGGAGCTCGACGGAGCGGTGCGCAAGATCGTGAAGACCGAAGTCAAACCGTTGGACGTGCTGATCGTTGGCGGCGGATCGAGCCACGATTTCGAGCGCTGGTTCAAGACCGAGGATCTCGCGACGCTCGAGGCCGCGAAAGTCGGCTCCGTGCGCTACACCGAGGGCACGGGCGATGTTCGCGATCAGCTCGCGCAGCTCCAGGTCCTGTGCCTGACGAACAATCAGCCGCTCGCGGGCGATGCCTTACGCGCCGCGCTCGTCAAGTTCTATGCCGATGGCGGTGGCCTCGTGCTCGTGCACCCGGCGACCTGGTTCAACTGGAGCGACTGGCCCGAATACAACGCGCGATGGGTCGGCGGCGGCGCGCGCAATCACGAGAAGTACGCGGAGTTCGAAGTGCGCGTCGTCGATGCGGCCCATCCGCTCGCCAAGGGCGTGCCTGCGACCTTCCGAGTCGCGGACGAGCTGTATGAAACGGCGCTCGATTCATCGCAGGCGAAGACACACGTGATCGCGGTCGGCCGTTCGCTTTCCACCGGCAAGGAATATCCCGTGCTCTGGACCGTCGAGCGCGCGCGCGGGCGCACCGCCTGCCTGACGCTCGGCCACGACGGCGCGGCGCACGAGCTCGCCGCGTATCGCGCGATGTACACCAACGCGATCCGCTGGGCGAAGGAACGCTGAGCAATGTGCACCGAACGCTGCTTGCGATTCATCGGCGCGGGTGACGTCGAGGTCGAGACCATGCCCTGGGGACCGCACGAATGGTTCTCGCGGCCGGGCTTGACCGCGGCGACCAACCTGCAGCTCGTGCGCGTCGTGATGCCGCCGGGCAAAGCCCACGCTTTCCACCGCCACCCCTGCTTCGAGGAGCTGCTCTATTACCTCGAGGGCGAAGCGGAGCAGTGGGTCGGTCGCGAGAAGCGCATCATGCACGCGGGCGAAGTCGTCCATGTTCCGCGCGACGAAGTCCACGGCACGTACAACTCCTCGCGCAAGCCCTTGACCTTCCTCGCCGTGCTCTCCCATGCGCGCTTTGACGGGCCCGCGGTGATCGACATGAGCCAGGACGAGCCGTGGAAGTCGCTGCGCGCGAGCGCACCTTGAACGTGGCGAAGCTCAAACGATTCGCGGCGCAGCCCGAGCGCTTGTTCCGGCGCGGCGGGCGCGTCTATCTGCGGGCTCCGCAGCCTCGCGACGAGCACGAGTTCTTCGAATTGCGCCGCTCGAGCCTCGAGTTCCTCGCTCCCTTCGAGGTGCGCCCGCCGCGCGGCATCGACCCCATTGGTCCGCAGGTGTTCCGCGCCTTTCTCGATCAGGGGCCTGGCAAGGGACGCGAACGCTGGCTGATCTGCTCCGCGCGCAGCGGCGCGATTCTCGGCGCGATTACCATAGGCACGATTCGCGGCGAGCCCTTCCAGAGCGCGGTGCTCGGCTATTGGATCGGCGCGGCACACGCGCGCCAGGGATATATGTCGGAAGCCTTGCCGCTGGCGATCACTCGCGCTTTCAAAGGCCTGGGATTGCGGCGCGTCGAAGCCGACATCCTGCCCGGGAATCGAGCTTCCAAGCGGCTGTTGCGCTCCGCGGGCTTCGTCAAAGAAGGTCGCGCGCGCGAGTTCGCCCATGTCGCGGGCCGCTGGCAGGATCACGAACGCTGGGCGCTCTTGAAGGGCGACGCGAAGAAGTCTCAGCGACCCCAGTCGCGCAAGTAGCGGAAATCCTGGTTGACCGTGCGCTGCGAAAGCTTGGCGATGATCGGCGGCACGCGCTTGAACTGGGTCGACGCGATGCGCGCCACGATCTTGCGCACGAAAGCGAGCTCGAATCCAGCGCGCAGCAGATCGTCCTCGCTGTAGCGCTCGTCGACCATCAGATAGAGCAGGCGATCGACCGCTTCGTACGTGAATCCAAGCTCGCTCTCGTCGGTCTGGCCCGCGAAAAGATCGGCCGACGGCGCCTTGGTCACCAGGGCTTCGGGCATCTTCAAGTGACGCGCGAGCTGGTAGACCTGATTCTTGTACAGATCTCCGATCGGGTTGAGCGCGCTCGCGCTGTCGCCGAATTGCGTCGTGTATCCGAGCAGCAATTCCGTCTTGTTGCTCGTGCCCATGACCAGCGCCTTGTCGGACGCGGCGCGGTCGTAGAGCACGATCATGCGGCAGCGCGCGAGCACGTTGCCGCGCCGCAGCCGATCCATTTTCGGAGCGAGAGAAATGTAACCGTCCGCCATCGCGCTGATGTCGACCTTGTCCCTTCGGATGCCGAGCGTGTCGCACAAGAGGATCCCGTCGATCTCGCTCTGCGGAGTGGACTCGCGATAGGGGAGGAGCACTCCCAACACGTTGTTCGCTCCCAGCGCGCGCGCCGCGAGCGCCGCGACCACCGCCGAATCGATGCCGCCGGAAACGCCGAGCACCGCGCGCGTGAATCCAGCGCTGTGGATTTCTTCGCGCAGGAACTGCACCAGCAGGCGCTCGACGAGCGCGGTATCGATCGCGAGGCTCAAGCCTGGTCGGTCCATCAGTCCTGGGTTCGATGGCGCGCGAGGCTCTGCTCGAGCAGCCAGGGCTTGGCATCGCGGCGCAGCGGCGTCATCAGCCGCGCGCGTTCCATGTCGCGCGAAGTCAAATGCACGTCGAGCCTTCCAGGCTCGAGACCCTCGATCATCGCGAAGGTGCGGCCGAAGGGATCGACGACTCGCGAGCCGCCGGAGAAAAAGATCCCGTCCTCCCAGCCGACGCGATTGGTCCACACGACCCAGGTCTGCGTGGTCAAGGCCTGGGCGGCGAGCAGCGTCTGCCAGACGCGCTGGGAGCCGAGCTCGCCGTCGTCATTCTTCGCGACGTCGCGGCCGGGCGCGCAGGAGTGCACGAGCAGGAGATCGACGTCGGCGAGGAAATAGGGGTAAGCGCTCGAGACGTGCCAGAGGTCCTCGCAGATCAGGAATCCGAAGCGGCCGAGCTTGGATTCGAAAGCGACGAAGCGGTCGCCGGCCGCGAACTCGCGCTGCTCGTCGAACATGCCGTAGGTGACGAGGTGCACCTTGCGATGGACGTGCAGCAGCGCTCCATCCTCGAAGAAGCCGATCGAGTTGTAGAGTCGTCCTTCGGGCGAGCGCTCGACGAATCCAGCGGCGATCGAGATCTTGCGCGATTGCTCGGCGAGGCCTTTCAAGAGCGGCGAATCGAGCCGCAGCGCGATCTCGGAAGTCTGGTCCTTCAGGAAATAGCCGGACAGGGAAAGCTCCGGAAACAGGACGAGCTGGGAGCCCGCGCTCTTCGCGGCCTCGATTTCGGCGACATGCAGTTCCAGGTTCTTCGTCAGATTCCCGAGCGTCGGGTTGATCTGCGACAGCGTGATGCGGCAATCCATGGCCCGACAGTGTAATCCAATGCCCTGCCAGGCTCGAATTCGCGCCGACCCCGGTGGTCGCCGCGGCAGACTTTGGTATCCATGGAGGCGAGGTGATGGCGATGATCCGATGGACGAAGTGGCTCGCGGTCTTGTTGCTTGCGCTCTCGACACAGGCTTGCGCCAGCTTGACGCTCGAGGAATGGGCGAACGACCGAGCCCCGCGTTCCGAGGTCATCGGCTTCATCGACGGACACGGGCGGGGAGACGCGCTGATCGTGCGATTGAGCGGCGAGCCGGATTGCCAGGACGGGGTGTATGCGATAACGATCGTGGAAAGGGTGAAGCGCCAAGCCGAGCTCGTGACTCCCGCGCCGATGCTCTTGGATGTTTCGGAAGTGACAGCCTTGCAGGCGATTTCCTCTGGATCCCCGCGTGTCGCGCGTCTGGATTGTTCACAAACCAGGCATTCGCCTCAGCTTCTGGCTGTCGATGGCTATGAACGAGTGGACGGCGCGCTGCGGAAGATCGAGATCGCGGACCGTCTCTATTTCGTCGACGTGGAGTCACAGATCGACGTGGCGGAGAGTTCGTTCACGCGAGTCGCCGCACAGGCCGGTCATGGTTCGAACGGGGACCTGGAGGTGCGCGGCGTTGCCTACCTGCCGCCAGCCCGGCGCGTGCCTGGGCGATTCCTTCCAGCCATCGTCGCGGCGCCCTTCGCCCTGGCCTTCGACATCGTCACATTTCCAGTCCAGACGGTGGCGGCCTTCTTCT
>DATHET010000244.1:0-12627 GCA_035490315.1 Planctomycetota bacterium
CCCGGGAACACGCGCAGGGCCGCTTCGATCGTCACGCGCACCTCGGTCGGGTGGTGGGCGTAGTCGTGCACCAGTTCGATGCCGCCGACGCTGCCCCAGGACTCGAAACGCCGTTTCGCGCCACCGAAGCGTTCGATGCCGCGCGCCGCGGCGTTCGCGACGCGCGCGAGGTCGCCTGACCAAAGCTTCGTGCACGAGCCGATCGCGAGGCCGAGGGCCAGGGCGGCGTTGTCGACGTTGAATTGCCCCGGAACGCCGAGCTGGATCTCGGAGATCTCGAAGCTCGGACCGCGCAGGCGCATGGTGAAGCGTCCTTGCCGCTCGCTGACCAGCTCCGCGAACAGATCGCGGCCGAGGCGCCACACGTCGCAGCGCGCCGAAGTCTCGACCACGCGCGGAACGTCCTTGCCGATCACGAGCAAGCCGCCGGGATTCACGCGGTGCGCGAACTGGCTGAAGGCCTTGTGGATCTCCTCCGAGGTCCCGAAGTAGTCGAGGTGATCGTCCTCGACGTTGGTGATGATCGCGAACTGCGGATTGATCTTGAGGAAGGAGCGGTCGTACTCGCAGGCCTCGACCACGAACAGCCCCGAGGGTTCCTCGACCAGCGCGTTGGTGCCGAGCCTGGTGCAGACTCCGCCAATGATCGCGCCCGGTTGCGGGAGATCGAAGGCTTCCGCCACGCCGCGCGCGGCATGGTAGGTCAGCCAGGACGAAGTGGTCTTGCCGTGGGTTCCGGCGACGCCGAGCGTGCGCCCAGTCGGCGTGATCCGGCCGAGCAGGTCAGCGTATTTCCAGACGGGAATTCCGCGGTCCTCGGCTTCGCGCAGCTGCGGATCCTCGGGCGACACCGCGGCGGAGCGCACCACCAGCTCGACTCCCTGCGGCAACTGACCCGAGGATTGCGCGCAGACCTGGACGTCGACGCCCATCTCGCGCAGCAATTCCACGTGCTGGCCCTCGGCGCGGTCGTGGCCGCTCAGCGCATGGCCGTGATCGAAGAGCACGCGCGCCGCGCCGCTGACTCCCGCGCCGCCAGCGCCGAGGAAGTGGACACGCCGCGGGATTCCCGGGCACAGACTGCGCTGCACCAGGTTCGGCGGCGGAATCGATTCTTGCACTTGGCGTTGCATCGTTGCCATTCAAAGCCTCTGGGTGTCGGATTGGAAGCGTGGTGTGGAATGAGTTGCGAGCTCGAGCACTTGGTCGAACATGTGCGCGGCGCCGTCCTGGGGCACGACTCCGGCGAGCGCGGCGGACATCGCGGCCCGCTCGGGCGCGCCGGCGGCTCCGCAAAAGCGCAGGACTTCGCGCGCAAGCTCGAGCGAGAGCTCGGACTCCTGGACGATGCGCGCGCCGCGGCCGAGCTCGCGCGCGTTGCGCTCCTGATGGCGATCCGCGTGGTGCGGGTACGGCACGATCCAGGCAGGACGGCGCAAGGCGCCGATCTCGGCCAGGGTCGATGCGCCTCCGCGGCACAGGACCAGGGTTGTGGCGCGCAAGAGCTTCGCCACTTCCTGCACGTACTCGACCGCGGTGTAACCCTCGAGATCGGCGAGGCCTTCCTCGAGGCGGCCGGGCCCGACCTGGTGCACGACGGTCACGCCGTTGAGCGTCCAGAAAGGCGCGTGCTCGCGCACGTAGGCGTTGACGGCGCGCGCGCCTTGGCTGCCGCCGAGCACGGCGAGCAGCGGCCGGTCGGGATCGAAACCGAGCTCCGAACGGGCTTGCCGGATGGCTTCGATCTTCGGCTCGCCCGCGGTGAATTCCGGCGCGAGCGGCGGTCCCACCCACACGTCGCGCGGGTTGCGCTCGGCCGGCAGAGTCGCGCGCCAGGCGTGGAGCACGCGCGTCGACCAGGGAGCGAGCCAGCGCGTGGCTCTTCCCGCGTGGGCATTGATCTCGAGCAGCGCGACCGGCAGACCGAGCGAGCGCGCGGCCAGGACCGCGGGCAAGGAAGTGAATCCGCCGAGGCCGACGAGGACCTGCGAGCGATGTCGCCGCAGAGCGCCGCGCGCGCGCAACACGGCGGGCAGGGTGCAGCAGGCGAGCCGGGCCAGGCTCGGCGCGCCGCCGCCTTCGGGTTCGAGGGACAAGGTGACGCGCTCGAGCATCGCGGGAGCCAGGCGCTCTTCCGCGCCGGCGAGCACCCGCGCTTCCACCGCGCGGCCGGTCTGGAACCAGACCACGTCGGCGAGCAGCTCGCGCGCCCTGGGAGTGGCGAGCAGGTGCAGGCCCGGCACGATGTGGCCGCCCGTTCCGCCTCCGGCGAGTGCGATGCGCAGCGAGCGCGCCGCGGGCTGGGGAGAGCGCCCTGGCTCGGGCGGCCTGGCCTGGTCGGGAATGTTCATCGCGCCGAAATCGAATTCGGCGGGGGCAAGGTTCTTGGTGCTGGTTCCAACCACTGGAGAAGCTCGTGGCTCCGCGAGAGGGGAAGGAATCCGCGCGAGGAGCTGCGCGGATTCCTCAGGGATTCACCTAACGATCCTGCGCGTTGCCGCGCGCCAATTCGCCGTCGTTCCCATTCCGCTTGCCGGGCGTTGGCAGCGAAGTGGACCTGGGAGCGACGGCAGTCCGAGCCGAAACTTTTCGCTCCGGTGACGGACCCTGCGTCTGCGGCCCCTCGGCCAGCAAGGCAATCGTGTCGCCCGCGCCCATCAGGACGACGAACACGCACGAGGCCAGCAGGAACCACCGGAACTTTCGGCTCATTGCACGCGGGCCTTCTTCGGCGCGGAAGCAGGCTTGGAAACCGACGCCACTTCCGTCGTGCCGCGCGACTTGGCCTTCGGTTGCGAGGCCTGGGCCTTGGCGCCGGCGGGCAGACGCAGGCTCTGGCCGACGAACAGGCGCTTGGGATCCACGCCCGGATTGAGCGCCTGGATCTCGCCGAAACGATCGGCGTCGCCGAGTTGCGCGGCAGCGATCTTCGACAGCGAGTCGCCCGAGCGCACGGAGTAGGTGCGCTTGCCCGCGCTCGGCGCTTCGACCGCCGGCGCGTTCTTCACCAGCGTCTGAGGCTCGGTACTCGCGGTCCCCTGCGGCAGCTTGAGCGTCATGCCGACGGCCAGCTTCTCGGGCTGGACGCCGTTGAGCGCCGCGATCTCGGTCCAGCGCTTGGTCGAGCCGAGCTCGTGCTGCGCGATCGAGCCCAGGGTGTCGCCGTTCTTCACCTTGTAGGTGCGCGCGACGTCCGCGGCCGGCGCAGTCTGTCCGCCCAGGCTCGGCGGCGGCTGCGCGATGCTGCCCGGCGCGCGCGTCGTCGGGTCGACGAATCCCGCGCCCGGCGCAACCGGCGGCGTGAGCTGCGAGCCCTGATCGAAGCTCACCGCGTTGACGCCCGGGCCGGCAGGCGCGTTGAGCACCAGCGCCGTGTCGGTCGGTCCCGCGGGAACTTGCGGTTCTGCGGCGAGCGGCGACAGCTCGTGACTCGGGCTGGAAAGACCCAGCCCGCCCGGCGCGGTGCCGCCAGGATTCTGCACGTCCAGCTTGGCCACGTCGGGATTCTTGTCGCGCTTGAGGAACGACATCAAGGATTGATTCTTGCGCTGTCCCCAGACGGCCACCGCGAGGATGGTCACGAGCAGGAAGACGAGGGCGATCACACCGTAGCGTTCGATGCGTTGCATTTTCTATTGAGCTTTGGGCTGGCATGCGCCGGTCGGCGCAGCACTGGGGAACTTGGATCGGTGAAAGAGGTGGAAGGGAAACGGCTCGGAGCGGGCTCGCCCGCCGGGCCGGGATTGGTGATGCGTCAGGCGCTCGAAGGCTCGAGACCTCTCGCAAGGGGTTGAGGCTCGACGGTCGCAGTGCGGCGCGCCGCACCGAGCGCGAGGCCCGTGCACAGACAGGAGACGACGAGCGAAGTGCCGCCGTGGGAGATGAAGGGCAGAGTCATGCCCTTGGGAGGAGCGAGGCCGGCGACGACCTGCACGTGCAACATCGCTTGCAGCGCGGTCGCGAGCAGCAGGCCGAAGGAGGCCAGGGCGTCGTAGCGGTCGCGGATCGAGAGCACGAGGCGCAGGCCGAACCACAGGAAGGCGAGGAACAGGCCGAGGACCAAGAGCATCCCGAACAGGCCGAACTCCTCCCCCACCTGGGCGAACACGAAGTCGGACTCCAGATAGGGCACGCCGTGGTTGCGGAAAGCTCCCTGCCCGAGGCCGACGCCGAACCAGCCGCCGGAATGCATCGCGAGCACGCTGCCCGCGATCTGGTCGTTGTCGGTCGAGCCGACGAACATCTCGATCCGGCGGCGGATGTACGGGATCAGCGTGAAACCCAGGACCAGCGCGCTCCCGCCGATCGCCGCCAGCGAGCCGGCGACGTGGGTCGGGCGGGCTCCTCCGACCCACATGGTTCCGAGGATGCACAGGAGCAGCAGCATCGCCCCGCCGAGGTCGGTCTCGACCGCGATCAGGCCGAAGAAGCACAGGCCCATCGCGAGCATCGGCAGCACGCCGCGGCGGATGTCGCGCACCTCGCCGCCCAGGCGCACGCAGCGGTCGGCGATCCACAAGACGAGCACGATGCGCGCCAGCTCGGAGGGCTGGAACTTGAGGAATCCGAGGTTGACCCAGCGGTGCGAGCCGTTGATCGACGTCCCGACCACCGGCAGGAACACGCACACGAGCAGGATGCCGACCATCACCGTCATCGACGGAATGAAGCGGCGCAGACCGCTCGGACCGATGCGCGCGCCGAGGATCAGGACCAGCAGGCCCACCGCGCGGAAGCCGATCTGCTCGGTGAGCACCGAGGAGAATTTTCCCTCGCCGAACCCCGGCTCGAGGATCGTCGAGGCGTGGCTGGCCTGGATCAAGAGGCCAAAGGTGACCAGGGCGACCACGCAGCAGAACAACGCCGTCGCCGGAGCGCGCGGATCGACCACCTCGGCCCGGCGGGTCAAGGAATCGAGGCGCTCGAAGATCGTGGTCTGGTGCTCGCGCACGCCGCCATCCAGTGAGCTTGCCAGCGCGCCAGCGTCCTGAGTCATCGAAGTGCGTCGTCTGGCCATGGTCAGCGCACCTTGAGGAGGGCCAGGCTCAACATGGCGCAGGCGGCCGCGATGATCCAGAAGCGCACGACCACCGTGACTTCGTGCCAGCACACGCCGGTCTTCGTGAACACGCCGCCGTAGAGCTGCAGCCCGTGGTGGATCGGCGCGCAGGTGAACAGGCGCCGGCCGCCGGTGCGCTGGAAGTACAGGCGCTGGATCCAACTCGAGGCGAGCTCGACGACGAAGACCAGCGCGATCAAGGGCAGGACCAGCTCCTGCTTGGAGACCATCGCCATCCAGCCGAGCAATCCGCCGAGCGGAAGTGCTCCAGAGTCCCCCATGAAGACCTTCGCGGGGAAGGCGTTGAACCACAAGAAGCCCATGCACGCCCCGCACATCGATCCGCCGACCACGGCCATCTCGGAAGCCGCCTTCACATAGGGCACGTCGAGATAACCGGTCCAATCGGGCCGCCCCGAGACGTAGCAGAAGATCGACAAGGCGAAACCCGCGATCAGCATGCAGCCCGCGGCCAGACCGTCGAGCCCGTCGGTGATGTTGGCCGCGTTGGCCGAGCCGACCACGACCAGCCATTCGAAGGCGACGAAGATCGCCACGCCGATCAGCCCATACTGGAACAGGTCGATGCGCAGGTTGCGGAAGAAGGGCGGGAAGAGCGCCAAGAGCGTCGGCCTTCCGTACCACCAGGCGTAGAAAGCGAGGACTCCCAGCCCCGCGAGGCAGACCACCGAGAGTCCGAGCATCTTCGCGCCCGGTGAGAGGCCCTTGGTCTTGGGCTGGGTGAGCTTCAGGTAGTCGTCGACGAAGCCGACCGCGGCGAATCCGGCGGTGACCATGACCGCCAGCAGCACGTGCAGGTTGTCGAGGCGCGCCCACAGGAGCACCGATCCCAGCAGCGAAGCGATCAGGAAGGATCCGCCGAGCGTCGGCGTGTCCTTCTTCGAGCTCGCCTCGACCAGCTGCTGCAGATCCTTCTGCGCATCGAACTTCGACGAGCCCTCGGCGGCGCGCTGGCGCTTGAGCCAGGCGATCGTCGGTCCGCCCATGAACAGGGCGATCCCGAAGGCCGTCAGCGCCGCCATGGCCACACGGAACGTGATGTAGCCGAAGAGGTGCAGGCCGAAGATGTCGTCGAAGAGGCCGGGGAACACGGGAATCGCTGGGAGTGGTGCTCAGCTCGCGCTGGGCTTGAAGACTTCGGCGAGGCGACGGACCACGCGGTCCATCCCCATCGCGTTGGAACCCTTGACCAGCACCACGTCGCCGTGGCGGATCAGTTGATCGATGGCGGCGAGGGCTTCGTCGCGCCCGCCGAGGTGCTGGACGCGCGCCGCGGGCATGCCAGCCTCGAGGGCGCCCGCAGCCGATGCGCGCGTCATCTCGCCGACGAGCAGCAATTGATCGATGCCGGCCTCCGCCGCGTCGCGGCCCATCGCGTGGTGCAGCTCCGGAGCGCGCGGCCCGAGCTCGAGCATGTCGCCCAGGATCACCACGCGCCGCTTGTGCCCGTGCAATCCGGCGAGCACGCGCAACCCGGCACGCGCCGATTCCGGATTGGCGTTGTACGTGTCGTCGAACACGACCAGGTCCTGGAGCTCGAGCCGCTCCATGCGCCGCCGCCCGCCCTTGAGCCGCGAGATCGAGGGCAGGATCTCCTCCAGGGAAAGCCCGACCGCCTCGCAGGCCGCGATCGCGGCGAGCAGATTGGAAATGTTGTGGATCCCGAGCAGCGGCGAGGTGATCTCCTGGCCGCGCAGTCGGAACGTCGTGCCCGCCGCGTGGAACCAGGGCTTTTCGGCGTTGAAGTCGCCGACCGCGTCGCGGTCGCCGTCGCGCGTGCCCTCGACGGAAAACGTGCTGATTTTCGCGGTGGTCGCCGCGCGCAACTCGCGCGCGAAACGGCAATCGAGGTTGAGCACGGCCGTTCCGTTGCGCGGCAGGGCGGCGAACAGGTCGCTCTTCTCGCGCAGCACGCCCTCGATCGAGCCCAGGCCCGCGAGGTGCGCGTTCCCGATGTTCGTGATGATCCCGATGTCCGGCCGCGCGATGCGCGACAAGGCCGCGATCTCGCCCGGCGCGTTGCTGCCGATCTCGACCACGAGCATGCGCGTCTGTGGCTCGGCGAGCAGGATCGTGTGCGGCACGCCGATGTCGTTGTTGAACGAGTTCGGGCTGGCGACGGTCTTGAAATGGGCTTCGAGCAGCTGAGCGAGGATGCCCTTGGTCGTGGTCTTGCCGCAGGAGCCGGTGATCCCGATCACCTGGGCCTGGATGCGCGAGCGATGCCACGAGGCGAGATCGCTCAAGGCGCGCCGCGGCGCTTCGTGCAGAGCGACCGGCAGCTCGCCGCTGACGCGCGGCAGGCTCTGACCGGGCTTGTTCTCGAGCAGCAGGGCTCCCGCACCCGCGCGCAGGGCTGCATCGGCGAACTGGTTGCCATCGAAGTTCGGGCCGGAAAGCGCGAGGAAAAGCTCGCGCGGCTTCAAGGCTCGCGTGTCGGTCGACACGCCGTGCACCAAGGCGCGTGGGTCGCCACGGACGAGCATGGCGCCCGTGGCATCGAGGATGTCCTGGACCATCATGATGTTCACTTCCTGCCTGCGCGCTCGCGAACGAGCGCTGCGAGCACGGCGCGATCGTCGAAGGGATGCGCCGTGGTGCCGATGGTCTGGGTCGTTTCATGTCCCTTGCCTGCGACAAGGACGATGTCTCCGGGCTTCGCCAATTCCAGGGCGCGCGCGATCGCCGCCTTGCGGTCGAGCTCGACCTCGGGCTTCGCGCGCGGGCCCATGCCGGCGACGATCGCGCGCGCGATCTCGCTCGGATCCTCGCTGCGCGGGTTGTCGCTGGTGACGATCGCGATGTCGGCCAGCTCGGCCACCGCGGCTCCCATCGGAGCGCGCTTACCCGGATCGCGATCCCCGCCGCAGCCGAACACGCACAGCAGCCGCCCGTCGGACGCGCCCGCGGATCCCGCGAGGTGCGAGCGCAGCGTCGAGAGCACCTTGCGCAGCGCGTCCTCGGTGTGCGCGTAATCGACCAGCAGGCAGACTCCCAGACCGCCGTCGTCGACGCGGTCGAGCCTTCCTGCGGCGGGAGAGACGGATGCGAGCCCGCCCAAGGCTTGGACCGGGCTCGCATCCGACAGGAGCACGGCGGCGAGTGCCGCAAGTGCGTTCGCGACGTTGAATTCGCCCCACAGCGGCAAGCGCACCCTCGTCCGTAAGATCCCCATCCCTTGGATCCAGAAACGCGTGCCTTGCGGGTCGCTTTCGACGTCGCTCGCCCAGAGGTCGGCTCGCGACCTCGTGCTGTACATGTGGACTTTCGCGCCGGCAGCGCGCGCGGCCTCGGCCATGAGCGCGCCGGCCGGGTCGTCCTGGTTGATCACCGCGTGAGCCCGCGGGCCCAGGCCCGCGAAGAGCAGCTGCTTGGCGGCCGAGTAGCGCTGCATGTCGCCGTGGTAGTCGAGGTGGTCCTGCGTCAAGTTCGTGAACTGCGCCACGTCGATCTTCAGGCCGGCGTGGCGCTCCTGATCGAGGGCATGGCTCGACAGCTCGAGCGCGACGCTGTCGCCGGAGAGCTCGCGATGGCGCGCGAGCAGGGCCTGCAGGGTCGGCGCATCCGCGCTGGTGTGGCTCGCGCTGGTCCACACGCCGTCGGCGAGGCGATTGCCCGCCGTGCCGAGCACCGCGGGACGGCGGCCGACGTGGGCGAGCAGCTGTCCGGTCAAATGCGCGGTCGTGGTCTTCCCGTTGGTGCCGGTGACCGCCGCCACGAACATGCCGCGCGACGGATCTCCGCACAGCTCCGCGGCGGTTTCGCCGGCGACGCGGCGCGCGGCGGAGTGGATCCAGTTGGTCACGCCCGCGCCGGCGAGCGAGGTGGGCGAGAGCACCGCGACCGCGCCGCGCTGCACGGCCTGGGCCACGAAGCGCGAGCCGTCGGAGACTCTCCCCGGCAGGGCCGCGAAGAGATCGCCGGGCAGGACGCTGCGGCTGTCGAGCTGCACGCGGCCGATGCGGGGACCGCCGCCGTCGAGCGCCGGCTGGCAAGTCCCGCCATGCTTTGCCATGAGCTCGCGCAGGGCCATCATCGCGCCTTCCCCAGGGTCGGAATGGCCTGGATGCCGTGCTCGGAATTCGAAGGCAGGGTCGAAGGCACGAAACCGTTCGGGTCGACGTCGACCAGCGGTTGCATGAAGGCGGAGAGACCGAGGGCCTCGCGCAGGATCGCCGCCGCCGCGGGCCCCGCGGCCGCGGAGCCGTAGCGCTCACCCGAGGTCTTGTCGTCGACCACCACGTACACCATCAATTCACGGCCGCCGTCCTCGCGACGGCCGAAGATCACCATTGACGAGGTGTAGCAGGTGGGATGGACGCGCGCGGAGCCCGACAGCTTCGCGCGGCAGCGCTTGTTGCAGGAAGTGCCTTGCTTCGCGTGCCAGGCCTGGTGCGCGAGCTCGACGTGCAGGCAGATCTCGTTCGGGACTTTCTCCGCGGTACCGGTCTTCGTGCCGACGATCGCCCCGGGGAACTTGGCGGGTGAAGCGACCACCGAGCCCGTGCCCTCGCGCGCGCCGAGCATCATCATCTCGCGCACGGTCTCGCAGGTCTTGGCGGAGAACACGCGCTCTCCGGCCGCGAAGGGCAGATCCCAGTGCGCGCTGTTCTGCTCGACGCGATCGATCAGGCGCAGCGGCTTCCACACTCCGCCGCGGATCACGGCGGCCAGGGCGGCGCCCTGCTGCCACATCGTGGTCAAGTACTCGTGGCCGAAGCACACCGAGGCCCACGTGCCGGACTTCTTCCAGGGCAGGGGCGGCAGCGTTCCTGGCCGTTCCCCGGGGAAACCGCTGTGCGGCAGCTCGGCGTAGTGCAGCTTGCGGAAGTAGCCGCGCAGGACCTCGGGCTCGAGCTTGAAACCGATCTGGACCAGGCCGGCGTTGAGCGAAAACGCCAGGCACTCCGCGGCGGTGATCCGTCCGCTGCGCCCCGGGCGCTCCGCCTCGTGGATGATGCGGGACGATCCCGGGACGTGGTACTCGCCGTGGCCGACGTCGATGATGTCGCTCGGATGGATCACGCCCTGCTCCAAGGCGCTGGCCATCACGATCACCTTGGTGGTCGAGCCCGGCGTGTAGCTGTGCGTGGTCGGAGCGAAGCCTCCGAAGGGATAGGCCTCGCGCGAGTCCACGGCGAGCACGTCGCCGCTCTCGACGTCGATCACCATCGCCATCGCGAGCGCGGGCTTCGAGCGCTCCATCACCTTGTCGAGCTGGCGGCCGACTTCGACCTGCAGGCGCGCGTCGAGCGTGGTCACGACCCGCGGCGTGTCGCTCGCGGCCCTGGAATCGATGTAATAGGAGCGCGCCTGGCTGCCCTGGCCGCGCGCGACCTGGCGGATCGGACGGTGGCGGAAGAACTCGTAGCTCGCCGCCTCGCGCTCCAGGCCGTTCCAGGCTTCGCCGCGCAGCAATTGATCGCAGACGAGTTCCAGACCGACGATCGCTTCGGGCTCGGCGAGCTGCTTCCAGGTCGCGACTTCCAGGCGCCGGCGATCGTCCGCGGAGAGCGAGACGATGAAGGCCGAGCGCTGCTCCGCCGTGGCCAGCGCGGATGCATCGACGCCGAAGGAAGCGAGAGCGCGCTGCTCGGCCAGCTTGCGATCGACGAAGCCCCTGCCTCCGAGCACGCGCATCGGCCCGAGCGGATAGCGGCGGTTGCGGCCGCGCTCGATCGACATCTGGTGCGAGGCGACGTGCTCGTCGTTGAGCAGGGCCCAGACCTCCGGCGCGCGCGTCGCGTCGAAGTCGGGCATGGCCGCGACGAAGCGCGTCGGCATCAGGCCTTCCCAGATGCGCGCGCGCTGTTTTTCGAGCTGTTTTTCGTCCTGGCCGGGCCGGATCGCAGCTTCGCCGTACAGCGCCTGGGCGATCCCGTCGGCAAGCTCGCGGCTCCAGCGCAGCGGATTCTTCGCCTGGCGCTTCAAGTGCGATTCGCGCACCTGCTTCGAGAGCGCGGTCAGCGGCTGCCAGACCAGGGTGTAGCTCTGCGCGTTCGACTTGGGGTCGGCGCGCTCGATCCACATGCCGCGGATCGGATTGGGCAGGGACTCGGGATCCACCCCGCCGCGGCGCAGGAAAAGATCGAGGGCGCGCGCCTGGTCGGTGTCGAGCTTCCAGCTCGTGCGCACCACGCCCTGCTTGGCGTCGGGCATCATGCGCTCGAGCATTTTCTGCGCGCTGGTCGAAGCGCCGAAGGCCCGCGCGAGACCGAGCACGATCGTCTCCGGCGTGTGCGCCTGCCACATCGCGCGCGGCGAGAGGGTCAGGTCGAGGCGCTGGACGAAAGCCGCGAGCGGACGGCCGGAGCGATCGCAGATGGTGTATTCCGGCGGCGGATCCTGCTCGCGCGTCGGACGGAATCCGCCCCAGGGCTCGCCGCCGAGAGCGATCCAGGCCACCCAGCCCGCGACGATGCACAGCACCGAGGCCACGACGAAGTAGGCGCTCGCCGGCCGCAGCCCAGAGGCCGATTCCGGAACCGCGTTGCGGATCATTGCGCCACCACCTTCGCCTGGGCGAGGGTCGTGTCCTGCTTGCGCAGCTCGAGCTCCTTGCGCTGGCGCTTGGGATCGAGCGGCATGTTGCGCACGCCGGGCAGGTGGGCCTGGGTCAAGGTGCTCGCCTGGGCATTGGCCGCCTCGCGCATCTCCCATTGACGCTGCAGGATCGAGAGCTCGGCGGCCCGCGCATGGTTGGCGTTCTGCACCACGGTCGTGAACAGACCGAGCACCAGCGTCAAGCCGCACAACAAGAGCACCAGGGCTGCGCGGATCACGGCGCGACCTCCTTGCCGACTTCGGTGCTCGCGCCCAGGCGCACCGCGGCGCGCAACGAGGCCGAACGCGAGCGGCGGTTGGCGCGCAGCTCCTCGCGCGAAGGCGTCAGCGGCTTGCGGGTCAGGATGCGCCAGGCGCCCGTGCGCGCGCCGCGCGCGAAGAAGCGCTTGACCACGCCGTCCTCGCCGGAGTGGAAGGAGATCACCGCCAGGCGCGCGCCCTCCGCGAGACTCGACTCCGCCGCGCCGAGGGCCGCGATCAATTCCTCGCCCTCTTCGTTGACCGCGCGGCGCAGGGCCTGGAAGGAGCGCGTCGCCGGGTGGACCTTGCCGCTGCCGGGCGCGGTGCGCGCGATCAAGTCGGCCAGGGCTCCGGTGCGCAGGAAGGGACTCTTGCGGCGCGCTTCGACGATCGCCCGCGCGATGCGGCGCGCGCGGCGGTCTCCGCCTTCGTAGAAGAACAGGTCCGCGAGATCGGACTCGTCCCAGTGGTTGACGATCTCGGCCGCGGTGCGCGGGCGCGTCGGGTCCATGCGCATGTCCAGCGGGCCGTCGGCGTTGAATGCGAATCCGCGCTCGGGCCGGTCGAGCTGCAGCGAGGACACGCCGAGGTCGAGCAGCATCCCCACAGGCGCGGAAAGCCCTTGGTTTTCCAGGATTTCCGCGAGCTGCGAGGCGCGGCCGTGCGCGATGCGGACGCGATCGCCGAAGGGCTTCAAGCGCTCCGCGGCCAGGGCGAGGATCTCGGGATCCTGATCGATGCCG
>DATHET010000245.1:0-27770 GCA_035490315.1 Planctomycetota bacterium
TGAGCACCCCCGCGAGCTGGGCTGCCGCCGGGAAGGCGACAGTCTGATCGGGACCGGCGTCGGGAGAAACCTGGGGCGAGGCCGAGACCAAGGCCGGGGAGGCTGCCAGCAGGACGATTGCGAGTGTGCGCGAGAGCATAGGAGAGGCGGTTGGGACCAGATCCGTCATGTTTTGCGAATGAAACTAGACAGGTGAACGGAGGTTCAGGTTCCCTGGGTTTCTGGAATTCCCGACGCAAACCCGTCGCGGAGTTTCCTGACTGAAAAGTTACCCCCTCCTGGAAGACCTGCACCGCCAGGCCCCAGAATCCGCCCCCGGCCCCCCGCCACCTTCCGCCCACACTCCCATGCCCATCTCCGCACGCCTGGTCCTCGGTCTCACCGCAGCTTCGCTCTTCACCGCCGGCTGGGCCGCCATCCCCGCCCAGGACAAGGCCCCCGAGATCAAGATCCACCCGGTCGCCGGGACGGTGTCGATGCTCGAGGGCGAAGGCGGCAACATCGGCGTCTGCGCCGGCCCCGAGGGAGCCCTGATGATCGACGACCAGTACGCGCGCATGGCGCCCAAGATCCAGGTCGCCCTCGCGACCCTCACGAAGGAGCCGCTGCGCTTCCTGATCAACACGCACTGGCACGGCGATCACACCGGCGGGAACGAGACCTTCGGCGCGCTGGTTCCGATCGTCGCCCACAAGAACGTTCGCGAGCGCATGTCCAAGCCCAGCGCAGGCCGCGGGGGCGACAAGCCTGCTTCTCCCCCGAAAGCTCTGCCGGTGCTCACGTTCGAGGACTCCGTGACGCTGCACTGCAACGGCGAGGAGATCGTAGTGCACCACGTCGCACCGGCGCACACGGACGGCGACAGCATCATCTGGTTCAAGACTTCGAACGTCGTGCACCTCGGCGACCTGTGGTTCAACGGCCGCTTCCCGTTCATCGACCAGGACTCGGGCGGCAGCGTTCGCGGCCTGACCAAGGACATCGCGGACTTGCTAGCGACCTTGCCCAAGGACGCGAAGCTGATTCCTGGTCACGGACCGCTCGGCACGCTGGAGGAATTGAGGAGCTACCACGCAATGCTCGTCGACACGCAGAAGCTCGTCGCCGACGCGCTCGCCGCGGGCAAGGACGCCCGCGCGATGAAGAAAGACAACTTGCTCGCCAAGTACTCGAGCTGGAACTGGGAGTTCATCAAGGCCGACACGTTCATCGACATGCTGGTGCGCGAGGAGGAGGCGAAGTAGCAGCCAGGAGCGCAGTCCATGGCGCGCTCCGTCACCGTCCGCCAGGCGTAAGTTGCGGAAGCGCAGCTGGTCGCCGTGATCCTGATTCCGCGTGGCGTTCAGCGGCTCCGGGAAAAGTATGGGGATGGGAAACCCTTCCATTCGGGCACGTCTTCATGTTGCGAGCGTCACTGCGTTGTGCTGGACCCTGCTGGGGAGCTGCATTTCCGAGTCTCCTCCCCATTCCCCCGATGTTTGCCTTGCGCACGCAGCTGAGCCGCCCGCAGCGGCCTCGACCGCGCGACTGAAGTCAACGCCGCAGCCGGAGCCCGTTCCATGGCGCAAAGCGTTCATCACCGCTCTGCGCGCCGACAAGTTCGAATGCATCGAGCAGCTGGGTCGCGACGCCTCGCGGTTCGGCATGGGAGACTCCGAGCTTGCGGCTGAGCTCGTCACACACCATGCGCACCACTTCTACTGGTGGGACCGGAGCACCCCCGACCCCCTCGAGGTCATTGGCCCAGTCGCTCTCGACGCGCTGATCAGCGAGCCTCACGCCGTGAACATGGCGCACGTTTCCAATCCTGCCTTTCGAGGCTTCCGGCCGGAATGGGCGGGAGCTGAGAACGACCTGATCGCTCGCTTGCAAGGCGCCGACGAGCGCACGGCCATCGCGCTCGGCGAATGGCTCGCCAACGTCGAGGGAGAAGGCCCTTCCGCGCTTGGCCCACTGCTCGCGAATGCAAGCAAGGACCTGCGCGTGCCGCTCTTGATGGTTGCGTCCGCGAGGCGAAAGCTGCGCGCTCCCTTGATCGAAAGTCTTGGTCCTTTCCTTGCGGACGAGGACGACGAGACGCGTTACTGGGCTTGCTTCGCGCTTGGAAGCCAGCTGCCGGACTCGCTCGACATGCTGCTCCAGGCCGCTGACGACGCCGATCCTCGGATCCGGGCCTGTGTCTTCGAGTCGATCGATGCCGCACTCAATCCGCGTTTCGCCACCATCCGACTCGGTGATCCCTATGTCAGCGCGCTCGAGAAAGCCTCGGACACCTGGCAAACCGGCTCCGCGCTACTCCACGAGCGTCTGAGGTCCGAAGCGACGCTGGAACGAGCGTTGCGACGCGGGCTCCTGGATCCCGACGACGCCGTCAGCCTCCCGGCGCTGCGCATCCTCTACAAGGTCTGCACCTGGCCCGAGGCAACGAGAGCGATCCTCTTGGAACTGACGCGCAATGAATCGCGCGTACGACGTTTTTGGGCTCAAGCGACTCTAGAGCAAAAAGAGCCGGGACGATGGAGAGAGCTGCTCGGTCTGCGCGAGTCACGAGCAGCTCGGATCCACGAGCCAGGTACGTCGCTCCCCGCGACCGATCTGGCCTTGCTCTCGAGCCTGAAGTCCGAAAGCCATGCATGGAAAATCACGATCACGGCCTGCGACTCGATCCTGCCCGAGCTGATTGCCCGCGCCGAGGAACTCACGCGTCCGGGATTTGTGGATGCCGTGCAGGTCCTCGAGCGCATGACTTCGATCCTCCACACCAAAATCCAGGCTGAGTGGGAGCTGGCGATGAGCGGGATGAACCCCGGGGACTACGCGGGCGGACTGCTCGACCTCGGAGCGGCCTGCCATCCCCTCATGTCATACCACGCCCTGCTCGACAGCGAGGAGTGCCTGGCAGGTGGCTGGCAAGACGGGGAGAGTGCGATGTGGGTGCTTGCGCACAGCGGGACCGCGGGTGTACCCGTGCTGACTCTCTGCATGCAGCAATTCGAATGCGATTCCGAATTGCGAGAGCTGGGATGCTCGCGACTGATTGCATCGATACCGGGCGGACTCGAGCTGGGCGCGCCCTTCCTCCTTGCGCATTGGCATCGCGCTGGCCTCTATTACGGCCGCTGGAGCACGAACAACGATTGGGATGCCGGAGCGGTCGGCCAAATCTTCAAGAACGCGGACGAGTGCCTCGAGCCCTGGATCCTGCGCGGTCTGCGCAGCCATCGCGCCGTCGTGCGTTCGCGTTCGTGCGCCGCGGCTGCTTGCCTGGGTCCGCGCGCGAGTGACGCGATCCGACTCGAGCTCGAGCGGTTGGGACTCGATCCAAGCGCCGAGGTGCGCGAGGCCGCGGCCCATGCGCTGGCCTCGCTCGGAAACTGAACTCAGCGCGGCGGCGGGACGCGCAGGCGGATGTTGCGGAAGCGCACCTGGTCGCCGTGATCCTGGAGCACGATGTGGCCGCTGCGGTTCTTGCCGTAGTCGGGCATCTTCGCGAACTTCGACGCTGCGACCTTCGCCTCCCACTCCGGCGTCCACATCTCGTAGCTGCACTGCAGGTGCCCGTTGAGCCAGTGCTCGACATGCGGACCGACGACGAGCAGCCGCGCGCGATTCCACTGACCCGGCGGATACGTCGCGTCGAACGGCGGCGCATCGAGCGCGTAATTCGACCCCGCTGACGTCAGCGGATTCTTCCCGTCGGGATGCTCGAGGTTGTCGAGGATCTGCATCTCGGGCCCGGTCTCGTAGGGCGCGCCGTGATCCTCGCTCGAGTGGAACATCACGCCGCTGTTGCCGCCCGGCGCGATCTGCCATTCGAGCTCGAGCTCGAAATCCGCGAACTCCTCGACCGTCGTCAGATCGCCGCCGCCTTCGCCGCGATCGAGCACACCGTCGGCAGCGCGCCAGCCCGCGGGAGGTCCGTCCTGTTTCCATCCGCGCCAGCCATGCATCGTCGAGCCGTCGAAGAGGTCGCGCCAGCCTGCGGCTTGCTGCTCGGCACTCGCCGCGCGCGCTTTCGACGCCAGTGGCGCGCTGGCTTCGCCGCGCACTCCGACGGGGATGCGATTCAACGTGTACCAGGCTTCCGTCGTCCAGGGAGAACGTCCGCGCTCGTCGAAGAACGGCCCGCCGAGCCGCAGGTACACCACGTGGCCTTCCTTGCAGCCCTCGACCTCGAGGAAGACGCGCTTGCGATCGGGGGAGAGGCTCGCCGAGGCGACGCGCAGCTTTTCGACGTCGAGCTTGGGTCCGCCGTACTGCTCGGTGGGCTGGTACCACCATTGCTGCAGCGCGTAGGCCTCGGGATCGCCGCCGAGGCCCTCCTCGAGCGGCTCGGTGAACTCGATCTCGAAACCGTTCTCGCGCGCGCGCACGGCGAGCATCTCGAAGGCCGAAGCTCCGCTGTAGCTGAGCCGCTCCAGGCCGAAGTTGTGCTTACCCTCCTGGCCCCAGTTGCCGGTCGAGCCGATGCCGCCGACGTACATCGCTCCGTCGGGCCCGATGCGCAGCCGATTGATCCCTGCCTCGAGTCCTTGCGTGAAGCGGAACACGGCTCCCTGCCACACGCCGTCGATCACTTCGAGGGCGGCGCGCTGCACGCCGCCGTGGGTCACGTCGCCGAAGACCATCTGGCCCGAGTAGGGTCCGTGACCGGCGGGGAGCAGCGCGGGCTCGCTCGGGCTGTTGCCGATTTCATCCTGGGGTAGCCAGAGCACCGGTGGTGTGACGGCCAGGCCGGCGGCTTCTTCGTGCAGCACGGCGCGCGAGCCGTAGAAGGCGCCGCGCTCGAGGTGCAGGAGCTTCGACGAGGGCAGCCAGTCGCCCTGGTTGTCCGTGATGAAAATGTCGCCTCCCGTGCCCAGGCCGATGCCGTTGGGAGTGCGCAGGCCGTGGGCGTAGAACTCGAAGGATCCGTCGCGCGGATCGATGCGCAGCGTGGAGCCGCGACCGGGCACCTGATTCGGCGCGCTGGCTCCGCCGGGCAGAATCGCGACGGCGAGATTGGCGTAGAAGAATCCGTCCTTCTCGACCAGGCCGAAAGCGAACTCGTGGAAGTTGGCGGAGACGTCCCAGCCCGAGCAGATGCAGCGGTATTCGTCGATCGTGTCGTTGCCGTCGAGGTCGATCAGCTCGGTCAGCTCCTGCTTCTGCAGCACGTAGATCTTTCCGCCGACCACGCGCAGGCCGAGCGGCTCGGCGAGTCCCGACGCGATCAGCTTGGTGACCACCTTCGACGGATCGTCGCCGGCTGTTCCGCTGAGCAACCACACGGCGCCGATCGCATCCCAGGTGCAGACCACCATCCGACCGTCGGGGAGCCAGTCGATCCCGCCGACGCGCGGCTGGAAGGAATCGGGACGGACGCGCTGGACTCGGTAGGCGGGGTGCGCGCCGGCGATGTCGCGGCGGTCGCCGGGCGCGCCGCGGACCAGGGCGCGGACGGCGCGTTTTTCTCCCGGAGCGGTCAAGCGCACGATGCCGGTGCGCGTCGCGAGCGAGGACTCGGGCACGAGCTCGAAGTCCGTCGCGGAAGGGCGCCGCCATTCCAGGCGCAGCATCGCTCCGCCCAGGGATTCGAAGTGGCGGATGTCGATCGCGTGCCAGCCGGCGGCCAGGTCGGCGCTGCCTTCCTTGGCCTTGGGCGAGTGCAGACCGTCGTGATCGATCACCTTGCGCGCGTCGATCGAGAGGGTGCTGCCGTCGTCGCTCGACAGGCGCAGGGCGTAGAGGCCGTCCTCCGGGGCGTAGAGCGCGCCGCTCAGGAAGCTCAAGTAGTTCGACTCCATGCCGAAATCGCCGCGTTCCTCGTCGAGGTCGATCGAGGTCACGACGCGCGAGACGTTCGGCGTCTGGCCGGGCATCAGCTGGATCAGTTCCGACAGCGGGCCGTCGACCTGGAATGCCTGCAGCCACAGGCCGCTTTCCCAGAGCGTGCTGCGCTCCGCGGGCGTGATCTTGATCGTCGGGAGCAATCGTGTCGCAGGCACCGGAGTGGGCTCTGCGACGGGCAGCGTTTCCTTCAGCGGCTTGGTCGCGTCGTTCTCGGGCGGAGCAGGGTTCGTCGGGCTCGAACTGTCTTTCGGGGCGTCGTCGCTGCGCTTGGGCGCGTCGTGGCAGGCGAGCGTGGTCGCTGCGAGCAGCAGGGCGATGGCGGCTGCGCGTCTCATTTCGACTTGGGATCTGGAGCCGGCTTGAAGAACAGCATCAGCTCGTTGCGCGGCGCGGCGGCGTCAAGCGGCACGCTCGCGCTCAAGCTGCGGCCCACCGAGCCGTCGGGGAAGCTCGCTTCGCGATCCTCGACGCCGCTCAGCCGCTCCATCAGGTAACCGACGCACTCGGCCTGGATCGCGATCGAGATGGTCTGGCCCGCGGGGATTCCCGTGGCCGTGAACGTGCGCCGCAATCCGACCAGGCCCTTGGAGAGCCACGGCGCGAGTGAAGTGGGATCGTCCGCGAGTTTTTCCGGCCGCACGAACTCCGGAGTCTCCTCGACGCGCACCACGGTTCCGTCGGCGAGCTTCAAGTCGTATTGCAAGCGCACCTCGCCCTTCTGCAGCAGGTAGCCGCGCCAACGCGGGGTCAAGGCGCTGGTCTTGCCGTCGCTCGAAGTGGCTGACCACGCCGTGCCGTCGCGGCCTTGGAGATACGCCGTGCCTTCACTGGTCGGCTGCGGACCGTGGACGGTCGTGTAGACCGCGCCATCGAAGTGCACGCCGCCTTTCCAGGCCTTGTACAGGCCGCACCAGGTCGCGTCGTAGGCGACCCACATCTCGCTCGACAGGGCGATCGAGACCATGCGCGGCCGCTGGTCGAGCACCGAGCGGAACACCCAGGGATCGCGCGGCCGCTGCACCGGGGATTGGACCGGTGTGAGCAGCAGACACAGGCTCATCGCAAACAGAGTGCGCATGGGAAGGACTACGCTGAGCGGAGGACTTTCGCGGCCTGACGGTCGGGATAGAAGACGCGCAGCAGCGCGAGACAGACTAGCGCGGCCCACATCGGCGCGGAAAAAAGTTTGCGATAGTCCATCGTGCCCGAGGCGCTGGCCCACTCTGCCACGGCGCCGGCCACCCAGCTGCCGACGATGATGCCGACTCCGATGATCACGAGATTGAAGAGATTCTGCGCGCTCGCGCGCACATCGGGGCTGGTCTCTTCGTCGACGATCATGAAGGCCACGAAAATGAAGCAGCCGAAGCAGAGTCCGTGCAGCCCGACGCCGAAAAGCAGCAGGAGACCCGAATCCTGCATGTAGGCGAACAGCGCCATGCGCAGCGCATAGGCGATGAGTCCAACGGCGAGCAGCGACTTGCGCGAAACGTTTTTCGCCACCAGCGGGATCAGGCCGAGCACCATCACCTCCACCATCTGCCCGATGGTCATGAAACCACCGCCGCCGACTCCGAAGATCGTGCGGAAGATTTCCGGGACCTCGAGCTTGGCGTGCAGGAAGCCCTCGGTGTGCACGAAGTAGAATTGGTGGATGCAGCTGACCGGCACCGCGAGCAGGAAGAGCGTCAGCAGCGGTTGACGGCGCACCTCGCCCAACGCGACGAAGACGGCATTGGACTTCGCGCTCTTGGTCGGCGGCGTCGACGGCAGTGTGAAGCAGTAGAGCCCCATCAGTGCACCCAGCACGGCGCTCAGCTTGAACGCATCTGCCTTGCCGGCGACCTGCGCGAGGTGCACGACGTCCGCACTCGCGCCAGCCGGAGTGTGGGCATAGCCCAGCCAATGCCCCAGAGCGATGCCGACCACGATCCAACCGAAGGTCCCCCACATGCGCACCTTGCCGAAGTCGCGGTCGCGGTCGGCGAGGTGGTGAAACGCGAGGCTGTTGGTCAGCGCGAGCGTCGGGGAGTAGACCAGCCCGTAGATCAGCGAAAAGGTCAGGAAGCCCTGAAAGCTCTCGACCGCGGCGAGTTGCCAGATCAGGACTGCGCCGATCAAGTGACTGATGCCGAGGAATTTTTCGGTGGCGAAGTAGCGGTCCGCGATCTGGCCGGCGATGAAGGGCCCGAGAATTGCACCGACGGCGCCGGCAGCGAAAAGCGAACCGATCTGCTCCGGCGGGAGCTTGCGGTGCTCGCTCAAGAACGACCACAGGAACGGCAGCCACGCGCCCCAGATCGCGTACTGCAGGAACATCATGACCGAGAGTCGCAGCTTCAGCGCAGGGTGCGCGACTCTCGGCGGGACAGGAGATGCCATGGGGACTTGGGTCTTGGGCGGGACGGCGCGCGTTACTTCTCGAACGCGGCGTCGAACGCGCGCGCGGAGGGCTTGAAGTCGAGGGCGCGCACGAAGCCGACCGCCTCGGCCGCGCCGTGCTCGCGATCCATCGCGCCGTCTTCCCACTCGACGGTCAGCGGCCCGTTGTAATTCGCGCGGTTGAGCTCGCGGATGATCGCTTCGAAGTCGACGCGGCCGCGACCGGGCGAGCGGAAATCCCAGAAGCGTCCCGGGCTGCCGAAATCGCTGTGGCCGCCGAACACGCCGGCCGCGCTGGGCGATTCCGACCACCACACATCCTTGACGTGCACGTTGTGGATGCGCGCGGCGAACTCGCTCAGGAAGCGCACGTAGTCGACGCCCTGGTATCCGAAATGCGAAGGGTCGAAGTTGAAGCCGAAGGCCGCGTGGTCCGCGACGGCCGCGAGCGCGCGGCGCGTCGAGACGAGGTCGAAGGCGATCTCCGTCGGGTGGACTTCGAGCGCGAAGACCACGCCCTGCTTCTCGAACACGTCGAGGATCGGCCCGAAGCGCTTGGCGAAGTCGGCGTAGCCGCGATCGATCGCACCCGGGCGATTGGGCGGGAAGGAATACAAGAGCGGCCAGATGCTCGAGCCCGTGAATCCGGTCACCACGGTCTTGCCGGTCATCGCCAGTCGCTGCTTCACTTCCTTCGGCGCGGCATCGAAGAAGCGCCGCGTCGCCTTGGCCGTGTCCTTCATCTCGGCCGCGGCGCGCTTGCGCACGCCCTCGGGCGAGCCGTCGCCCCAGATCGCGGGCGAGAGGATCGCCTGGTGGCGCTCGTCGATCAGATCGCAGACCGCCTGGCCGACGAGGTGATTCGCGATCGCGTAGGAAGCGAGGTTGTAGCTCGAGAGCAGGTCCCAGTGCCGCTTGGCGTAGCTCTTGTCGCCGAGGCAGGCCTGCACGTCGAAGTGATCGCCCCAGCAGGCCAGCTCGAGCCCGTCGTAACCGAAGGCGCGCGCCTTCTGGCACAGCTCCTCGAGCTTCAGGTCGGCCCACTGGCCCGTGAACAGACAAACCGGTCGCGTCATGGTGTTCCTCTTTCCTCGAGCGTGGGTCAGCGGACCTGGGAGAGTGCGATCGAAGTGCCCTCGCGCGCCGAGATCATCGCCGCTTCGAGCACGCGCTGCGTTTCATAGGCGTCGGCGAAGTCGGGCAGGGGCACCAGCGGAGCCGCGCCCGACAAGGCTTGGACGATGTCCGCGGCCTGGTTGACGAAACCGTGCTCGTAGCCCAGCACGTGGCCCTCGGGCCACCAGTTTCCTGCGTAGGGATGGGCTCCGCCCGCGGTGCACTGGATCGATTTCCAACCCTGCAGCCGGCGCTCCTCGGTCGCGTCGAAGAGCTCGAGGATGTTCATCATCTCGAAGGAAAAGCGCAGCGAGCCGTGCTCGCCGTTGATCTCGATGTGGTTGTCGTTGAAGTGGCCCGGCGCGAGCCGCGTGGCTTCGAAGCTCGCCGTCGCGCCGCCGGCGAAGCTCGCCAGGAACAGCACGCAGTCGTCGACGTCGCTCTTCTTTTTCTTGCCGCCGTCCGACTTGCGCTGCTCGACGAAGGTGCGCGCCAGGGCTCCGTGGATCTCGCGGATCTCATCGCCGACCAGGAAGCGCGCTAGGTCGACGATGTGCGCGTTCAAGTCGCCGTGGGCGCCCGAGCCGGCGATCTTCTTCTCGAAGCGCCACGACATCGGCGTGTCCGCTCCGCCCCAGCCCTGCAGGTAGTGAGCGCGCACGTGCACGATCTTTCCCAGGCGCTTCTCGCGCAGGAGTTGCCAGGCGAGGGCCACCGCCGGCGCGCGGCGGTAGTTGAACCACACGAAGGTCCGCACGCCCTTGCCCGCGGCCTTGGCGGCGTCGCGCATGGCGCGCGCGTCGTCCAGCGTTCCCGCCAACGGCTTTTCGCAAGCGACGTGCTTCTTCGCGGCGAGCATCGCCAGCGCCTGCTCCGCATGCATGTCGTTCGGCGTGCCGATGTCGACGAGATCGACGCGCGGATCGCGCGCGAAATCGCGCCAGTCGACCGTGGATTCGGCCCAGCCGAAGCGGCGCGCGAAGGCTTCGAGCGATTTCGCTTCGCGCGCGGCGATCGAGAGCAATTCGACCGGCCGCGGCAAGTCGAAGAAGCGCCCGGCCTGGGACCAGGCATTCGAATGGGCCTTACCCATGAACTTCTGGCCGATCAGCGCGACACGCAGCGGACCGCTGGAACGACTACGGGTTTTCATGGGGGGGGGCTCATGCGAGGGTGGAGCGTTGTAACGCAAGGGCTCCAGGCGATGAAGGGCGGGCCAGCGTCCCAGGCCTGGGCCGTCTCCTGCCCGGGAGGCGGGCTTAGCCCCGAGATTGCAGCCCACACCGCCCCCGCCAGCCTCTGACGTTCGGATGAGGTCTTCCTGGCTCGACTCCGCGCGGGGCTCGTCCCGCCGACCACGTCAGCCACCCACTCCATGGCTTTCCAACCTTGCACGTCTCGGCTCGCCGGGGCGCTTTGTTTCAGCTTCGCACTCTCCGGCCTGGCCTCGGCGCAATCTGCCCAGGCCTCGGTCCTCTACGGTTACAGCGGCGGTAGCGGCGATCACATGGGAGTCGCGGTCGCCGAGCTCGGCGACGTCGACGGCGACCACCGCGCGGACTACGCCGTCGGCTCCGTCGGAGTCAACAACTGGCGCGGTCAAGTCCGCGTGTTCTCCGGCTCGCGCGGAACGCTTTTGTACACGCTCGACGGCGTCGCGCCGGGCGATCGCTTCGGACATTCGCTCGCTGCCTTGCCCGATCTCGACGGCGACGGCATCGCGGATTTCGTGATCGGCGCTCCGCTCGCGCAGGGAGTAGGAGGAGGTCTCGGCGCTGGCCAGGTCTACGTGCGCTCCGGCCGCGACGGCTCGTCTATCTTCGTGCGCGGCGGCGACGGCGCCCAGGATCACATGGGCTGGGCAGTGGGCTCGGTCGGCGACGTCAACGGCGACGGCGTGCCCGACTTCGCGGGCGGTGCCATCGACGATGACAACTTCGGGATCTCTTCGGGCTCCGTGCGCGTGTGGTCGGGAGCCAACGCCAGCGGACTTTTCACCGTCTACGGATTCAAGAAGGATCACCTCTTCGGATCTTCGATCGTCGGCATGGGCGACCAGGACAACGACGGCAACGGCGACTTCGCCGTCGGCGCCCCGTCGGTCGCGGGCTCGCCGGACGCGGGATTCGTGCGCATTTTCTCGGGCGCCACGCACGCGGTGCTCACCACGATCAACGGACTCAACTCCGGGGACAACTTCGGATACTCGATCGGCAACATCGGCGACATCGACAGCGACGGGCGCGCGGATCTCGCCGTGGGAGCGCCCCAGGTCACTCCCGCGAGCACCGGACAGGTCGACATCTATCTCGCCGCCGGCGGTCCGCCGCTGTTCCGCGAATTCGGTATCGGCATCGCCGATCGATTCGGCGCCTCGGTCGCAGCCGCGGGCGATGTGAACTTCGACGGAGTCCCTGACTTCGCCGTGGGCGCGCCCGGCGCGGACCAGCCCGGTCTCGCCGACACCGGCAGCTTGACCCTCTTCTCCGGCGCGAATGGATCCCTGCTGAAGACTTTCTACGGCACGAACGCCGGCAAGCAACTGGGAGCCGCGATCTGCGGTGCCCAGGACTTCAACGAGGACGGAAGCGCGGAGCTCGTGGTCGGTTCCCCGGGCAGCCTGGCCATGGCCTTCGAGACCGGCGGCGCGTCCGTGTTCTCGACCACTCCGCTGAGGTTCTGGGCCAGCGGATTCCTGGTGAGCGCGTCGCAGCCTTCGACACCCACGTTCACGATCGAGCTCGGGCCGCTGTTCGCCAACATGGACTACCGCGTGCTCGGCTCGATCACCGGGATCGCGCCGAAGACTCAGGTCGGCGCGGTGCAGATCCCGCTGGTCGCGGACCGCTACTTCAAGCACACCTTCGGCTCGGGCTTGAACGCCCTGGTGCCCAGGGGGATTGGCCATCTCGACTCGAACGGCCGCGCGCAAGTGCAATTCACGCCGTCGTTCCAGCTCTCGAGCCCGGCCTTCTACGGCCTGACTTTCTACCACGCAGCCCTGGTGCTCGACGCGCAGGGTCAGCCCGTGCTGGCTTCCAACCCGCTGCCGGTGACGCTGGTTCCGTAAAACCAGGAACGCGAACGGCGCTCGAACCGCGGACCTCGGGCCCTGCCCGGGGTCCGCTCGCTTTTCGACGCGCAATGCCGGCATTCGGGTTTGCTGCGCGGCCGGTCATGGACGAGGATCGAAGTCCCCTGCCATGTTCCTGCTCCCCTGCATGGTCGCGCTGGCGCTCTTCGCGCCGCAGAAGAAGGACAAGCCGCAGCGCCCCAAGCCGCCGCCTCCGCCCAAGGCGATGCTGGTGCTGTGCACGCCGACGACGATCGCCTGCGACGGCGGGCCGGCGACGGAATCGGTCAACTCGATCGCCGAAGCCTTGACGCGCTCCCAGCCTGGGACGCGCATCGAGCTTTCGAGCGGTGATTATCAGGGCATCGGCATCGGCTATTCGAAGGACGCGAAGTGGTGCGCGAAGACCTCGGGCGGCACGCGCGAGCGGCCGGTCACCGTGCTCGGCAAGGGCAAGGCGCGCATCGTCGGCGCTTCCGACGCGATCACGGTCAGCCAGCAGATCAAGAACGGGTTCATCACCTTCGAGAACATCGAGCTCTCTCCGGGCTACCGCTCCGCGGTGCTCTTCGCCCAGGGCGACTGGGTGCACGAGGGTTATCGCTTCCTCAATTGCGACATCATCGGCCACTGGAATCACTTGAGCGACTCCGACGGCGAGTCGGACGATGCCAGCGCGCACACGTCGAAATGGGGTGTCTACGGTCGCGGCCTCAAGGACTTCGAGTTCCGCGGCGTGGGCCATCCCGTGCGCGTGGTCGATCTCCGCCGCGAGCACGCTTTCTATCTGCAGAATCTGCGCGGCGACGTGCTGATCGAGAACGTCGACGCCGCGCGCCTGGGGCGCACCTTCGTGCAGCTCACGGCGCGCGAGAAGGAAGGTCCGCCGAGCGTCGGCCAGGTCACGATCCGCAACTGCCATGTCGAGGACTGCTGCATCGCGGCCGGGGACAACTTCAAGGGCGGCAGCGCGTTCACCTTCGCCGGCCGGCACACGGGCACGATCCTGTTGCAGAAGAATTCCTACCGCTCGGGATTCGTGCCGGCGCTGCTCGCGCTGACGAGGCAGGGGATTCCGTACGGCACCGGCGCGCTGGTCGCCTGGGACGGCAATGAGGGCGATCCGACGGCCCGCCTGATCCTCGAGGACAACGATTTCCAGATGGCTCCAGGTTGCGGAGACCGGCCGCTAGTCGCGATCGGCGCCTGCGCGCAGGTCGAGATCCGCGGCAAGAATCGCTTCGTATCAGGGGCCAATCCCTCGGCGCTGGAGCTCGAGCCCACGCGCGAATCGCGACCCGAGGGCTCGCCCGTCGGCGCGATCGACATCGATCCACAGACCGAGATCCAGGGACCGATCCGCCGGCGCGGCAAGGAACTGAAGCTCGTGGACCTGCTGTCGGAATACCCGCGCATTCCCGCACCTCCGGCCAAGGATCCCGGGAGCGGCTCGGAACCTCCCAGGAAGAAGCCGTAGCCACACTCCCACACGCAGAGGAGTGAGCGCGGCGCGAGGGACGCTGACTCGAGCTTCCCGGACGCGAAGCGGGCGCGTCCGACCTGCGTGGTCGAACGCGCCCGCGTTGAAATCAGCAGACGGGGCTCAGTCCGCCGCCGGCTTCTTCTCCAGGATCTTGGCCAGGTGAGCCGCGCGATCGCCGGGCGGAGTGCCGGGATACTTGTCGGCCAGCTTCTTCAAGTCCTTCGTGGTCTTGTCGTCCACGCCCTTGTCGTTGACCTTGGCCATCAGATTGTCGAGGGCCTTGGCCGCTTCGCGCGAGACCTTCAGGTCCTCGGCGGCGAGCTTGGTGCTGGCCTCGGCAAGCTTCGCTTCCAGATCCGGCAGACCCTTCAGCGCAGGCTTGAGCGCGAGCACCTCGGCATCCGCCTTCGCGAACTGCGCCTTGGACATCAGGTAATCCAGGCGCTCGACGCGCGCCTTGGCCTGCTTGGTCCATTGGTCCGCGCGCTCCTTGGCCAGCGCGGCCATGCCGTTCTTGTCCTCGGCGGCCGGCGTCTCGGCGAGCTTCGTCGCCGCGAGGATCGCATTGGCGTAGAGGCCTTTGTTGAAATCGGCGTAGGCCTTGACCAGCGGGGCCGGCGTGTCTTTCGGAGCCGACTTCGCCGCCTTGATCTCGGCGTTGATCAGGTCCTTGAGCTTGCTTTCCGCCGGATATCCGGTGATCAGCACCTGGCCGTTGTTTCCGAGCAGGACGAAGCTCGGCAGCGTGCTGCTGCCCGATTCGCAAGGCGGCTCGCTCGTCCACATGCCCTGGCTCGCGCCCCAGCGCTGACGGTAGATGAAAGCCTCGGTCCCTTCGGCGCTCGTCCCTTGGGACTCCACGAAGATCACGTTGAAATCGTCGCCAAGCTCAGCCTTGAGCTTGATGGAGGACGGCACGGTCCCCCCAACACAACTCGGTCAGCGTGTGCCCCAGTACTCGATGAGCACCGGGCGTCCGCGCAGTTCCGTGAGGTCCTTGAGGCCGCCCGAATTCATCGGCGGCGTATTGAAGGTGTGGTTGACGATGCTGCCGAGCTCGGGGGCACTGCCGCCAGGCAGGGCCGCGACAGCGCTGCCAGCCGGTGGGGTGGCGATCGTCGGCAGGACGAAGGCGAACGTCAGAGCGACGGCCGCGATGCCTGCATGGATCTTGGTACTCATGGAAATCCTGGGTGGGAGCGATGTCCCGGAAGAAATGACGGATTCACGCTAGCCGCAGTCCCCCATCGGCGCAATCGGCAGGTCTGCTCGACGTCCTTTTTGATCAGCCGGCGGAACGCGGTCCGGTGCCTGCCGCACCCTTTGCACAATCCCTACGTTCCGGCGAGTCGCGCCAACAGCTCGCGCGGCGCGCCGATGTCGATGACAGTGACGCGCCCGCAAACCTCCGCGGACAGGCCCGGCTTGCGCGCGGCGAAGGTCAAGGTGAGGTCGGCGCGGAAGCAGGGGTCGTGGATCTTTCCGGTCTGTGCATCGAGGCCGCTGGGCAGGTCGAGAGCGACACGCAGCCGCGGTTTCGCCTTCGCCGCAGCGCGCAATGCGCCCGCGATCGCTCCGCGCGGCACTCCCTCGGCCCCCGTTCCGAGCAGGGCGTCGACGAGCACGACGTCGCCGTCGAAGCTGGGACGCAAGACGTCGAGCTGGGAGGCCTCGGCGATCGGGCTCGCGACCAGGCCCATGCGCTCCGCCACGCCGCGCGCCCAGGCGGCGTCGCCCTTCGAATCGCTGGTCGCGAAGAGCCGCACGGCGATTCCGGCGTTGTGCAGGTGCCGCGCCGCGACGAACGCATCTCCGCCGTTGTTGCCGGGCCCGCAGAGAAAGACGACGCGCACAGTTTTCGAATCGAACTCGCGCAGCAAACTCTCCGCCACGCCGCGGCCGGCGTTTTCCATCAGCACGATACCGGGGATGCCGTACTCTGAGAGACACAGACGGTCGAGCTCGCGGACGGCGCGGCGCGAAAGCACGATCCCGGGCTCCGATTCCATTCCCATCGCTACGGCGGCGTGATGCGCTCGTAGATGATGTAGTCCTGTTCCCACCAGTCGGGCAGCTCGGCGATGTTGGGCTCGAGCTTGTCCAGCCCGGTCTTGTTGAACTCGTTGAAGCGCCGGATCGGCCGGTACTTCGCCGCCAGGGCGAGGTCATTGAGTCGGAAGGGTTCCAGCCGATTGCGGCGCACGACCAGGATCGCGTAGTCCGGCAGGTACTTGCGGATCTGGTCGACCTGGCGCGGCTCGGACAAGGCTTCGGGCCACACCAGTCCCATGGAGTCGAGGATGCGGGCGTTCGTGTACCAGCCGATTGCGCCGATGTCGGAAGCGAGGATCGTGGGCTGGCGCTCCGAGGTGCGCGCTTCTTTCGCCCACTGCTCGAATCGCTCGTAGACCAGCGGGGTCACCTTGTCGGCGCGGATCATGGGGAAGATCGCGACCGCCGCCAGCGATGCGGCGCAGCCCGCGAGAGTCCATAGACGCACACCCTCGGACGGGACGAGCCGCAGCTTCGCGAATCCGATCCAGCGCGCGATCTGCTCCGAGCCCATTCCGAGCCACGCGACCCAGGCCACGTGCGGAGCGTAGAAATACCAGCCCCAGGTCTTCGGCTGCACGATCAGGTAGGCGGCCACGATGGAGCTCGCGAACATCGCGAAGGGCAGGAGCTTCGAGCGCCGCCAGAGCATCGTCAATCCGCCGATCACGACCAGCACCAGCAGCATGCGCATCGGCTGCGAGGCACCGAAGGCCTGGGCCAGGATGTCCGGTATGCGCGAAAATCCCTTGTGTTGCTCGCCGCTGTGCGTCGCGGCCTTGGCCACGACCGACTGTGAGATGGGGCTGCCGAAATACCAGGTCAAGGCACCGGCCGAGATGGCTCCGATGATCGCGATGGGAATCACGAAGCGCACGAGCGATGCTCGCTTCCAGATCGTGTAGACGGCGAGGGTCAGTACCAGCAGCACGCATTCCGGCCGCAGGGTGCAGGCCAATCCGCTCGCGACTCCGGCGGCGATCATGCGTCCATCGGTGGCGAAACGAACCGCAAGCAGGGCGCAGAGCACGACTGCCGGTTGCTCCATCCCGCCCGCGGAAACCCGCGCGATCTGCGGAATGGCAATGAAGGCCATCACGGCGAGCAGCGAGGACACGTAGCGCCGATCCAGCAGCTGGATCAGGACCACCGCCGAGATCGCGTCGCAAAGGAAATTGATCGCGAGCGAAGTGCCGATCATCGGCAGGCCGAGCGCGTGAAAGCCCGCCAGCAGCACCGTGTAACCCGGCGTCGTCGTGCCCAGGATCGGCTCCCAGGCCGCGCCCGGGTTGTAGACCATGCCCAGGCCCCGGGCGAGATTGCGCGCGTAGCGGTACGTGATGAACGCGTCGTCGTAGATCGGAAAGGCCCGCGCGGCGATCAAGCGACCGATCACCACGGTCAACGCGAGAAGAATCATCTCGAGGCGCGAAAGCCGCGGCTCGCCGTCCGACTCGAGATCGCGCGCTTGCGTCGGCAGGCTCATCATCGGCCTGGCTTGGACAGGCGATCGCGCATCCAGGACTTCATGCCGCTTGGGGTGTGGGAATCGAGCGCCTTCCGCTCACGCTGCACCGCAGCATACGCCGCGGGCCATCCGGGGAGTACGCCGAAGGGATGGCGCAGTGTCCCCTTCGGATCGGCGGGCCGCGCTCCTTGAGCGCGAAGTCGGCCGTGCGGAGGATGGGCTCCGCACGGCCGATTTGGGGCCGACAACCGCGCTGGCGGATCAGTCCGTGATCTCGCGCAGCTTGACCGGGAAGCTGAGCAGCTTCGAGCCGCGGCGCACGCCGAGCGTCACGACGTCTCCGATCGAGCGCTGGTCGAGCAGATCGAAGAGATCCTCGACCTTTTCGATCGGTTTCCCGTCGAGCGACACGATCAGGTCGAGCTCCAGCGAGCCGTCGTCGTATTTCAAGGCCGGGTGCAGTCCCGCTTCCTTGGCCGCGCCGCCGGCGACGACGTCCGCCACGATCACGCCCTTGAGACCCAGTTGCTGGGCCTGGTAGTTCGAGACGTAGTTGATCCCCAGGCCCGGCCGCGTCACCAGGCCGTGCGAGATCAACTGCGGGATGATGCGCGCGACGTTGTCGACCGGGACGGCGAAGCCGATTCCGGCGTAGGCGCCCGAGGGGCTGACGATCGCCGTGTTGATGCCGATCAGGCGGCCGGCGCTGTCGAGCAGCGGCCCGCCCGAGTTGCCTGGATTGATCGCGGCATCGGTCTGGATCACCTCGCTGATCTTGTGATCGGATTCCGAGCGGATCTCGCGGCCGAGACCGCTGATGATGCCGGTCGTCAGGGTCTGGTCGAGCCCGAAGGGATTGCCGATCGCGAACACCTTCTGACCCACGGCGAGACCCGACGACGTGCCGACGGCGAGCGGGCTGAGCCGCGAGCGCGGCGCTTCGATGTGCAGCACCGCGAGATCCTGATTCGGAGCTCTGCCGACGACGCTCGCATCCCATTCCGATCTGTCGGACAAGGTCACCTTGAACTTGGTGCCGTTGTTGATCACGTGGAAATTGGTCACCACGTTGCCGCGGTCGTCCCAGATGAAACCGGAGCCGGTGCCCTGGGGAACTTCCGTGGCCGACATGCGGAAGCCGTTGCTGACGAAAGCCATGTTGGTGACGTTCACCACGGCTGGCGAGGCGCGCTTGAACAACGCGATGGTCGAGCGCTCGTCGACGTCGAGATCGTCGCGCAGGGCGACGTCGCTCGCGGTTCGGCTCGGGCGCGCATTGCTCTGGCCGGAGCTGCTCTCGGCGAGTCGCCAGACGGACAGCCCGGCGAGACCTGCGACGCAAAGGACCGCGGTGAGCGCGCGGCCGGCCCTGGATTCATTCAATCGATGGATCGACATGAGCATGGTTGGACCCCTACAGGCGATCGTTCAAGTCCACCCGATGGTCTGGGGACATGGACCGTCGAGCGACAGATTCGCTTACGGACCACGGGCGGAGGTGTGAGCCTCCGCCCGGTAAGGCCGGGTCGGCCCTGCTCAGCTCATCAGGTCGTGCCAGGCCTGCTTCGCGGCGTCGAGGGCCTCGCGGGCTTCCCGCTTGAGGTCTTCGACCTTCTCCGGCGCGGCGGCCTTGGCGTCGTTCAGCTTCTGCTTCGCCAGGGCCATCTTCTCGTCGAAGGTGTCCTTGAGCGACTGGAGCTTTGCCTTCGCCTCGGGCTTGGCGTCGGCGATCTTGGCCTTGACCTGCTCGGACTTCTCGGCGACCTCCTTGGTCAGCGCGTCCCAGCCCTCGGCCACGCCGTCGGCGATCTGCGAGGCGCCTTGCTTCATCTTGTCGACGGCCCCGTCCTTGGACGGTTCCTTGTTGCATGCGCTCAGGGACAGTGCAATCAGCGCCAGGACGATCAGGTGAGTTCTTGTCGACATGCTTCTTAACCTTTTGATGAGTTCGATCTCGAGCACGATCCTCGGTCCGATCGTGCGAATGGGGCAACATCCTGCGGACGACGCCGAGCGAACACAAGCACGGCTCGCGCGATGATCCTTTTGATCGACAACTACGACTCCTTCACCTGGAATCTGGTCCAGGCCCTGGCCAGCCTGGGCGCGGAGGTCTGCGTCCAGCGCAACGATGCCCTGGACGTTTCCGCGCTGCTTGCGCTCGGCGCCTCGGCCGTGGTGCTCAGCCCCGGGCCGGGCCGCCCCGAGGCGGCGGGAGTGTGCCCGGAGCTCCTGCGGCGCCTGCCCGATTCGATGCCCTTGCTCGGCGTGTGCCTGGGTCACCAGGCCCTGGTCCAGCAGTACGGCGGCCGGATCGAGGTCGATCCCGTACCGGTCCACGGGAAGGCGACCCTGGTGCACCACGACGGCGGCGCCCTGTACCGCGACCTGCCCGATCCCTTCGCCGCGGGCCGCTACCACTCGCTGCACACGCGCCGCGAAGGACTTCCGCGCGAATTGGAGCTCGCGGCCTGGACGAGCGAGGGCCTGGTCATGGGCGTGCGCCACCGCGAGCTGCCGCGGCACGGCGTCCAGTTCCATCCGGAATCGATCCTCACGCCGGAGGGCATTCGATTGCTGGCGGCCTTCCTCGCGCTGTCGGGCGACGCGCATGAGGCGCGCAGCGCGGGACACCAGGCTCAGTAGCTTTCGTCGGGCGAGGGGAACTCGCCCGCGCGCACGTCCTTAGCGTAGCGCTCGAAGGCCGACTGCATCTCGCGGCCCAGCTCGGCGTAGCGGCGCACGAAGCGCGGATGGAAACGCGTGTAGATCCCGAGCAGATCGTGCGAGACCAGGATCTGCCCATCGCAGCCCGGACCGGCACCGATGCCGATCACCGGCACGCGCGCCGCGGAAGAGATCTCGCGCGCCAGCTCCGCGGGCACTTTCTCGATCACGATCGCGAACACGCCGGCTTCCTCGAGCGCGCGCGCGTCGCGGCGCAGCTCGTCGGCTTCTTCCGGCTCGGTCGCGCGCACCTGGTAGGTCCCGAACTTGTGGATCGATTGCGGAGTCAGCCCGAGGTGGCCCATCACCGGAATCCCGACGTCGACGATGCGGCGGATCGTCGGGCAGATGTTCTTGCCGCCTTCCAGTTTCACGGCTTCGACCGAAGATTCCTTGATCATGCGGCCGGCGTTGCGCAGGGCCTCGTCGGGGTTCACCTGGTAGGACATGAAGGGCATGTCGGCGACCACCAGCGCGCGCTCGACGCCGCGCGCGACCACCGCGGAGTGGTAGAGCATCTGCTCCATCGTCACCGGGATCGTGGTCTCGAATCCTTGCACGACCATGCCCGCCGAATCGCCGACCAGGATCACGTCGATGCCCGCCTGGTCGATCAGCTCGGCCATCAGGAAGTCGTAGGCGGTCAGCGCGGTGATCACCTCGCCCGCGGCCTTCATCTGCAGCAGGCTGCGCGTGGTCACCTTGCGCGAACGCGCGCTCTTGGACGGGTCGGGCTGTGTCGACATGGGGCGAGTGTACCTCAGCGGACGAGCCCAAGTTCCACCAGGGAAAGCGCGCTGTTCGCGCCGTCGAGCATCGCGGACATGATGCCTCCGGCCCAGCCCGCTCCCTCGCCGATCGGGAACAGATTGAGCCACCCGTTGGCGCGGCGCGTGCGCGGATCGCGCGGCAGGCGCAGGGGACCCGAGCTGCGCGATTCCAGGCCGACGAATTCGCCTGCGGCGCTCGCGAAGCCCGGGATCTGGCGCTCGAAATCGTAGAGCGCGCGCGTCAGCGCCGATCGCGCGGGCTCGGGCAGCAGCTGGTCGAGCCGCGCAGGCCTGGTGCCGAAGGTGTAGGTCGAGTGGCGCGTCTCGCGACCGAGCTTGCGATCCAGGAAGTCGGCGGCGCTCTGCGCGGGAGCCGTGAAGTCGCCTCCGCCCTCGCGGAAGAACAGCGCTTCCAATTCGCGCTGGAACTCGACGCCCGCGAAGGGGCCGCTGCCGAATTCCCGCGGCCCGAAGCTCGTCACCAGCGCCGCGGTCGCCCAGGCGGAGCTGTGCTTGGAGTTCGACATTCCATTGGTGCACAGCAATCCGTTCTCGTTCACGCTGGCGACGATCCGCCCGCCCGGGCACATGCAGAACGAGAAGGCCGCGGGTGTCAGGTCGTCGGCCTTGCGCAGCAGGTTGTAGCTCGCCGGACCGAGGGCATCGGCCGCCGGACCGATTCCATAGCGGCCGCGCGTGATCAATTCCTGGGGATGCTCGATGCGCAGGCCGAGCTGGAATGGCTTGGCTTCGAATTCGACGCCCGCCGCGGCGAGCATCGCGGACGTGTCGCGGGCACTGTGGCCGGTGGCGAGGAACAGTGCATCGGCGGGGATTTCGCCGCGCGTCGTTTTCAGCGCGCGCACCCGCCTGGGATCGCCGTCGGCGAAGACCAGACCGTCGAAGCGCGTGTCGAACAGGAATTCGACTCCGCGTGCGATCAGTCGCTCGCGCAGCACGGGAAGGATGCGGTGCAGGCGGTCGGTGCCGATGTGGGCCAGGCTGTCGTACACGATGCTCGGCGGCGCGCCGGCGGAGACGAGTTCCTCGAGCAGCGGCACTTCGAGGGGATCGTCGACGCGGGTGTAGATCTTCCCGTCGGAATACGTCCCCGCTCCGCCCTCGCCGAACAAGAGATTGCGCTCGGGGTCGGGGATGCGCGACTGGTGGAAGCGCGCCACGGCTCGCGCGCGTTCCTGCAGCATCGGCCCGCGCTCGATCAGGGTCGTGCGCACGCCGTTGGCGGACAGCACCCAGGCCGCGAACAATCCCGCCGGCCCGCTGCCGACCACCACGGCGCGCATTCCGCCGGGCTGCGACAGGCTCGGATGGGGACGCGGGTGGATCAGGCTCGTCTGGGCCGGCGCTAGCTTGAGCGTGCCGTGCTTCATCAGGCGCGCCATGGCGCGCGTGCGCGTGCGCGCATCGAGCGTGACGTCGACGTGGCAGACGAACTCAGGGATCGAGTCGCGGTTGCGCCGGCGAGCGTCGAGCGCCTTGCGAACGATGCGCAGGCCGCGGATCGACTGGGCCTCCAGGCCCAACTCGAGCGCTGCGCGACCCAGCAGTGCGGACTCCGCTTCGAGCGGCGCGAGCCGCAGATTGAACAGACGCCAGGTGGCGGACGCTTGCGGAGTCGAAGTCGAGTTCATGGCGGAGCCTCTTGTGGCCCAGATGCCTTGGGGGACCCGCGCGGGGCCGGAATTGTCAGCGTACTTCCTCCCTTGGACACTAGCATCTGCCGCTCTTCAGGAGTCCCCGCTTGAGTCCGCTCTACAACACTTCGCGCGATGATCTCGCGCCGCTCTGGCCCGAGTTCAAGCTCGACATCGAGCGCATCAGCGTGGTGGACGCCGCCGACGCGGGCCAGGATCGGCCGTGCCTGAAGCGCGTCGCGGGCGACGTGTTGATCGCGCAGGTCGGCTACAGCCCCGACGTCGCGACGGCGGTGCGCACGTACCAGAAGCGCGGTGATTCCGCCCTCGCGCCGGACGGGACCGCGATGCTGTTCCTGAAGGACCCGCGGCCCGACGCGGAGATCGTGCGCTGGCGCAACGCCCTGTGGCCCTGGCTGCAGGTCACGGCCCACGTGCGGCTCACGCCGGGCAAGGCGGTGATCGAAACACTAGGCGGCAGCGAGACCAAGCCGGTCGCGATCCAGAAGAACGGGCATCTCCTGGTCGCGCGACGCCGCGAGCAGGTGCTCTCGCCCGCGATCACGGTGAGCAAGTTCGACAAGAACAGCGGCGGATGGAATCCGACAGCGGGCTCGCGCGGCTGGGGGCATTACCGCTGGGGGCGCCATTTTGTCGGCAGGTTCGCGCCGGTGCGTGCGGGAGCGCGCGTGCTCGATTTCGGCTGCGGAGCGGGCTGGTGCGGCATCGAGGCCGCGCTCACTTCACCGGGCTCGAGCCTCGCCCTCTTCGATCCGTCGCCGGACCTGGCCGAGGGCGCGGGAGCCAACGCCCGCGCGGCCGGCATCCAGAACGTCTCGGTGCGCACGGGTTTCGGCGAATCGCCGCCCTTTCCGGCCGCGGGCGAGCCGCGCTTCGATCACGTGATCAGCTCGGGCGTGGTCAGCTTCTCGCCGGATTTCCCGCGCTGGTTCGACGGGCTCGCGTCGACTCTGGCGCCGGGCGGGACGCTGGTGATCGGCGACTTGAACCGCGAATCGAAGGGCATGCGCTCGCGTCGAGCGCGCAAGCTCTTGCTCGTCGCGCGCGAGATGAACGCGTTGACGCGCGACGAGGCGCGGACCCAACTGGAAAGCCGCGGCTTCAAGTTCGTCAAGGCCGCGGGCTATCAGTTGACTTCACCCTGGCCCGAAGCGATGCACGTCTCGGACCACAAGCTGGGCGGCCTGCTTTCGCCCCTGATCCTCGCGCTCAACAAGCTCTCCGCAGGCGACGGCAACCCGGAGCGCTTCGACAGCTGGGTGATGCAGCTCAGCGCGCCTTAGGGATCCAGGTCTCCAGCGCGGCGTCGATCTCCGTCTGGGCCGGAACTCCGCGCCAGCGCGTGCGCACGATGCCCTGCGCGTCGAGCAGGTACCAGGTCGGCCAGCCGCGCACGCCCCAGCGTGTCGCGATCTTGCCGGCGGTGCCTTCGGCGCCGTCCCACACATTCGACCAGCGCATGTCTTCCTTGACCGAGACGACCTCGAGCACCGCGCGGTCGGGATCCGAATTCACGCCGAGCAGCGCGAAGGGCTTGCCGGCGAGGTGGGACACGAGCTGTCGCTGTCGCGCGTAGTGGCTGCGGCAGGGCAGGCACCAGTCGCCCCAGAAACACAGGAGCACCGCCTTGCCGCGCAGCGCGGACAGGCGCACTTCCCCGCCCGTGACGTCGAGGCCGACCAGTTCCGGCGCGCGCTCGCCCGCGAGGACCAGCTCGCGCAGGCTCGCGACACCGCGGTTGGCGAACTCCGCCCAGGATTTCGCCGACAGCGGGTACTTCGCCTCGCCGTAATTCGTCGCGATGCCCTGCAGCACGGCGACGGCCAGGTCGCGTTCCTGGGTGGTGATCTCGCCGTCGTCCAGCGCGCGATCGAGCAGCCCGTCGACCGGGAAGAACTCGCAGGCCGCGCGCACGGAATCGGAGTGGGTGCTCGAGCGCACTCTTGCGCGCAGCGACTGATCGTGGGCATCGTCGCGCAGCACGCGCAACACGAACTCCCCCATCATGTCGCCGTCGTCGATGTACAAGGCGATCGTGCGCGCGAGGGCGAGCTCGCGGGCAGCCTGCAGCTCGGCCGAGTCGCCGCCGGCGTCCAGGCCCGCGGCGAAGCGCAGGGCTTCGTAGCGCTCGCGGCCGAAGGCGATCTCGGCGACGGCCAGCGCGCGGTTCGCGAATTCCAGACGCGTCAGCGTGTCGACGCCACCCTGCTTCTTCGCTCCGCGCCAGTCCTTGAGGACTTGGGACAGGTACTCGGGAGCCGCGACCCGCGTGCGGGGCGAGACCGCCGTGGAATTGGAGACGGCGCTCAGCGCAGCCACGGCCAAGAGCAGCGCCATCGCCAGCGACCTCGAGCCGAATCTAAGACTTCTTCGCAGCAGCCTTTGCTTCCTGGACCAGCTCGTCGATGAACGCATCGAGCTTCTCATCGCCCGGCGATCCCAGGAACTTATGCCGGATCTTGCCCGTGGCATCGATCAGGTACAGGGTGGGCCATCCGGCGATGCCCCAGCGCTTGGAAATGGGCCCCTTCTTGCCCTCGGGGCCATTCCAGAAGCTGCGCCAGGTGATCTTCTGCTCCTTCAGGACGGGCTGGAGCTTCTCCAGGTCGGCGTCCGAATTGACTCCGACCAGCGCGAAAGGTTCATCCTTGAGGCGTGCCACGAGCGACCGCTCGTGCGGGAACATCTCCCGGCAGGGCGGTCACCAGTTGCCCCAGAAGTCGAGCAGCACGACCTTGCCGCGGTAGTCCGAGAGCTTGAACTTCACGCCCGAGGTGTCGGCGGCTTCGATCTCCGGGGCGAAGTTGCCCACCGCGAGGTTCTCGACCTGGAACAGCACGTCGTCGCAGATCTGGCTCCAGGGTTTCTTGGTCCCCGGATCGACGACCTGGCCGTAGGCCTTCTTGATCGCGTTCAATCCCGCCACGAGCTCCTTGGTGTCCTTCTCGCTGCGTTCGCGCGCGGCGATCAGCGGGCTCAGCGGAACGAAGGCGCAGGCGGCCTTGATCTCCGGTGACTTCGATTTCTTGCCGAGCTCAGCGGCGCGCGCGAACTCCTTCAAGTAGGGCGCGACCAGCGGAGCGACCACGGCGCCTTCATTCGCGTCCTTGGCGATCACCAGGTCCCACAGCTCGCCGCGCAGCTTGTCGACTTGCGGGCTCGGGCCCGGCGGAATCATTCCGTAGCACAGCTTCACCAGCTCGGCGCGCGCCGCGGCGTCCTTCGCCGACTTCCCGAGCCCGAGCGCGCGCTGCGTGAAGCCGAGAACGTCGGCTTCGCTGAGCTCGCCCGCCTTCGATCTGGTCGCGATCTCCGACTCGAGCGATTCGAGCGTGTCTTCGGCGACGAGCGCGCTCGAGTGCCTCGGGCCGGGAGGGCCGATCGGCCCCGCCACGGCCAGCGCGAAAAACGCCATGGTCCACGTGTTCATGATCACTCCTGGTTGACGACGAGGGACGAGCGGATTCTAGGGTCGCGGCGCGCGCGCACCTTTCACCCGCGGACCGCGACCGTAGTCGAGCAGGCGCGCGAGCAGCGGACGGACTTCCGAGCGGCGGACGATCAAGTCGATCTGGCCTTTCGACAGCAGGAACTCCGCGCGCTGGAATCCCGCCGGCAATTCCTGCTTCAGCGTGGTCGCGATCACGCGCGGGCCCGCGAAACCGATCAGGGCGCCCGGCTCGGCGAGGGTCAAGTCGCACACGGAAGCGAAGGACGCGGTCACGCCGCCGGTGGTCGGATGGGACATCACGCAGATCGAGAACCCGCCCTTGTCCTTGAAGCCGGCGAGGGCCGAGCAGGTCTTCGCCATCTGCATCAAGCTCAATACACCTTCGTGCATGCGCGCGCCGCCCGAGCTCGTGAAGATCACCAGCGGCACTTTCTTCTCGCCAGCGAGCTCGGCCGCCAGCGCGATCTTCTCGCCGACGACTTCGCCCATCGAACCGCCGAGGAAGGAGAAATCCAGCACGGCCAGCACGATCGGACGGCCCTCGATCGAGCCCAGCCCGCACAGCAGGGCTTCCGCCTGACCGGTGCGCGTCTCGGCCTTCTTGACCTTGTCGAGGTACGGGATCTGGTCGTGGAATTTCAGCCGGTCGATCGTGTGCAGATCAGGGAAGCGCTCCTGCCACGAGCCCGGATCGAGCACCATCGCGATGCGCTCGCGCCCGGGAAGCGTGAAGTGGAAATCGCAGGCCGGGCACACGCGGCCTTTCTCTTCCAATTCCTTGCGGTAGATCATCTGCCCGCAGCGCTCGCACTTGAGCCACAGCCCCTCGGGCATGTCCTTCTTCTTGCGCAGGCGAGCGAAGCGCGTCTCGGAGAGCGAAGTCTCCGCGGGCTTGGCTTCCGATTCCTTCGTTTTCGCCGCAGGTCGATCGACCACGGGCTGAGGCATGTCGGCCTGCTCGCGCTTCTGCTTCTCGGCGCGATCGCTGGCCGCGTTCGAAGCGGGACTCGCGGGCTCGCTCGCGGGCCGCGGCCCGAGCTCCTGCTGCGTGCGTTCGATGCTCTTGGGATCAGGACGGGGCATGGAGCACCTTGTTCTGCGCCGCGCGAGCGGTTTCCCGCATGCGCGCGATCGTGGCTGGGATGTCGTTCGCTCCGAACACGGCCGATCCGGCGACGAACACGTTCGTGCCGGCTTCAGCGCAGGCGGCGATGGTCTTCTCGGAGATCCCGCCGTCCATCTCGACATGGCCCGCGTAGCCGCGCTCGCGCAGCCAGCGGACTTTCCCGAGCACCTCGGGCATGAATTTCTGTCCGCCGAAGCCCGCGTGCACGCTCATGACGAGCACCAGGTCGACCGAGTCGAGCACGTCGGCGACGCGCTCGATGGCGCAGGGCGGATTGAGCGCGATGCCGACGACCGGGATGCCCTCGCCGCGCAGCGCGCGGATGATCTCCCGCTGCTGCTCGGGCTTTTCCGCCAGCTCGGCGTGGAACGTGAGCACGTGGGCGCCGGCCTTGGCGAAGTCACCCGCGTAGCGCACGGGGTCGCTGATCATCAGGTGCACGTCCAGCGGGCGGGAGGCGACCCGCTTCAGGCATTCGACCACCGGGGCCCCGATGGTCAGGTTCGGCACGAAGTGGCCGTCCATCACGTCGACGTGCAGCAGATCGGCCTGCGGGCGGACCCGGTCCACCTCCACGGCGAGCTGCGAGAAGTCCGCCGCAAGAATCGACGGTG
>DATHET010000246.1:0-2116 GCA_035490315.1 Planctomycetota bacterium
CGCTGACGCGCGTGGTCTGGTCGCTGACCGTGTCCTTCACGAACACGTCGAAGGCGTTGTTCGTGTCGTTCGGGACCAGGTTCGAGGCCTTGCTGAAGAACGTGACGAAGCGGCCGTCGGCGCTGGGATGGGGGCCGCGGAAGTTGATCACCGCGCTCTCCTTGTTGCCTTGCACACCAGCGGTCGAAGTGCTGCAGCGCTGCGTGGTCTGTGCGCCGAGGGCGGGCGTGAGGCTCAGGCAGAGAAGCAGCGCGAAATGACGGCGGTGGGACATGGTGTGGGACGAAGGAGGAGCAGGGCTGGAATCCCTCAGGATAGCTGCAACACGTCGATCTGCGGCGATCGGATTCCGGCCCGAGATCCAGACCAGGAAGTTTTTTCTGCGCGGACTCGAGCGGTGTCGCTGCGTGGGATCGGTCAGTCGCGACGATCCGGCGCTGGGGGCGCTTCCGTGAACGGCCCGTGCCTGCAGTGCTTGGTCCGATCTGCGACGTGCTCCTCGAAGGTCTCGCGGATCGCGTCGAGCAGGTGTCCCGGTTCGAGATCGCGCGTTATCCAGAAGTAGCTGAGCTCGTGCGACGTCGCGTAGGCCTTGCGCTCCGCCGAATGCTTCGTGTTGCGCAGCAGGAATACGGCCTCGAGATAATACGCGACTCCGTTCCAGAAGCCGACCGTGCCCTCGCGGTAGACGACGTGAGTCACCTCGTGCAGGAAAGTGCCCGCGATGTCCTGCGGCTCGCGCAGGCTCGAGTCAGCGTGGCGGAACAGTGCATTGTCGAGGCTGCGATCCACTCCGCCGTCCTGCAGGCCGACGACGAAGCCGTACTCGCGTTCTTGAGCCTGCGCGCCGACGGCGAGGACCAACGCGCCATAGGCATTGCAGTGGATCTCGAGCGGCCACGTTCCCTGCTCGGTGACGAAACGCATCCCGCGCAGGCCGAGCTCGATCGATCCCGGCGGCAGCGTGCGGCGGTAGGGCGAGGCGAGGAACTCGTTGGCGATCGCGATCGATTGCATCCAGGCTGCCAGGGTCGCTTCTCGCCGCTCGGCCGGCGCGCTCGCGGCGCGGATCGTCGCGGGAGTGACCGTGACGGACGCGCAGCTCGCGAGCAGGGCAAGCAGGAATGCAACAACCTGCGGTGAAGAGAGCTTCATGGTCTGGAGCACGGTTCGCGAAGTCGCCGTCGCGGGCACGATGGTTGGTCCTCCTTCTCCTCGAGCCGAACGCGGCTGGAGTCTACTTCGGCAGCGCGTCGATCCTGCTCTTCAGCCGCCGCCCAGCGTACCGGAGCGACCGGATCAGTGCAGACTCTTCAAGCGCGCCACGACCACGGTGCTGCGCTCGTTGCGGCCCACCAGATCGATTTCGTCGTGAGGCGTGAGAGCGCCGAGCCACAGACTTTCGCCGGCCTGGAGCTCGAAGGGTTCCTCTTCGCCGCTGACACGAGCGATCAGCGGGCCGCCGAGGACGTGGACGAGAGTCTGGGTCGCGCCGACAGCTTCGCGCAGCTGGCGCGGGCCCAGAGGCACGGCCAGGACTTCCGCGCTGAACTTTCCGCGCCGCGCGAGCACATTGAAATCAGCGACCGGGCCGCGAGGCAATTCGCAATGCGTCGGCCAGTCGCCCGAAAATCGATACGGGTCGAGACGCCGCAGACGCGCGCGCGGCGCAAGCTTGCCGTGCTCGAGCACCACGCCCTCGCCCTCGGTGATCACCAGGATCCGCTCGAATCCCGGGAAGGGCGAGAAGGGGCCCGCCTCCTCGATGCGCGCGACCGAGATGCGCCAGTCGAAGTCCGCGCGCTCGAAGCTCGAGCCGTCGGGCCCCAGCGCGAGCTCCCGCGTGATGCCGCGCCCGTTCTTCCACGGCACGAGGCGCGCGTCTCGCTCGCGCAGGTGGCGTACTTCGCGCGCCGACATTCGTGGAGGCAGGCGGGTCTCAGTCCGTCTTGAACTTGCCGTGACCGGTCGACTTCATGCCGCCGAGCTTGTTGCGGATCACCGTGTCGGCTTCCTTGTACTTGCCGTCGAGGATCGCGATCTCCGCGGTCAAGGCGAACTGCATCGCTTCGACCAGGGTCTTCTTGAAGTCGTTGACGAAGGCCGGGCGCTTCTT
>DATHET010000247.1:0-3569 GCA_035490315.1 Planctomycetota bacterium
ATCTGCGGGCCTTTGACTTGGACGTGGGGCGGCGCGGAGTCATAGCCATCCCTCCCGCATCGCCGCCGCGATGATCTCCGCCTGGATCACGGTTCGGGCAGGGTCGGACACGGGACGCGCCGAGGCGCTCAGGCGGCCACCTAAGACTCGAGCCGGCGGGAAGCTGATCACGACCCGTTGGTCGAGAGTACGTCGGACTTCCACACCTTGGACAACCAGGAGCCCATGCTGGATGTCGGCCCATGCGACGAGCCCGTGGTCCGAGAGCTTCTGAGTGGGTGCGCGGAACGAAATCCGGGAGAGGATCTGCGTGTCAGCCACGGGTCACCTCGCTATCGGACGCGCGTTCGTCGCCAGGGGGCGGAGGATCCGGCGGCGGAACCGACACCAAGGTGCTTGCCGGGATGGCCGCGGGTGAGGCGGCCTTCTCTCCCCTCGTGCGCTTGGCCTTCGGAACAGGATCAGGCTGCGGGGTGGAGCGCGAGTCCGAGTCCGCCGCGAGTCCCTTAGGAATTGCTCTGGACTCGGACTCGGACTCACTCGATGCGGCAGATTCGATCGACGCGGAGGTGGTGGCTCCAGACTCCGCTTGATCTGGGTGCAGAATCCCAGAACCAGCTTCCCGGAGCCCTGACGACGCGTCGGAAGACGAGTCCGAGTCCGAGTTTGCCAGTTTCCTTAGGACTGGCCCCGGACTCGGACTCGGACTCGACACTGCGGCCGGGTCCGTCGGCGGGCTGACGAACTCCGGTGCATGCTCGGTGAGCAGGTACCTCGGGTTCCGCTTCTCGCTGTCTTTGGCGATTCGACCCGCGGCAATCTCGATCTTCAGGACGTCGTAGAAGGTGGTTCGCTTGACGCCTGAGGCCGCCTGCAACGTCGCGCCGCCGATCGGACCTCCGTTGTACAGAGTCTGCATCGCCTCCCGGATCAGGTGTCCCTGTTCCTCGAAATCGACCTCCCCCAAGTCCTCCTTGCCAGCATCCGCTCCCGACCTCGCGGTCGGCGTCGCAGCGACCGGCTGATTCGGACGCTCGCCCAGCTGGAGGGCCAAGCTGGTCTCGAACTCGCCATCCTCGTCGACACCGAGCGTGTAGGGCTTGGTGCGGAGGTAGATCGGAGAGAGCAAGGCCGTGTCCTTCGCCTTCGATCCGACCAGCTTGATGCTGCCGTCTTCGAGCCGCGCGGCTTCCCACATCACGTCGGCCGCGCCGCGCAACGCCGTGCTGCCGCGCTCGCCGGTCCCCGCCTTGTTCTTGTGGTGGATCACCAGCACGGCCGAGCCCAGCGCCTGGAGCTGCGCGCAACGATCGATGAGGGTGCCCATCTCCTCCGCCGAGTTCTCGTCTGAGCCGGCCATACACCGCGCCAAGGTGTCGATCACGATCAGCGCCGGACCCTCGGTGAGCCCCTTGATCGCCGCGAGGAAGCGCTCGAACTGGTCGTCGTCGCCAAGAATCACGGCATGCGGCAGCACGAAGAATGGGCAACCATGGACTTCAGCGTTGTTCTCCAGAGCCCAGGCCTTGACGCGATAGCGCAACCCGCCAACGCCCTCTGCGGCCAGGTAGATGACGAGGCCCTGTTTGACGCCGTAGCCCCACCACGGAAGACCGAGCGCCACCTTCAGCCCCAGGTCGATCGCCGCGAACGTCTTGCCCACGCTCGGGTCGGCGAACAGGACTGCCAGCTCGCCGCGGCGGAGGACTCGCTTCACGAGCCACGGCGGCGGCCGCTGATCGAGGACAGCATCGAGGCTCATGAGCTTGAAGGGCTGGTGCGTACGGGTCAGCGTCATGGGGGGACGCGGGAGCTCGACGATCGCGCCGTCGGTGGGATCGATGGGCTCGCTCACCCGACCCTCGCGGTCGGCTGGCGCCGGAGGAATCCCTCGAGGGCTTCGGAACCGTGACGCTCGAGCACGTCGCAGGCGTCCTTGGCCCCGCTCGGCCAGCGGATCCGCAAGACCGAGGCGGCGCCGTGCCGGTACAGCTCGGCCGACACGGGCTGCACGGCCCGGTCGCCGGCGACATCGTTGTCGAGTGCGAGGAGGATCCGCCGGCCATTCGCCCACGGTCCGCACGCGGCGATCGCGTTCGACGTGCCCGGGGACGTGATCACGGGGAACGGCGAGGCGATGGCGAGCGCCAGCATGTCCGTCAGACCCTCGCCGAAGACGACCTTGTCGGCTTGGGTCTCGCCGAAGAGCACTTGCCGACCTCGCGAGTCGGCGAAGGCCGTCCCGGATAGCCGCGTGCCGGCGGGCACCAGGGTCTTGGGCTCGCAGCCGTCAAGTCCGCGAGACTGGACGCTGGTGACGTTGCCTTGCTGATCGAAGAGGGGAGCGACGATCCCGTACCCGCGACGCCGCCAGTGCCAGATGGAAGCATGCAGGTCGCGGTGATCAGGCAGTAGCCCGAACGCGCGAAGTTCCCAGGCGGGCATCAGGCGGCGACGGGAGAGGTAGTCGTAGAAACGGCGGTCTTCCTCTACCGCTTCGTCATCGCCAGCTCGCGTGCAAGCGATCAACCAGGTGCGCTCCGCGTCCTCGGCTTCGAACGCGGGCAGCTTCGAGGCCACTGGCGCCGGGCGAGGCTGCGGCCGGGAATCCCGGTCGAGGTAACCCTCCCAGCGCAGGCCCAACTGCTCACAGAGTCGCTTCGCGCCCCAGCCGCCGTCCGGCGTGCAGACGCTGCAGAAGAAGACGTTGTCCTCCGAGACGAAGGCCGACGCCCGAGTATCCTCGTGGATCGGACACTTCATGGCGGCCTTCCCGTTCCGAACAACCAGGTCGTGCCCGGCGTCTCGCACGATCCGGTAGATCAAGCCTTTCGGCAGCTCGATCACGAGGCACCTCGTTGGACATCAGGGGCACCAGTGCGAGAGTCGGCCGCCCGCGGGAGCTGAACCCGCTCATCACTGGCAACCGCCACTCGAGCCAGGAGTTCGTCCCAGTCGACCCGCGTGAACCGCTGGCCGATGCGGTAAGCCGGGACGTGCCCCGTCCTGACCCAGGACCGGAGCGTGGAAACGTGGACGCCCAGTCGTTTGGCGGCGTCGCGAAGTGAAATCAGCTCTGCCATGTCGATGTCCGTTGAAGGGCGCTCTCGCGCAACCTGAAACGATCATCGACTGGTGCTTACACTCTCAATCCGGTCATCCGAACGATACGAATCTTCGTAGGCGCGTACGAAACTTCGAACCGACTACTGCCCTTTGGTCGACCTCGGATTCCATTTGCTGACGACGTATCGCAGTACCTTTTCCTTCGACAGCCAGAGCTCTCGGGTACCGGCTCCCCGCTTCTCTGCGCTGCCCCAGGAGGTCGCATACGAGTGAATCGTCGTCCCGGGCAACCCACACGCAGCAGCGCTGGCAACCGTGAGGGTCCTGCCATCGATCTGCTTGATCCCTTGCATCACCCGAATAACGAACGCTGCCGTTGCCTCGTCTCCAATGCGATCCCGGATCTTCTGCTCGTCCGGGTCGATGGCATCCATTTCAGTGTGCTCAGGTCCTGCGGCCTCCTCCTGCGCCGAGTCGATTCCTGGCAGTGCTTGGACATGCGG
>DATHET010000248.1:0-3125 GCA_035490315.1 Planctomycetota bacterium
GTCTGCGCTGCGATTTCCGTCGTCCACATCTGGCGCATGGCCCAGGCGATCCCGCTCGGCGAGCGACTGGATCGCTGGCGACCGGCCTGGGTCGGCTTGGTCCTGCTCGGGACGCTCTCGAATCGCACTTTCCTCGCCTGGACGAGCTCGGGGCTGGAGACGCCGCTGTTCGTGATGCTGGTGATCGGTTGGGTCGACGCCATGGCGCGGCGGCGCTACCTCTCGGTCACCATCCATGCGGCGCTCTTGGCGCTGTGCAGGCCCGATGGGCTGCTCCTGCTCGCCGCGAGCCTCGTGTTGCTGCTGCTCGACTGGCGCCGCGTCCGTCCCCTCGCGCTCCTGCCGCTGCTCGTCGTGCCGATCCATCTTCTGTGGCGACACGAGGTCTATGGCTTGTGGTTGCCGAACACGTACTACGCCAAGGTCACGCGCTCCTTCGTCGAGTCAGGCCTGCGGTACGTCGGGTTGTGGATGCTCGAGTACGCGTGGTGGTTCCTCCTGGGCGTGGGTCTGGTGGCCGCTGTCCTGTGGATCCGACGAGGGAAGCGCTGGCGCTTGCAGGCCTGGCAGATCGCGGTCGCGGCCGTGCTCGCGAACGCCGCCTGGTACACGCTCTGGCTGGGCGGAGACCATTTCGAGTTCCGCATCTACGCACACCTCGTCCCTCTCGCCTGGCTCGGGCTGCTCGGGATCCTCGGGGCGCTGAGCGCATCACCGAGGGCGACCGCCGTGATCCTCGCGGCGCAGCTGCTCCTCTCGCTGCCGATCCAGTGGACCCATTGGGCACTCACCCACGAGCTGATCACTTACCAGCAGGCTCGCGACCTCTCCGTCCAGGTGGCGCCTCACCTGCCTCGCGCGATGCGCCCCTACGCGGCCGCCTACGACGAGATGCAAGCCTGGCTCAACTCGCACCTCGTGTGCATTCGCCATCAGGAGCATGCGGTCTACGCGGAATTCGAAATCGTGATGCTTCCCAAGCGGCCGCCGACGCAGGACGTGGTGGATGCGTGGACACATCCGGTGGACATCCCGACCATGGCCGCGGGAGCGGTGGGTGCGATCGGATGGGCGCTCCCGCAGGTCGCGATCATCGACTTCCTGGGCCTCAACGACGCCGTCGTTGCATGGAATCCCGAGCTCGCCCCCGGCCGGAGGATGTCGCATGAGCGCCGCGCTCCGGCGGGCTACGTCGAAAGTTTCCGTCCCAATGTCACGGTGCGCCGCGCGAAGCTGATCATCGCCCCGCGGGAGGACCCGCTCGATCCTGCCGAGGTCGAAGCGATCGAGCGCCTGTGGTGGACTCGGATGGGGATCGCGCGCTGATCGCTCCGCTGGCGACCGGGCTGCTTCGCGAAAGCTCCGACTGCTCGGAGGACAGTTGCATGCGGTACTGTCCTCGCTCTCACCAGCCCAGGAATCCTTCCATGCCGAAAACAGTCGTCGGAACCGAGATCGCAAGCATGAAGGTGTTCGATTCGAAGCTCGAGTCGGGCGCGAAGCAGGCCGTGCAGGCGGCGATCGCTGCGGTGTACAGGAAGTCCACCAGGCATCAGCTCGGCACACCCAAGGAAGGTGGACACTTCATCCAGTTGACTCCCACCGCGGTGCTCGACCCGGCCAGGCGCGTGGTGGTCGGCACCTGCAAGTGGGAGGTCGCGGTGATCGAGAACGGTCAGCGCAAGTTGTTCGCCAGCCTGCGGCAGACGAAGGTTGCGTTGTCCACGGTGGACAGGATCAATCCCGTCAAGGTCCGCCAGCAGAGCGTGAACGATGCGATCGTGGGGGCCGTGGAGAAGGAACTCGCGGGAGTCCTGGCGAGCTTGCCTCGCAAGGAGAATGAAACGTGATCGATGCATCCTCGAGGGTCGCGACGATGTGCTGAGCTGCGAGCAGCCGCCAGGGTTGCATCGCACGGCCCGCTAGCTTCGAAGGCTCGATGCCCGCGCGTGAGCTCGACGCCGCACACCCGCATCGAGCGTCGTGATCGCTGCTCCGCTCGATGGCGATTCAGTTTCGAGCGTGGAGTCGCTCGAGCCGAGTCGATCGCCCGAAGTACCTCGACAGGGGCCGTTGGAGTGAGGCTCGGCTGCGAGGACGGCGGGCGGCTCCGAAACCTTGGCCCTGGAGCTCGCACCCGCGAGACCCCCGACGTCCTCGAACGTCGGCTCGTTTGCGGACTTCAGGGCCTCGCGCTCGGAGGACAGCGCGGGGCCGCTGGGGCAACGCGGCCATGGCCCGCCCGCCGCCGCTGAAGTTCTCTGCCCGAATCCAAGACACGGCTGTTGCGTTTGGCTCACGGCCGTCTTTGGGCCCTCGAGCGAGTCCTGCCCGCGGTCGGGTGACTTCTCGAAGACCCCCACACCATGTCGATCCAAGTTCGCGTCCGTCATCGTTCGTTGATTGCCTTCATCCTGCTCCTCGGGTCGAGTGGCTGCGAGGGCTTCGACTGCCCTGGCGATTCCTGCGGTTCCAGGACCGGCAGCTCCGGGCCAGTGAAATTACTCACGTACTCGGAGAGCCAGATGCGGGAATGGCGCACCATCGCCGTGACGCCCAACCTCGCGACCTGCTTTAACTTCGCGCCAACCCATTTCGAGATCACACCCGCGCTCCCCGCCGGTCTCAATTTCGACCAGAGCACGGGCAGGATCTCGGGCACGCCGCAGGAGGTCCTCGGGTTGACGAGCTTCGAGATCGGGGCCTACGACGGCAACACGTTCCTGGTGAAGGCAGACGTCTCGATCGTCGTGTTCGCCGACGTCCCCCCGAGCGGTCTCAGCTACCAGCCGTCGGCGGTTTCCGTCCTGCAGGGAGGCGCGTTGCCCTCGCTCGTGCCCAGTTTCACAGGTGCCGCCGAGTCGTTCAGCGTGTCGCCAGCCCTGCCCGCGGGCGTCGCAATCAATCCACAGACCGGCACGATCGCGGGAATCTGCTCCGGTCCGGAGGGAGTTACGCAGCACACCGTCACGGTCAGCAATCCCATTGGAACTGCGCAGGCGGATGTCGAGATCACGGTCCTCGAGGCGCCGTCGCTCGAAGGCCTGCTCGTGGCCAGCCAAGGCGACCTCACTCTCGACGTGTTCGGTCTTCGAAACGTCGGCTTTGCACCGATCGACGCCGAA
>DATHET010000249.1:0-2248 GCA_035490315.1 Planctomycetota bacterium
CGTCCCTGGTGGGAATTCAGCCGCCAGCGCCTGGCCGAGGCGAAAAAGCCCGAGCGCAGGCCCTCCAAGCCGCGGCCGAAGCCGGCGCAGTGATCCATCATCTAATGAGGAGGCAGTCGCTCGAGGCTCCAGTGGCGGAGCTCGAGAGTGCCTCCCACGGGCCCTGAAAACCGCAGGTTCCCGTCGGGATGCCGCCGATCGGCATCGAACGAATCCGCCACCTTCACTCCATTGAGGAAGGACTGCACGCGCGTGCCTTTGGACTCGTCGCGGACCACGAAGTCGACGTGGAACCACAGATTCGGAGGCGCCAGCTGGCCGCGGATGGGCGCGAAGTCGATCAGCGATCCCGCCCGCTCGGTTTCCTTGGAGAAGGCGTCGAGTCGCATCCCATACCCAGGTTGCGCCCCGGAAGAGTCGCGCAGGAAGACCGCCGCGCTGGTCCCGCGCGCGATCCTGGCATCGAAGGAAAGGCGCTTGCCCGCGCTCCGGTCATCTTCCGATCCGTCGACGAAGAGCTGCACGAGGTCCTCGGCGCCGTCGGTCGCGGTCAAGACGCCGTCCTCGAGCGACCAGCCCTTGGGGAGCGCAGTGCTCTCCATGGGCATCGCCGCGATGGCATCCACGCTCGGAGGCTCCGGCGGCGCCGTCGGACGCCGCACCCAGATGTTCTTGAACGCGACCTGCCCGTGATCGCCCTGCAGGCGCAGCGGGCCTGACGCGACCTCGCGCGGCGACTCGAGGGCTCCACGCGTCGGCTCGGGCACCTCGACGTTCTCCTGAAGCAGGACGTCGTCGATCATCACGCGCTCGAACAGCGCGTTGGAGACCTTGCGACCGCTGGCATCGAACTTCGGCGCGCGGAAACGGACGGTCAGCCCGTGCCACTGCCCTGGACCGCGGAAGGCGTTGAACATCGGCGCGCGGCCGAGCCATTTGCGGGCGTCGCCCCAGGCCTCGTAGATCCCGCCGCAGTCGCCAGGCTTCAGCTCGGTCTTGCCGGTCGAGTCGAGCAGCTGCACTTCGTAGCGCCCCATCAAATACAGACCGGAGTTTCCGCCCTCGGGCAGCATGAATTCGACGTGCACGTCGATGTCGCCGAATTCGAGTCTGCTGACCAGCTCGCTGGGCGTCGCGCCATCGTTGATCAGGACCGAATCCTCGTCCGGATTCGCCTCGCCATGGAACGCGAGCCGATGCTTGTCCGCGGGATCGAGCCCGATCTCCTTAGCTTCGGCGCGCCACCCGGTCTGGATCCATGAGTCCAGCGCATCACCCCAGGTCAACTCGAGCATGCCCTCCGAAGAGCGCTCCTTCGCCGGCGGCGGCGGAACGAGCTTGGCCACCAGCTCGGTGCTCGCCGGCCCGCTGGTGAGCTGATTGATCGTGTACGCGAACTCCTCATGCAGCAGCCGCTCGCCCGATTCCGACGCAACTCCGTCGAAGCGCACGCGCACGCACATCCCCGCCTTCAATCCCGCCGTGATCAGATGCGCCTTGCGCTTGTCCGGCGAAAGCATGACCGCCATCACCGGCACCATCGCCTGGTGCCGCGCCGGCGAGCCGTACTCCCACCAGTAGTCGTAGTCGTACTGGAACAGCTTGACCGCCCCCGCCGCCGGCGCCTCGCGCAGCGGCTGCGTGAACGTCACCTCGAAGCCGTCGTCGACCAGGTGCACGTTTTCGATCTCCATCGGCAAGCGACCCGTCGGCCGGATGCGCCCGATCCCATCGCCCGGAGCCTGCCCGCCCCACCCGCGATCGGTGAAGCCCGCGAACAGAGTCCCGTCCGGTGCAAAGCTGACGCGCACGGCAGATCCGACATGCTGGCGGAAGGGCACGACCGCTCCTTGATACTCGCCACGCACCTTCTCGAGCATCGCGCGGAAGACCATCCCGTTGGTCAGCTCCGCGACGAAGAATTGCCCGTCGAACGGCCCGAACTTTCCGTGGGTGTCCGCCGCGACCAGGCTGCCCGCCGAGCGCGACCAGTCATAAGGAATCCAGACCGCTGCCGGCTGGCGCGAAGTCGTCGGCGGAATCGTGTCCGACGCCGTGCGCTTCACCTCGCGATACTCAGGCGTCCAGTTGAGCGAAGCGGGGTGTCCGTAGAAGCCGTCCTTCTTGACGTGGTAGATCGGACAGGCGGGCATCCAGTCGCCCTGGTTATCGGTCTCGAAGAGATCGCCTTCGAGATTCATGCCCAGACCACAAGGGCTGCGGAAGCCGCTGGCGAAAGGAATCGTCT
>DATHET010000250.1:0-2331 GCA_035490315.1 Planctomycetota bacterium
AGGAATCGAGAAGATTCCGAGCGAACCGCCAACGCTCGCGGGCTCTGCGGGATGGAATGGGCCCGACATGGAAATGCGAGCCCCCATCGACGCCCAGGCCTTGCTCGCGAACGCGGGCTGGATGCGCGCTCTGGCGAGCAGCCTGCTCGAAGACGACTCGGCGGCGGACGACGTCGTGCGGGACGCGACCATCGCCGCGCTCCGCCACGCGCCGGCGGACGAGGCCGGGCTCGCACCGTGGCTGTCGCGCGTGGTGCGCAACTTCGCGTACCGGAAACGGCGAGACGATGCGCGCCGCGCGAGGCGGGAGGAATTCGGGTCTGAACCGCGAGCGGAGCCTTCGCCTTCGGAAGTCGCCGAGCGCCTCGAGCTGCAGCGCATGCTGGTCGATGCCGTGTCCGCGCTCGAGGAGCCGTTCCGCAGGACGATCGTGCTGCGCTACTTCGAGGGCCGCTCGAGCGTCGAGATCGCGGAGCTGTACGGCATTCCCGAGGGCACCGTGCGCTGGCGCTCGATGCGCGGATTGGAGCTCCTGCGCAAGGAGCTCGACGCGCGCACGGGGTCGCGCATGCAGTGGTCGGCGGTGTTGCTGACGTTCACGGAGCAGTTCAACGCCTTGCCAGTGGCGGCCAGCGCCGCGGGTGCGAGTTCGAAAGTCCTCCTGGGAGTGTTCGCCATGAAAGCAGCTCACGCGGCGGCGGCAGGAATTGTGGCTTTGGTTCTCGGCGGGCTCGCGTGGTGGGGCGTCCAGCGCCTTCGCGAAGAACCGCAAGTCGCCGCAGCGTCCGCGTCGCCAACTCTTGCCGCTGTCGAGATCCCGGCCGTGGCGCCTGAGGTCGCGCCGGAAGTCAGCGCCCAGACGGCGGTCGAAGCAAGTGCGCGAGAAGCAGTGGCAGAGACTCCGACTGCACCTGCAGTAATCGCCCCCCTGCCCCCGCCGGCCGATCGCTTTGCGTTTGTCGACGCGCGCTTCGTCGACGCGGTCGGAACTCCGTGGAGTGGCGTGCGACTGCTTCCCATCGCGCCAACGTCTAATCCCTACTGGAATCCCGGTGAGGGCGCGCTCAGCGGGACGGACGGCAGTGTGCTGCTCAAGATTCCTCTGCCCAAGACGCCGAACGGCCTCGGCAAGCAACAGCGCGAAGTGAAGGTCGAGCTCGTAGCCTCTCGAGCGGGCTGCGCGAGCGTGGCGCGTACGGCGACGGTGCGCGAAGGAGAGACGAGCCATCTGGGTTTCATCACCCTCGGCTCGGGAGTTCGCGTCCTGGGCCGCGTCGTGGACGCGGATGGAAAGGGAGTCGCGCAAGCAAGACTAGGCATCGCGCCAGCGCTGCTCGATGGCGACGAGGGACAAATGCGCCGCCACGGGTCGCCGTCATTCCAGACCACGCCGGGGACTTCGAGCTCCTCGGACGGCGAATTCACGCTGGAGGGAGTCGCGCCTGGCAAGCTGCGGATCTGGGCCAACGCCCAGGGCTTTCGTCATGCTTGGAGTGAGCCGATCGACGTGCCAGCGGCGAGCGACCTGCTGGGACTCTCGGTCATCCTGCACCCGTTGCTTCCCACGGACTACATCCGTGGCAAGGTCCTCGATCCGGACGGAGCGCCGCTCCCTCACATCTCCATCCAGTACCAGGAACATCGGCCTGTCTATGGCAGCGGCTCGAGCCTTGCCACGGATGAGGATGGCCGGTTCGAGCTGCTCGTCGAGCACGACGACGCTACTTACGACTTCTCCGCGACCGACTTCAAGGAGCGATTCGCTTCGCAAACGGTAACCGGCGTGAAGCCGGGTGCTCGCGACGTGGTGATCCAGATGCTCGCGCGCACACAGTTCGCCGTTCGCGTGCGCGACACGGATGGAGTTCCGGTCGAGAATGCACGATTCCAGATCACCATCGGCGGAATTAGCATGAATTTCGTTTCGACCAGCACATCGCCCGGAGACTATTCGATCGCGCGCCCTGAGGAAGGCTTCTGGATCGCGACTTCAGCTCCGGGTTTCCTCTCGAGCAGATTGGGCCACCCGCGCAAACCGCTCGATCCGGCGCAATTGGCGGCGGGGCTGGACGTCGTCTTGAAACGCGCGAAACTGTTGAAGGGTCGGGTGACGGCTGACGGTGTTCCGGTCGTCGGCGCCGAGGTGTACATTACCCCGGATCATTCCGGTGGAATGGGGACGGTTGATGGCTATCAATACCGGTACGTGATCATGTCTGGGAACGAAAAGGCGATCACGGACGCAGACGGCCGCTATCAGCTCGATTGCAATACGGAGAGCGGTTACGACCTGGACAAAAGCGATCGCATGCTCCGCTTCAGCGCCGGCTG
>DATHET010000251.1:0-8632 GCA_035490315.1 Planctomycetota bacterium
GACGGCGCTCGTGCTCGTGTTCAATGCCGCGCCAGTCTATCGCTGGGCCGCGCCGGCCTTGCCGAAGCTCGAAGTGAACTGGATCGGCGTGCCGTTGAGCCTGCTCGACAATCTGCGCATGAATCAGCACCTGGACCAGGCCCGGGTGCTCGAGCGCATCGACCGCGAGGTGCCCAGCGGCGCGACGCTGTACATGCTGGATGTCGTTTATTATCGCGACGCGCAGCAGGGGGTTTTCGAGCGGGCGGGCTTGATCCGGGCGGACATCAGGACGCGCTATGTTTCGTCACGGAGTTTCCAGCCCGAGGAGCGGGAGTTCTTCGTGTATTCGGCGCGACCCGCCAACTTGGAGGCGCTTGGGCACGTCACTCGGCTGGAGGATTATCTGTTCCATGTCGAGCGGTAGATGCCAGTACGGAGTCAGGTGAATTCGTCCGGAGTCGTGAGCCATGCCTCGCCTGCGCTGCGCGCGGGCGAGGCATGGCTCACGACTCCGGACGGATTCACCTGACTCCCACGATTACTTCACGAGCTTTGCGACGAAGCGGTACTTGTCGGTCACTTTTCCCGACGCGTTGCTGTGCTCCATCGTGCCCGAGACATCTTCGCCCTTGACGACGCCTTCCCAGTGATTCTTCTCGCCGTCGGCGTTGATCGCGTCCGCGCTGAAGTGGGTGCCGTCCGCCGCGGCCGTCGCGCTGTACGGCGACATCGTGAATCCGTAGGCGCGGCAGGCGTTCGAGTCGAAGGCTCCGTTCGAGAAGACCAGTCGATCCGAATCGCCCGTCTTCGACTCGCCGGGGCAGACCATGCCCTCGAAGGTCTCGCCGTCGAGCAGACCGCTCGACTTCCTGCCGCTGAAGCGGAATTGATTCTTCTGTCCCTTGTCGTCGGTCCAGATCATCGTGCCTTCGATGGTCTCGCCTTGGATCGCACCGTTCCACGCCGTGCTGCCGGCTTTTCCGCTCTTCGCGGAGGCTTCGAAGGTCTTCGCGGATCCATTTTCCTTGGTGGAGTACGGCGTGGTGACGAAGCCGTAGGAGCGGCAGGCCGTCGACTCGAAGCGCCCGCCGTCGAAGACGAGTCGATCGGGTTGCGCTTCTTGCGGGCCGGCGAGGGTGACCTCGTAGACGCGTCCATCCAGCGGCCCCTTGCTCAGACCGGATTGGCAGGCGACGAGAGCTGGAAGCGCGAGGAGGGAAACGCAAAGGGCGTGGGTGTTCATGGCGGATTCGGAGTGGGCGAAGGGACGTGTTCCGGGTTGAGCTCGAATCGACGCTGAATCGAGTTTGTTCAGGCACTGTCGTATGGCGCCTCGCCCCCGCCGGCCACCGCATGATCATGCAGCCCTGGTCACCGGCGGCTGCTCCCAGGCCTTCCGCCTGATTGGGGTGGTAGGCTCTTGGCCTTCCTCTCCCACTCAGGAGCCACTGCGCGCCATGATCTCGCTTCTTCTGTCGTGCCTCTTCCCCGTCCCTTGCCCCGTCCCCGCTCGCGCCGAGGCATTCGTCTTCCAGACGCCTGACGCCGCCGAGGTCGACGCGAAAATCAGCGCCGCGGGCAAGGACGTCGCCAGGTTGCTCGAGCTGGCGAGCTCCTTCACCACCGCCGGCCAGGACGCCGCCGCGAAGAAGGTCTTCAAGAAGGTGCTCGAGATCGACGCCGCGAACGAGACGGCGCACAAGGGACTCAACCACCAGCTTTACGACAAGAAATGGTTCGAAAGCTTCGCGGAGCTGGCCAAGTACAAGCGCGAGGAAGCCTCGAAGATGAAGGGCAAAGGCCTCGCGCGGGTCAAGGACGAGTGGGTGCCCGAGGCCGACGCGCCCTTCCTGAGGATGGGCTGGCAGAAGAACGACAAGGGCGTGTGGAGCGATCCGATCGAGCTCGCGGAGCAGAAGCAGATCACCGAATGGAAGGCCGCGGGCTACCAGTACCGCGCTGACGACAACACCTGGATCGCTCCCGCGGACTTCGAGAAGTGGCGGGCGCTCTTGTGCAAGTGCGGCAACGAGTGGCTCGACACGGCCAAGGCCAACGAATACCACGCGAACATCGTCCAGCCCTGGGAGCTGATGGGCGAGCACTTCATGGCCTGGTCTACCACCGAGTGGCCGACCGCCGATCTCGCGCGCAAGCAGGCCGACAAGATCTATCCCGAGCTGGTGCGGATCTTTGGCGTCGAGCCCACGAAGAAGCCGCACTTCTACGTGCTCAACAGTCTTGCTCAATACAACCAGGCCGCGGGTTCGCAGCCGATCCTGATCGAGAGCGAGGGCATTTCCTCGCTGCACGGCGCCTATTTCGCGGATGCGTTCTTCGCTGGAAATGCGCCGCCGCAATACCTGGGCTGCGGAGTGAGCTACTGGGATCGCAAGGATCCCAAGCTCGACAACTGGGGTCCTTATTGGCTGCGCTGGGCGGCGGCGCAGAGCTTCGTCGAGGCAATCGACCCGTCGTGGAACGCCATCTCCGACTGGATCGAGGCCGGCGGTCGCGGTGACCTCGCCGCCTACGCCGGGCCCTTCTGGGGCGAGAAGAAGATCCCGCGCTGGCTGCGCTACGGCGCCGCGTCCTACGTCGAGCGCTACTTGAAGGATCCCGCTGCGACGGCGAGCTCCGATCCCTGGGCACTGCGCAGCTTCGCTTTCGCCGAGCTCAAGAAGGGCTCGCTGCACAAGCTCGAGGACGTCTTCGCCTTCAAGCTCGACCTCAAGGACATCGAGGGCTCGGCGCGCCTCTACGAGGAAGCCGGTCTCGTCGTTTCCTACCTGCTCGACGGCGCGGCTGGCGAGAAGGACCTGACGGCGAAGCACGAAGCGTTCAAGACCGCTTTGAAGAGCGGGACGAAGGCCGAGGCGATCGCGGCCGCGGACGCGCTGCAGAAGTCGCTCGCCAAGCACGAGCGCGACATCAAGAAGTTCGCGGGGCTGTAGTCGCCTCTCGCGACCTACTTGACCAGCACCGCTTCCGCTTCGCGCCTCCAGCGCATGAGATCGGATTTCTCCCACGCCGCGGGATTGCCGCCGATCTCGTTGTTCATGCGGACCAGGCCGCGGCTGTAACACTCGCGCGCCTCGCCGTCGCGGCCGAGGTGGCTGTAGATCACCGAGCGCAGGAAGTCGAAGGCGATCGGCGACAGCAGCAAGAAGGACGGCGGAGTGTACTTGCCCTGGATCGCGGCCAGAGCTCCGGTCCAGTCCTCGGCGCGAACTCGCGCAACGGTCTCCACCAGATAACACCAGTCCTCGTTGGCGAGCTGCGGGGCGCGCTCTTCCAGGACTCGCAGCACGAGTTTCGGATCGCGCTGCTTCGGATCGGGGTGATCGAGCACGCCGTACAGATACGAGACCAGATTGAACGGCGCGGCTTCGTCGAGGAGCATGCGCGCGAACTCGTCGTGCGCGATCAGGCCGAGGTGAAAACGCACGACGTTGAGGTCCGGCCGGCGGTTCGGATCGTTCTCGAGCTCGAGCGAGCGCGAGAGGCTCTTCAATTCTCCTTCGAGGTCGCCGAGCAGGAGCTGCACCATGCCCACGCCATACCAGGCCTCGGCATTGGAGGCGTCCTTCGCGACGCAGGCACGGTACGCGCCCTCGGCTTCGGCCAGGTGACCCAGGAAGAACTGCGCGTCGGCCATGCGCAGCTGCGCCGTGATGTCGTTGGGCCTCAAGCTCAAGGCCGCCGCGCGGCAGGAAAGCGAGGACTCGAAGCGACTCGCCACCTGATAGATCACCCCGCCGACGGCCTGCAGCACATAGTCGTCCGGATACAGGTGCAGCGCCTGGTCGAACATCCGATACACATTGCCGCGATGATCGGCGAATCCGTCCCAGAGCGCCGCACCCAGGACGAAGATCGATCCCGGAGCGAGCTTGGGCAGATTCTCGGGCGAGGTCAGGTCGAGCATCACGGCCAGATCGTTGGATGCGATCGCATTGCGCATGCGCACCCGCGTCGGATCGGGATCGAGATCCATCGCGAGATAGAAAAGGTTCTCCGCTTTTTCCGACTGCGCGCCATGGATCTTGCGCCGCAGGCGTCCCCAGTCGTCGAGGGCCAGCGCGACTTCCTCGGCGATGTCCCGTTCGCGGATGCGCGCCAGCGCGGGCACGAGATCGGCGCCTTCGAGGTCGACTCCGTAATCTTGGAAGGCCTTGTTGAAGGATGCGTCCAGCTCGATCTCGCGCGGACGATTGTTGATCGTGGCGATCTGGGCCAGGCGCAGATCGATCAAGCGCGAGCGCAGGGCCTCGTCCTGCGTCGCCAGCTCGCGCGCGCGGTCGGCGGCGCCCACGTCCAGCTCGGCCTTGGCGACGAAGTCGCGCGCGCGCCCGAGCAGCGCGGAATCGGCGCCGCCGGCTTCCGCCAGCGACAAGGCGCGGCGCGCGGAAGCCAGGGCCTCCTGCGGCTTGCCGGCTCGGCCGAACTCGATCGCCTCGCCGTGGGCTGCTTCGACTCCGGTGCGCGTCTGCGCGACGCGTTGCTCGCGCTCGCGGCTGATCCACCAGAAGCCGCCGCCGCCGATGAGCAGGGCCGCCGCCACCGTGCCGGCGAGGGCCACGGTGAGCCGTCGAGCGCGGCGTTCCTCGGCGGCTTTGATCCGCGCTTCCGCCGCGGCGAGCTCGGCCTTCTGCGCACGCTCCTCGACCGTGGCGAGGTATTCGTGCATCGTCTTCGCGACTTCCTCGGCATTCGCCGGCCGCGCGGCGCGCGCGGGCATCAGGCAGTCGAGGCACAGGCGCACCAGCGCGGGATCGGCGTCGCAGGTCGCCATGCGCTCTCGCGCCGGATCGAGCTGGGCTCGCGCGGCCTTGGTGACGGTCGACTCGCCCTCGACGTCTTCGTAAGGCGGCCGGCCGGTGAGCAGCTCGCAGAGGATCGCTCCCAGGGAGAACACGTCGGCGCGCTCGTCGAGCTTCTCGACCTCGCCTTGAGCCTGCTCGGGCGCCATGTACGCCGGCGTTCCCATCACCGAGCCGACCATCGAATCCGAGCCCGACGAGCCCGGGCCGGAGCGCACCGTCTCGATCACGGTGTGCAAGGTCGCCTTGGCGCGGCGCTCGTCCGCGACTCCGCCGCGGTGCAGGACCTTCGCCAGGCCCCAGTCGACCACCTGCACTTCGCCGAAGGCGCCGACCATGATGTTGGCCGGCTTCAAGTCGCGGTGCAGCACGCCTTTCGAATGGGCGTAGGCCACCGTCTGGCACACCGATTCGAAGATCGCGAGCAGGCGGCCGCGGTTGTCGGCCGGCGTCTTGCGCAGCTGGAACAGGGCCGCGAGGGTGCGGCCCTTGACCAGCTTCATCGTGAAGTACGGGCTCTCATCCGCCATCAGCCCGAGCTCGTACACCGGCACGATGCCCGGATGCTGCAGCTGACCGCCGATCTGCGCCTCCTCGACGAAGCGCTGCACCACCGCGGGATTCCTGGCGAGCTCCTTGTCGAGCACCTTGAACGCGACGTCGCGGCCGAGATCGGTGTCGTGACCCTTGATGATCACGCCCATGCCGCCGCGCGCGATCTCGCCGGTGAGCTGGTACTTGGCGCGGCCTTGGGGCACGAGCTTCGACGCCGCTGAATTGGGATCGATCACCGGCGATGCGCCGTGTTCCGAGCCCATGTCGGAGAGCATCACCTTGGACGGGACGCCGGTGCGGCCCTCGATCAACTGCAGGACGCTGCGGCGAGACTTGTCTTCGTCAGGAGGGGACTGGGGCACGGGAAGCCTGTGGTGTCGAGTGGGAAGGGACGAGCCGAGCGGAGTATCGCACGCTGAACGCGGATCGAGCGATTGCCTACTTCGCGAGCGCGGCTTCCGCCTCGCGCCGCCAGCGCATCGCATCGGAGCGCTCCCAGGCCGCGGGGCTGTCGATGGTCTGCGATTCCCACTCGACCATGCCGCGCTCGAAGAAGCCGCGCGCCTCTCTGTCCCGGCCGAGATGACTGTGGATCAGCGAGCGCATGAAATCGTAGGCCATCGGCGTCATCAGCATGAGTTGCGGCATGCGGTAGCGCTCTTCGATCACCGCCAGCGCGCCCGACCAGTCCTCGAGGCGCACGCGCGCCACCGTCTCCACCAGGTAGGGCCAGCGCAGGCCGCTGAACGCCGCTCTGCGCTCCTCGAGCGTGCGCAGCACGAACTGTGGATCGCGCTGGCGGGGATCGGGATGATCGATGAGGTAATAGAGATACGTCGCCAGGCTGGTGAGGACGTTCTCGCTCGCCACACGCTTCTCGATCTCCTCGCGCGAGAGGATGCCATTGACGTACTGCACGCACTGCAGGTCGACGCGCCGGTCAGGATCGGCTTGCAGCTCGAGCGAGCGCGTCAGGCTGGCCAGCGATCCCGCGTAGTCGCCGAGCATGTACTGGTTCAAGCCCAGGAAGTAGTTGGCCTCCGCGCTGTTTGGATCGGCCGCGACGCAGCTTCGCAGGTTGCTCACGGCATCGGTGAACCGCCCGGCCGAGAACTGCACGTCACCGAGCCGGATGCGCGCGTTGAGGTCGGCCGGCCGCAAGCTCACCGCGGCCTTGCGGCAAGCGAGCGCCTCCTCGAAGCGCCCGCCATCGGAGTAGAAGAAACCAGCGACCGACTGGAGCGCGTAGTCCCCGGGATAGAGGCCCAGCGCTTGCCCCGCGATGCGGTAGACGTCGGGCCGGTGGTTCTGGAATCCGTCGTACAGCGCCGTGCTCAGCACGAAGATCGAGCCCGGATCGAGCCGGGGCAGATTCTCGGGCGCGGAGAGCTCGAGCATCATCGTCAAGTCGTCTGCGGCGATCGCTTCGCGCATGCTCTTGCGCACGGGATCCGGGTCGAGGTCCATCGCGAGATAGAAAAGGTTTTCGGCCTTCTCCGATTTGGCGCCCTGCACCTTGCGGCGCAGGCGACCCCAGCCGTCGAGCGCCAGCGCGACGTCCTCGGCGATCTCGCGTTCTCGGATGCGAGCCAACGCGGGCACGAGATCGTCACCCTCGAGCTCGACTCCGTAGTCGCGGAACGCCTGGGTGAACGAAGCGTCGAGCTCGACCTCCTGCCGCGTGGCGCCGATCGATGCGATCTGCTGCAGGAGCAGATCGACGAGGCGCGAGCGAAGTTTCTGGTCCTGCTCCACCAGCTTCCGCTCGCGCTCAGCCGCCCCGACGTCGAGCTCGGCCTTGGCCACGAAGTTCTTCGCCCGCGCGAGCAGCGCCGCATCCGCGTCGCCGGTCTCGGCCAAGGACAAGGCGCGGCGGGCCGCGGCCAGGGCTTGCTCGGGCTTGCCGGCCTGCCCGAACTCGATCGACTCGCCGTAGGCCGCCTCGACCACCGCGCGCGTCTGCTCGGCGCGCGCCGCCCGCTCCTCGGCGCGTTGCCCGCGCTCGTGGCTGACCCACCAGAAGCCGACGCCTCCGAGCGAGATCGCGATCACGATTGCACCGGCCAAGGCCAGGGTCAGCCGCCGTGCGCGGCGTTCCTCGGCGGCCTTGACGCGCGCCTCGGTTGCCGCAAGCTCCGATTTCTGCGCGCGCTCCTCGACCGAGACCAGGTAGCCGTGCACGGCCTTGGCCACTTCCTCGGCGTTGACGGGCCGTGCCTCGCGCGCGGGCATCAGGCAGTCCAGGCACAAACGCACCAGCGCGGGGTCCGCTTCGCAGCTTTCGATGCGCTCCCGCGCCGGCCCGAGCTTGGCGCGCGCGGCCTTCGATACCGTCGACTCGCCATCGGTGTCCTCGTACGGCGGCCGGCCGGTGAGCAGCTCGCAGAGAATTGCTCCGAGCGAAAAGACGTCGGCGCGCTCGTCGAGCAGCTCGACGTCGCCCTGGGCCTGCTCCGGAGCCATGTACGCGGGCGTGCCCATGATCGAGCCCACGATCGAGTCCGAGCCCGTGGAGCTCGAGCCGCTGCGCACGGTCTCGATCACGGTGTGCAGCGTTTCCTTGGCGCGCTTCTCGTCCGCCACGCCGCCGCGGTGCAGGACCTTGGCCAGCCCCCAGTCGACCACCTGCACTTCGCCGAAGGCTCCCACCATGATGTTGGCGGGCTTCAAGTCGCGGTGCAGCACGCCCTTGGAATGGGCGTAGGCCATCGTCTGGCACACCGATTCGAAGATCGCGAGCAGGCGGCCGCGGTTGTCGGCCGGCGTCTTGCGCTGCTGGAAAAGCGCCGCGAGCGTGCGGCCCTTGACCAGCTTCATCGTGAAGTACGGGCTGTCGTCCGCCATCAGACCGAGCTCGTAGACCGGCACGATGCCCGGATGCTGGAGCTGCCCGCCGATCTGCGCTTCCTCGACGAAGCGCTGGACCACCGCCGGGCGCTTTGCCAGTTCCTTATCGAGCACCTTGAACGCGACGTCGCGGCCGAGATCCGTGTCATGGCCCTTGAGGATCACGCCCATGCCGCCGCGCGCGATCTCGCCGGCGAGCTGGTACTTGGCGCGGCCCTGGGGCACGAGCTTCGAGGCCGCCGAGCTGGGATCGATCACCGGGGAAGCGCCGTGCTCGGAGCCAACGTCGCTCAAGACGACGCCGGTCGGGACACCGGTGCGCTGAGCGATCAATTGAAGAACGGAGCGATGCGAATTCTGTTCGTCGAGCGGGGGCTGAGGCACGGGGGTGCGCTCCTGGGCTGGGGGGAAGCTGGCCGGCCCCT
>DATHET010000252.1:0-6330 GCA_035490315.1 Planctomycetota bacterium
GCGCTGTCGAAAGCGATATGGCGCAGGTCAGCCGAGATCGACGAGTGGAAGCCCCCGAAGTTGGCCTGGACTCCGCCCGAATTCACGTCGACGCGCGTCGTCGTCTGGCCCCAAGCGGATGCGCACAGGAGCAACGCCGCGCTTGCCGTAGAGCTGCCGAGGGGAAGTACTTTCATGGACTCGGGGGCTTCCAGCAGGGGCTGGGGTTGGAGGCTGACACGAAGGGCTGTTGAAGACCCTGAATAGCGTAGTGCGCATCGCTCGAGCTGTTGCTGAATTCGTGGCAGCGAGGGAGCACATGCCGCACTCTTGCCAGTGTGTCATCCAATGCGACCGGAGCACGTCGAGGGCGAAATCAACCGACCGACTCGCGAGCGTCGGTTACGGACAATTCTCTGCGGGGCCAGACCCCTCGGTTTCCGGCCATCCTGCTGGGATGACAGGAATCAGGATGCTCCTGCAATGCGGGGCCTGCATCCACCGGCAAAGCCCAGATCAGGCTTCCGGACCCTACTTCCCGCTATTCTCCAGGATGTCAGCAAGCGCCTGGATCGAGCGGAGCTTTTCTTCCGCAAGGCCGTCGAGCTCCTTCACTTCGATGCGCTTCTCTCGCAACAGGATCCCGAACACCCAAGTGAGCTGCGAGTAGCGGAAGTCGTACTTCGAATCGAACTGCTTTCGCGTCCGGGTCAAATGGTGCTCCACTGCCCAGATGTCCGCAGGCGTCCTGGCGTTCGCTGCCCGCTCCTTGAAGTCCGCCATGATCTCCGCGAGCTCGCGGTCGACAGCTGACCTGTAAACTCGCTGCGCGATCTTCTTCTCGGAGGAGGACCAGTGCGAATTCGTCATGATTGGAGCCTCAGCATTGAAACCAACATCAATCAACCGCGGCCATTCAGCTCGCGCGAGGCATCACCTCGGCCGGGCTCGGAGGCCTGAGAATCTTTGCCGTTTCCAGAGCTCCTCGAGGCCAAGTAGGCTAGCAGGCAGGTGAGGAAACGCACGATCGTGGCTGGCGCGTCCGTCGCAGTGATTGCGCTGGGCGTGCTGGGATTTCATCCGACTCGGCCGCTCTACATGCGCCAACGATCGCTCGAAGTCATCGCGCCCGACGGCGTGGTCCTGAGCGCGACGCTGTCGTTGCCGCGCTGGAGCCGCGGCGCAGTGCCCGGATTCGTGATGGTCCACGGCTCCGGTCCGCTGGCACGCGAACACCTTCGCGGTGACATCCGTCACCTCGTGTGGGAGGGCTTCGGTGTGCTGTCCTACGACAAACGCGGAGTCGGCCAGTCGGGAGGGGAGTATCCCCGGTCCGGGGCCGGTGAGGCCGAGCGCACGCTTCGTCTGCTCGCAGGCGACGCGGCAGCTGCGTTCCGACGCATGGTAGCGGAGCGGGAGATCGATGCGTCCGCAGCGGGATTCTTCGGCGCGAGCCAGGCGGGCTGGATCATTCCGCTCGCGGGAGAGATTCCCGATACGAAGCCGTGCTTCCAGGTGATCCTCTCGGGGCCCGCTGTTTCAACGGGACTGGAACAGTTCTACAGCGGCATGACGGGCGACGGGAATCGGCTGCCCGCAGTGACCGATCCGAAGGAAATCGAAGAGAGCTTGAAGCTGTTCGACGGCGAACCGGGGTACGACCCGCGACCTGTTCTTGCGGCCACGAAAGTTCCGACGCTGTGGCTCCTCGGAGATCTTGACCAGAGTGTGCCGACCTTGGCGACCGTACGCGTGCTCGAATCGCTATCGTGCGATGCCAGGGGACGTCATGAAGTGATCCGATATCCCGAGACCGGTCACGATCTCCGTGATGTGCATTCCGGGCAATCTGCGCCCGTTTGGGACGACATGAATTTCTGGTTGCGAAAAACCGGGATGATCACGGACTGAGCAGCGCTCTTTCGCGGCAGGTTCTTAGTCGGTGTGATGAAGAAGGATCCTCAGGACGCTCGTCCCGGAACCCAGCCGGGCAACGCGGCAGCCTGCTTCACCCAGGCAGCCATTTGCGCTTCGTCGAGCTCGTCATCCTCGTGGATGTCGAGGTAGCGCGTGCCCTTGACCTTGCTGGCTCCAGGTGGAAGCGGCCGCAGCGACGCGCCGCGGAAGAAGGCCACTTTCACGTATCTCGAGTACGTGTGGAAGCTCAGGAACCAACCCTGATCCTCGATGCCGTAGAACGGCGAGTTCCACTTCACCGCCTTGCGCACCTCGGGCACGCTCCGCGCGATGAGCGCGTCGAGGCGCTTCCCCCGGTCGCGCTTCCAGCCCGGCATCGCGGCGATGTACGCCTGCACGGGCGCGTCGCCGTCCGCCATCGCGATTTGCGGGTTGCCGCCGGATAAGAGGACGACGGTCTTTGGCTTCCGCTTCTTCGTCGGCCTGGCCTCTTTCGCATCGGGCTTGGCCTTCGCCTTGGCCCTCCCCGAAGACTTGGGGCTGGCGACCGACTTGCCTTGCGGACCATTCTGAGCCACAGCGGCCTTCACGAGCGCCTTGAACGCGGCCGTGTCGATCTTCTCGCCTTCGTGGATGTCGATCGCTCTTCGCGTGTTGCCCTCCAAGCTGGAATTGAAGAGGCGCGACGGGTCGGGAACTTTGGCTCCCTGAGCGAAGGTGAGCTTCACCGCCTTCTTGTAGGTTTCCCCGGTGCAGATGATCCCGTCGTGCGACCAGACTGGAGTGCCCCACTTCCACTCTTCGACGACGTCAGGGTCAGCCTGCTTGATGAGTGCGCGAACATCGGAGAGCGTCTTGCCTCTCCAGTCGTCCAATAGCTTGATCCTCTCGTCGATCAGCCGAGAGGGAGATTCGCCTATGGTGGTCGTGCTCTTTTTCATGATGTGTGCACCTCATTCAGCGGTGGTTCGATCTCCAGGATGTCGCCCGCCGCGCCACCTGTTGGCCTGGGGCGGGACGAACAAATACATACCGCTGAGCCATAGCAAGGCAAGCGGAAGCAACGGCACGCAGGTCACTCACACGAGCGGTTCCTCGCGTGCGACGGTAATGAAAGCGGTGATGATGCATCTTGGACTCGACGCTCTCGAGCGACTCACGGAATCCTCGCGAGCAGGTCGACGAGCTTCCCGCCCATCAGGTTCCAGCCGTAGCGTGCGCCGCCGAAATTCTGCTTCTGATGCGGCTTGAAGCCCGACTGCACGAGGGAAAGCCGGGTGCCCGACGCCGTGGGCGCGAGCGTGAATGTCACGACGGTGTCGATGTCGCCGACGACCCAGGTCCAGCTGAGCTTCCTCTGCGCTTCGATCTCGCGGAAGCGGCAATTCACGATGCCGTCCCAGCCGGGCTGCGGCTGAGCCTTGAACGTGAAGGCCGCACCCGGCTCGAGCTCGAAACCGACGACGGGCAAGAGCCACTCCGTGAGCAGCACGGGGTCGGTGAGCGCGCGCCACACTTTCTGGGGCGGATGCTGCAGATCGAATTCGAATGCGATCGATTCGCTTTGAGAGCGTGCGGTCTTGTCGGCGGCACTCATCGGTCCATTTTCTCCAGCAGTTTTTCGAGGCGATCGACGTGCTGCGTCCAGAAGGCGCGGTAGTGCGCGATCCAGTCGATGAGCGGCTTCATCCCGCGCGGCTCGACACGGTAGTAGACACAGCGGCCCTCGCGCCGGCCGTTCACCAGGCCGGCGTCTTTCAAAGTCGCGAGGTGCTGCGAGACCGCCGGCTGCGAGATGTCGAAGCGGGCCGTGAGGTCCTTCACTGCCGCTTCGCCGCGCGTGAGCGACACGAAGATCGCCCGGCGACTGGGGTCGGCCAGCGCCTGGAAGATCCGGTCCTCGATTGCGGCTACGCTTTGCACGCCTAAACAATAAGTGGCGGCTTATTGGTTGTCAAGCCGGTTTTTCGGGGGCCGAGATCGGGGGAACTGCGGAGGACCGCGAACGCACCAGTCGCGCCATCACGAAACGCGCGGCTTCAAGCTTCGGCGTTCGAGACCTAGCTTGAAGAAGCATGAAGAACGCGATCTCTCGAAGGATGCTCGAACGAGCCCTGTGGTGCGCGTGCGTGGGGACGCTCGCGGGCTGCACGGCAACGAACGGAGGCCCGGCCATGAGCGAATCACGCAGTGCGCAGTCGTCCATCTACACACCCGATCCGAGCGCGGCGGTGGTTCGCTACCAGGTCCAGGACGTGGACCGTGCCGTGGCGTTCTACACCGAGCGTCTTGGGTTCCAGGTGAAGCAGAGGTCAGGACCGATCCTTGCGACGGTCTCGCGCGGCGACCTCAACTTGCTGCTGAGCGGCCCGAACGCCTCGGGCTCGCGTCCGCTGCCCGACGGTCGCCGCCAGGAACCTGGCGGATGGAACCGGATCGTCCTGTACGTCGACAGTCTCGAGACCACGATCGCCGCGCTCGAGGCCGCGGGCTCCCGATTCCGCAACAAGATCGAGGAGGGCCCCGGTGGCAAGCAGATCCAGGTCGAGGATCTCGATGGCAACCCCATCGAGCTTCACGAAGCCCCGCGGAAGTAATACGGAGTCAGGTGAAATCGTCCTGAGTCGTGCGGGCATTCCGTGCACCGCGCAGCGGCGCGCCGAATGCCCGCACGACTCAGGACGATTTCACCTGACTCCGTTCTCGAATCTGTTTCGCGCGGGCCTTCACGATCCTGGCAATCAGGGCGTAGGGGATGGGCTGATCGAGCGGAAATTTCAGATTGCCCTTGGGGCCCGCGTAGCGCGACACCGCTAGCTTCAGCTTGGCGTCCCCGCGAACGGGGGGAAAGAGACCGATGTGGTTCTTGAAGGCGGCGAAATAGACGAGGACGCCATCCTGGGCAAAGCACGGGATCCTGTAGCTGATCTTCTCCTGCGCGGCGGGTGCCGCCTTTCTCACGGTCGAGCGGATCTTTCGGAGCACGGCCCGAACCCCCGGCTCGAACGCCGCGATGTATTCATCGATCGTCGACGGCTTGACTTGCATGGCATGTGCTTCGATCACGCGTGTCGTGTTGACGGTGCACGCGCCACGGGCCAGGCGGCCAGCATGAGCCATGCGCAATAGGCGACCCACAGCAGGCGGTTGGCCCAGCCGATTCCACCGGTGGGCGAGTCGCCTTGCTGCTGCATCATCCGGATCATGAGGACCATCATGAGCACGAAGCTGATCCAGATCACCGCGGTCATCGCGAGCAGCAGCGGGCGGACGTCCGCCCAATCGGGATCTCGGCGCAGCGCCAGGCTGAGCAGCAGCGCGCCGATCATGAACCCGGGATTGCCGACCATGGCGGCGACACCGTGCATCTTTCCGGAGAAGGAGGAGTTCTCCGGGGAGACCGTGATCGGGTCCATGGGGAACATCGTCGCCATCCCGAGGCCAATGGTCGCTGCGAGCATGAACACGAGGCCGATCCGACCTGCAATCGTCTTGATTCGCGAGACCAGGACGACCGTGACGCCGGCGCAGCCTACGGCGAGCGAGAAAAAGCTGAGCGCCATGACCCAGCCGTGCGCGCCGACCGCGTACTCGCTGATGACGTGCCCGGAGGGCTGGAGATCAGGTCGCAGAAGGTGCAAAACGGCCAGCAGGACGAAGGCGACGAGCCCAGAGCCAAAAGCGACTCGGGCGGCCGTGGGGCGTGTGCTCATGCAATTGGGTATAGTAAGCAATATCGAATATGTCAATAAGAAAGTCACGACCGTACGTGTCCAGCAAGCGGGAGAAGTCGGCCGAGGCCACCAAGGCCCGCGTGCTTCAGGCGGCGCAGTCCATGTTCGCGCGCCAGGGCATCGATACGGTGACGATCGCTGGGATCGCGCGGAAAGCTCGGGTCTCCGTGCCGACCGTCTATGCGCTCTTCAAGTCCAAGGCGGGCATCCTGCGCGGCCTGATCCAGAGCACGCTGTTCGGTCCACGCTACCGCGAAGCGCAGCAGCGTCTGGAGGGCGAGACGGATTCTGCACGGCTGATCGAGCTGACAGCAGGGGTTGCGAGGTCCATCTACGAGAGCGAGAGCACCGAGCTCGGGCTGTTGCAAGGCGCGTCGGCATTCTCACCCGAGCTGCGCAAGCAGCAGCGCGAGCTGGAGGCCATGCGCCTCGACATGCAGGAGGAGCGCGTGAAGCTCCTGTTCACGCAGTCGAAATCGAAACGCGCCCTGACGTTCGAAACCGCGCGACAGATCCTGTGGATGTACACCAGCCGGGATGTCTATCGAATGCTCGTGCACGAGTCCGGCTGGACACCTGATCAGTACCAGGAGTGGCTCGCCGCGACCCTGGTCGCTGCACTCGTCGAGCCGGCGCGAGGAGCCAGGTGACTTCGTCCGGAGTCGTGCGGGCATCCCGCTCGCCGCGCAGCGGCTCGCGG
>DATHET010000253.1:0-17401 GCA_035490315.1 Planctomycetota bacterium
TGGGCGAGCTGATCCAGCCGCTCGATTCCCAGACGCTCGAGGTCGCGCACGGTCGCGGGCCCGACGTGCTCGAGCCTCAACCATGCCTTGCGGTTCGCCTCGCTCATCGGCTTTGCCATGGCGTAGATGCTACTCCTTCAGCGCCTCGAGCCTTCGAATTCCCCGGCTTCCGCTTCGACGGAACGCACGCAAACTCGGAAGTGGGCCGGACACCCCGCGAAAAAAACTGCGTTTTTCTCGCAAATTCCTTGTGGACTCGCCCGCGACGACGAAGTACATACTGGAAAACACGCGAAAAACGCGTGAAAAACCGACTCTCGCGAGCCCCGCGCAGGAACTCCGACCCAGCGAACCTGGTCCGGACGCGCATTTCGGCCCGTGCGCGGGAGGCGGTGAACGACCACGAAGTCACCACGGGACGAAAACCACAGAGGAACACACATGGCGAAGAAAGCTGCGAAGGCCAAGACCGTTGCGAAACCGAAGAAAGTGTCCCCGGCGTCGAAGCCGCGCTCGAAGGGCGAGTTCTACACCACGATCGCCGACCAGATGGAAATGCCGCGCAAGCAGATCGCGTCGGTGTTCGACGCGATGGGCCGCGTGCTCGCCGCCGACCTCGGCAAGGGCGGCCCGGGCCTGGTGAACGTCGCTGGCCTGATGAAGGTCACCGTCGTCCGCAAGCCGGCCACCAAGGCGCGCAAGGGAATCAATCCCTTCACCAAGCAAGAAGTGATGTTCAAGGCGAAGCCGGCGCGCAACGTGATCAAGGTGCGCCCGCTCAAGAGCCTGAAGAGCATGGTCTAGTCCGAAAAGGACTGACCGCGACAATCAGCGGCGATCGCGCTCCCACGGCGCGGTCGCCGCACTCATTTCCAAGCCGGGGGGAATTCGCTACACCCTGGGCATGGGGCAACGATCGCTGCAGCTCGAGTGTCTGATCGTCGGCTCGATGGTGTGCGTCGTCGGCGGTCCAGCCCGTGCGGACGTTCGTCTGGCCGGGATCTTCGGCGATCACATGGTGCTGCAGCGCGAGGATCGCGTGCACCTGTGGGGCCACGCGGCTCCCGGCGAGCTGATCCGCGTGCGGCCGAGCTGGTACGAGCACGATGCCGCGGTCACGGCCTCGCCCGAGGGAGTTTTCGACGTGGCGCTGACCACGCCGGAGGCTTCCGGTCCGCACACGATCCATTTCACGGGCCGCAACGAAGTCACGCTGAGCGACGTGATGATCGGCGAGGTCTGGCTGGCCTCGGGGCAGTCGAACATGGAGATGGGCGTCGGCTATCTCCATCCCAGCTACAGCGGCGTCAAGGATTGGGAGAAGGAGCTGACCGACGCTGCGCGGCCGAGGATCCGTTTCTTCGCGGTCGAGAATGTCGCCGCGCCGGCGCCGCTGCGAGAAGTGCGAGGTAGCTGGCGCGTCGCCGATGCGGCGAGCGTGAAGGAGTTCAGCGCGACCGCGTGGTTCTTCGCCAAGAAGCTCGAGCAGGAGCTCGAGGTCCCGATCGGCGTGGTCACCGCGGATTGGGGCGGCACGCCGGCGGAGGCCTGGACCAGCGCCAAGGCCCTCGCGAGCTTTCCGCAGTACGCACCGGCGCTCGAGCAGTGCGCGAATCTGGCCGACGCTTCCAGTGCCGCGGAGACTTCGCGGCGCATGGCGCTGGAGCGCTGGGAATATGGAGTTTCCACGAAGGATCCGCTTTCCGCGGCCCACGCCGAGAAGCCGGGTTTCGACGACAGCCGCTGGAGCAAGCTCGACGCGCCGGGGAATTGGAGCGGGGATCTCGCGAGCTTCGACGGCATCGTCTGGATGCGACGTCAGGTCGAGCTTCCGGCGAGCTGGGCTGGCCGCGATCTCGAGCTGTCCCTCGGCGCGATCGACGACGACGACCGCACCTGGTTCAACGGCGAGCCTGCCGGCGCGACGCGCGGCTGGGACGCTCCGCGCCGCTACGAGATTGGCGGAGCGCGCGTCCAGAAGGGACTCGCGACGATCGCGGTGCGCGTGCTCGACACGGGCGGCGAGGGCGGCTTCCACGGCGATGCGGCTTTGATGCAGGTTTCTCTCGCGGGCGGTGGAGAGTCCATCTCGCTCGCGGGCTCCTGGAAGACCGCGCGCGGCGCGGCGCTGTCCCAGCTCCCGGCTCTGCAGGCGGACTACAAGGTCGGCGGCCACATGCCGACGGCCTTGTTCAACGGCATGATCGCCCCGCTCGGCGGATGGGTGTTCGCCGGCGTGATCTGGTACCAGGGCGAGGCCAACGTCGGCCGCGCGGAAGAGTACGCGGCGTTGTTCCCGGCGATGATCGAGGACTGGCGCGCGCACTTCCGCCGCGAGCTGCCTTTCCTCTTCGTGCAGATCGCGCCCTACGGCTACGCCGGCGACAGCGGCCAGGCGGCGGAGCTGCGCGAGGCGCAGAGAGCCGCGCTCACACTGACGGGCACCGGGATGGTCCTGACGACCGACATCGGCGATCCCGCGGACGTCCATCCCAAGAACAAGCAGACCGTCGGATTGCGCCTGGCCGAGCTCGCCCTCGATCCCGAGCACCACACCCATTATCCGGAGGCGCAGAGCGCGCAGGTGGATGGCTCCACCGTGCAGCTCGAGTTCAAGGAGCCCCTGGAGGTCTGCGGAGTCTCCACCTTCGAGCTCGCGAGTTCCGAGGGACCGTTCCTGCCGGCATCCCAGACTCTGGGGCCAGAAACGGGGCAGGTCCTGGTCCAATGCCCCGAGATTCAGGAGCCGGCCCGGATCCGCTATGCCTGGGGAGCCGCGGCGGGCGCCTCCCTGCGCAGCACCGAGACCGGCCTGCCGGTGGGACAGTTCAGCCTGACCCTTCGGTGACGCGCGGCCGGCGGCCGAAGAGCCAGTCCTGAAAATCCAGGGAAATCCATCGAGGCCCCTGTCAACCGGCGTCGGGGATGCTGTAATTTCAAGACAAGGAGCACGGCCGAGGTTTGGCCTCGAGCACGACCGCTCCCCGTCGTCTGTGGTCATGCTTTCTAGAAGTTAAGGATCCCGCGATGAAGATCTCGAAGTTGTGGATGGCCGGGGTAAGCCTCGGTCTGCTCGCCGCCGCGGCAGCGCCGGCGAATGCAGCACCGGGCTGCTGAGGCCCCGCCAAGAAGACGTATTCGGGCCCTGCGGGCCCGAAGGCGGCCGGACCGGTCGGTTCGGGAAGATCAGGTGGGGGTTCGGCAGGTGCTCCGGCAGCACCCGCAGGTGGACGCGCCGCTTCGACGGCAGGCGCTGTTCCGACGACAGCCCAGGAGCGCGGTCAGAGCGCCAAGGGCCTGCTCAAGCTCAGCTGGGAATACCCGACGTACCAGAGCCAGAAATCGGCCACCGGTTCCGTCGCGAGAGAAATGCGCCACGCGCTGACGGAACAGGAAGCGTTCCGCTACATCGCGGGCAACGATCCTCGGCCGCTGCTCGTGCTGCGCGAGTGTCTGGTGTGCAACGGCACTGATGACGCGCTGCTCTCGAAGGGCGCGGACAACGAGCGCACCTTCTTGATGTCGACCTGGTTCCACTGCGTCAAGCTGCCGGTCGACGTGCTCGAGAAGGATCACCCGTTCTACGAGATCTTCGGTCACGACGATCCGGAACACCTGTTCGTCGCGATGGCCGACGGTTCCTCGAAGATCATGCTCGAGAGCCAGACCTCGCGCGTCGAATTGTGGGACTCGATGGGAGAGATCCTCTCCGCGAGCTACCGCAAGGACACCCAACCGGTCGTCAAGCTGGTGTCGAAGCAGTTCGACCGCATGGACCTGCTCGACTCGAAGCTGCTCGACCTCAAGGCCAAGCGCTGCGAGGCGCTCGAGACCGACGGCCTGAAGTCCACGAAGCTCGAGAAGATCGATGCCGAGATGGCTCAGGTCACCGCGGAGATCACCGCGCTGAAGGACGACGTCGCCAAGGCGACGAAGATCGAGCTCAAGAGTCCTGAAGAACTGAAGGCTGGCGCCAACAAGGCTCCGGCGAAGCGCTAGTTTCAGCTCATTCGGACGTGATGAAATCGCACGCGGGCGCCGGGCCGTTCGAGCTCGCCGTCCGCGTGCTTGCTTTTTTCCTGCTGGCCGCGACGCTCTTCGCCCAGTCCGGCAAGGATCGCGGCAGCAACGAGGCCGAGGAAAAGTTCAAGCCGGTCGATCCCTACACCAAGGGCGATCCTGAGCTGGTCAAGCAGGCCGGCTACGTGAGGCTCGAGCCCTTCAGCTTCGGCGAAGGAGTGCAGGCCCAGGACGTGGTCGACGCCCTCGGCGGGGTCGATCTTCTGTGGGCCGAGACGGCGCACTTCAAGATCTGCTCGACCTTGCAGACCTACAAGAGCAAAGGCGATCAGAAGGAGAACGCCGCGATCGAGAAGGACCTCGCCCAGCTGGTGCGCAAGCTTCCGGGCGCCAAGGCGGCGAAGGTGGGAAAGCTCGACCCCTGGATCCGCCTGCATCTGTACGCCTTGCGCCTCGAGCGGCTGTACAGCGAGTTCTGCGAGCGCACCGGATTCAAGGACGCCGACTTCCCGGCGGTCGGCACGACGAGCTCGATGGGCAGCGGTCCTTACCTCGGTCAGAAATTCAAGCCGACCATCCTGCTCGCGGAAAAGAAGTCGGCGGTCGGAAGGATGAATCACACCTTCGGCAAGATGGAGGAATCCGAAGCCCGCCGATTCAACATCGGCGGCTCGATGTTCTTCGGCATCTCCGCCGAGGGGCTGCGCGATGGCGGTTACGAGCTCGAGACGGCACTGCATTGCGCGCTCGCCGAGAACGTGATCGGCAATCTGCTCGACGGCCTGCGCGACTCCGCTTGGGCCACGCCGCTGTGGCTCGACATGGGAATGGGGCACTGGTTCTCGCGGCGCATCGACACGCGCTTCACGTACTACGCCGAAGGAACGGCGCGCTACCTCGACGATCCCAAGGCCAACAATTGGCAGCCGCGCGTGCGCGGGCTGGTCGAGAACAAGGTCCCGTACACGTGGAACGAGATGCTCACCAATCTGGACTGGGCGCAGTTCACGCCGCAGTCGCATCTGCTGATCTGGTCGCGCGTCGATTGGATGATGCAGCAGCCGCCCGCGTCGGTGCGCAAGTTCCTCGAGCCGATCACGGTCGCACTGCCCTCGTCCACGCCGGCCGAGCGGATCAAGGTCCAGGTCGCGCGCGCGACGGCAGGCCTCGAGGCCGGCTTCGGCAAGTCGCCAGAGGAATGCGAGGCGGTCTGGACCGCGTGGGTCCTGAAGACCTACGACAAGGACTGAGGCGCGCTCGGGCCTGGTGTCCCGCGCGGCTGCGGCGTCGCGCGCGCGACGGCAGGTCTCGAGGATGCCTTCGGGCAAGTCGCCCGAGGAATGCGAGGCGCTCTGGACCGCGTGGGTTCTGAAGACGTACGACCAGGACTGAGGCGCCCGCTCGGGCCTTGCGCGCCGCGCGACTGCGACAGGACCTGGGGAGCGCTCAGGATTTGCGCGCCGCGCGCGCGGCGGGGATCGCCGGCTTGACTTGCAAAGCCGCCTCGGCCTTGTGGCGCAGTTCCTCGCGCAGCTCGGCCAGCTCAGTCTCCTTGCGGTCGGCGTAGCGCTGGATCGCGCTCTCGCCTTCCTGGGCCGTCGCCAGCTGGCTCGAGAGCGTCTCGATGCGCTGCTTGAAACGCTCGCGGTCGAGCGCGGAACGCGCGCAGCTCTCCTCGATCTTCTCCAGCTCGCCTCGCGCCACGGCGAGCTCGCGCTCGAAGACCGTGCGCGCCGCCTCGGCCTTGGCTGCCGCGGCTAGGGCCTGCTTCAGTTTTTCCTCGTAGCTGGTCTTCAAGCTCGTTTCGGCCGCATCCCGCTTCGTCGTCTCGTTGGCGAGGTCGCGGGCGGCGGCGGTCTGCGCCGCTTCCAGCTCCTTGCGCAAGCCGGCAAGCTCGAGGGCTGCAGCGCTTGCCGCCTTCGCCGCGGCTTCCTCCACCTCGGCGACGCGTTTCTCGAAGGGCACGAGCCGCTCGGACTCGAGCTTGGAGCGGGCGGCCTCGGCGGCCTTGGTCGAGGCGAGCTCGCGCGCGCTCTTCGCCTCGGCCTGCTCGCGCGCGACCGTCGCGTTCAGTTTCACGATCGCGCCTTCGTGCTCCGTGATGCGAGCGCGCAGGGTCTTCACTTCTGCGATTTCCTTCTGGAGCTTCTCGTTGTCGCGCCGGGCCGCGGTCAATTCCTCGCGCAGCGTCGCCTGGTCGCGCAGCGAAGTCTCCACGCGCTCCTCGGCGGCAGCACGACCGCGGGCCGATCCCTCGGCTTGCAGGCGAGCGGTCTCGATCGCTTGCGCGGCGCCGGCGGAAGTCTTGCGCTCTTCCTCGAGGCTGGTCTTGAACTCGCGCTCGCGCGCGGCCTGGCTGGCGCGCAGGTCCAGGATGGAGCGCTGCGTCTCGGCCAGCGTGCGCGCGCTCTCGGAGAGCTGCGACTCGAGCTGTGCCTGTTTCGATTTTTCCACGCGCAGCGCCTGCTCGCCGGCGCGCACCGCGTCCTCGAGCGAGCGCGAGCGCTCCAGCGCCTGGGCGTGGCGCGCGCGATGCTCCTCGGCCTCGCGCTCGAGGCGCGAAGCGAGGCGCGCGACCTCGACGCCGCTGGGATGAGCCTCGGCCGGCGCCGAGTCGATCGCCGCGACGTCGCTGCGCAGTCGCCACACGTCCTCGAGATCGAGCGCCGCTTGCGCTTCACCCGCGCGCACCACGGTGTGGACCTTGACACCGGCGGCTGCAGCGCGTCGCTTGAGCTCCTCCTCGTCGACTCCGACTGCAGCAGCGGCAGCCTTGAGTCGGACCAGTGTTCCAGGCTCGGTCGGGGGCGGCGGGGTCGTGCGGGAAGCGGACGGTGCAGTCTGGGAGGGGCGCGCCATGGCGGAAAGGATAACGGTCGCGGGCCTTCTGGCCATCGCTCGATTGACTCGGAAGGCTTCGCATTCCCGTTAGAATTCCCGCTGTGGATCCCACTTCTGAGCTCTTCGCCTCGGTCGATCGCGGCGATGTCCCGGCGGTCGCCCGGCTGCTGGAGTCCGATCCTTCCGCGGTCCACGCGCAGTTTCACGGCGCGACGGCGTTGCATCACGCGGCTGCCCGCGGGGATCTCGCGATGTTGGGCCTTTTGATCGAGCGCGGCGCCAGTCTCGAGCAGGCCGACGACAGCGGCTCGACGGCCCTCGGCTGGGCCACGGACGAGCAGTGCGACGCCGCCGTCGACCTGTTGCTGGCCCAGGGCGCGCGCGCGGGCGCCGTGGACCTGGCCGCGCGCGGAAAGACCGCGGAGTTGGCTCGGGCGCTCGACGAAGCGCCCTGGATGCTCGGCCAGCGCACGACCCAGGGCACGCCGCTGCATGCCGCGGTGCGCCGCGGGCGCGACGGGGCCGCCAGGTTGCTCCTGGCTCGCGGTGCCGACCCCTCGGAGCGCGACGAAGAGGGCCTGACGGCGCTGGAGCTGGCCCAGCGCTCGGGCCAGCGGAACCTGGTCGACCTGATCGAGCACAGCCAGGGCACAGGAACGGGCACCGACCGAGGAGAGGAGACCGCAAGTCTGGTCGCCGCCTCGAGCTACCGCTGCGGCGCCTGCTCGGAAGAGATCGTGATCGATGTCGACCGCACCCAGGGCGAGGAGCAGCGCCTGGTCGAAGACTGTCCGGTGTGCTGCCGAGCCAACGTGATCGACGTGCGCTTCGAGCGCGACGGTGCCGCCACGGCCCACGCGGAGCTCGAATGATGCTGCCCCGCATGATTGTGCGTGGCCTGGAGGCCCATAGGCTGCCCGCGGCCCGCCCAGGCGGCTTCCGACGCTGATCCTGGCTTGTCGGCGCCGGCTCGGGAGCAGTCGGCCAGAGGCGGACGCGGCCGGTACCCCCTCTCCAGTTCAGCGCGGGCGGTCGCCCGGCCGAGAGCCATGCACAATCATGCGGGGCAGTTTCACTAGAGAGGCAGGGTCGGGTCGCCGAGGAAGACGAACTTCATGCCCTGGAAGAAGATGCTCGGCGGGTACCAATCGTCGGTGGGCGTCAGGGCGAAGAGCTTCTCGCGCTCGACATACTGGGCCTGAGCCAGGCGCCAGGCGTCGCCGACCCGCGGCGCGGCGTCGGTTCGCAGCGCTGCCTGGAAAGCGTCGAGCAGGCTCAGGGCGCAGGGCTGGGCCCCGGTGTCGCAGCCGATGTAGACCAGAGCTCCGCCGGTCGGCGATCGCACGAGCTCCGCGCCGAAGCCCGTCGAGTCGAAGGCTCCCGGCTGCAGCCAGTGGGGCGGCGGGGGCGGCGAGGTGAACTGCTCGCCCGCGTTCGTGCCGCGGTGGGGGATGCCCGCCTCGTCGAGATAGGCCTGGTAAGGCGGCTCGTTGACGAAGTGGGCCGTGCTACAGCCGATCGAAAGGAAAACCGCCGGCGGAGCCGAGGCGAGGGCCAGGCGCTCGGTGTTGCCCAGGCAAAGATGCCAGCCCTGGTCGCTGCCGTGGCCGAGGTGCAGGGCGAGATCGGTGCGAGTCTGCAGGCTGGCCAGGGTCCGCGCCGGCGAGGGCGCGCTGGCCTCGTCGCCGTAGATCTGGCCCTCGACCTCGAAGCCGCGCGAGCCGAGGCTCTCGAGCATCGCCCGCGCATTGGCTCGCGCGTCGATCCAGCCATCGGCGTGCACGATCAGGACGCGCGGTTTTTCCCTGGCGACGTGAGCGAGGGTCTTCGTCGCGACCAGCGCGGCTTCCTCGGGCGAGTGGACCGGCCAGCGGCCGACCGCGATCTCCGGTGCGTAGGAAACGGAGTCGAAGTTGATCGGATCGTGCTTGTTGCTCTCGCCGCGCACCTCGCCGAAGTAGCGCGCGTGGAATCCTTCGCGCATCCCGTTCCAGTCGTCGAAGGTCCCGTCGGTCTTCGCGAGGTCGGCGTAGTAGAGGTCGCTGGCGTAGAAGGCGTAGTTGTTCGCCGCGGGCGTGGTGCGATCGAGCACCATGAAGCGCACCGGGAAAGTGTCCGCATCGCCGACGAGCAGTGCGTAGCCGAGCGAACCGGACTTCCAGCGTGAATACAGGGCGCGCTTGATGCGCTCCGGCGGATCGCGCAAATCGCCGCCGTCCGCGGGATCCGCGCGGACCAGGTCCTCGATGGCCGCGAACTCGACCGGCATCTCCTTCCCTCGCGCATCGAGGAATGCCTGCAGCCCCGGCTGGAAGCTCGCGGGAGCGACGACCACCAATCCGCGCGCGGGAGTCGTCTGCAACAGGGCGAGGAAAGCGAGAGTGATCATCGCGAACACCCTACCAGCAGGATGGAAGTGGCGCGCCCGCGCCGTGCCTGGTACCAAGACCAGGACCATGACCCACGCTCGCCGCCTTGCCTTCGTGCTCGGACTGCTCCTGTCGTCGCCCGTGCAGGCCTGCACGAGCGCGAGCCAGGAGCCGGCTCCCGCCCCGCAGGTCGCCGAGCGTCCGCCGGTGGTTCCCGGCGGCAGCAGGAATCCGATCACGCCCGATCCGATCGGCCTCGCGCAGCTGATCCACGAGCCGCAGAGCGAGCTCGCTCCCGCGGTGCGGCGCTGGGCCATCGACGCGGACCGACTGCAGCGCCTCTACCCCGTGCGCTCCTCGCCCGCCTTCCGCGCACGCATGTCGCAGTTCCACCGCGCCTGGCTCGCGGAGCTCACGACGGTCGAATGGAAAACACTTTCGCGGCCGGCGCAAGTCGACGCGCTCGCGCTGCGCACCTGGATCGAGCGGCGGGTCGCGGAGATCGCCCTCGCCGAGAAAAACGACCAGCGCATCGCGCCCCTGGTCGGATTCGCCGCGACCATCACCGACCTGGCCGAAGCCTGCGCGCGCATCGAAGCGGTCGACGCGCGCGGCGCGGCGGAACAGCTCGATCGCCTGGCGAAAGCCGTGTCCAAGCAGCGCAAGGACCTCGAAGCGCAGTACGCCAAGGACGCCGAGTGCGTCACGCGCTTCGACGCGAGCCGCGCCGCGAAGCGAGTCGACGCCCTCGCCGCCGCGCTGCGGCGCTGGTTCGAGTTCTACGACGGCTACGATCCGCTGTTCACCTGGTGGGCGAAGGCGCCCTACGGCGAGGCGAGCCGCGCGCTCGACGACTACGCGAAGTTCCTGCGCGAGCGCATCGTCAAGGTCGGATCCGGCGAGGACGACATCGTCGGCGATCCGATCGGCTCCGAGGCCCTGTCGCGGGCACTCGCCGACGAGTGGATTCCCTACACCGCCGAGGAGCTGCTCGCCCTCGCCGAGCAACAGTTCGCCTGGTGCGAGACCGAGCTGCGGCGCGCCGCGAACGACATGGGCTGCGGGGACGACTGGAAACGCGCGCTCGAGCTCGTCAAGCAGTCGAGCGTGCCGCCCGGCGAGCAACCTGCTCTGATCCGCGACCTGACCCTGGAATCGATCGCTTTCCTGCGCGCAAAGGACCTGATCACCGTCCCTTCGCTAGCCGCGGAAACCTGGCGCATGGACATGATGTCGCCCGACGCGCAGCGCTCGAATCCCTTCTTCCTCGGCGGCGACGCGATCCAGGTGTCGTATCCGACGGACACGATGAGCCACGACGAGAAAATGATGAGCATGCGCGGCAACAACCCGCACTTCTCGCGCGCCGTGGTGCACCACGAAGTCATCGCCGGCCACAACCTACAAGGGTTCATGGAGGATCGCTACAACCAGCACCGCGGCGTGTTCTCGACGCCGTTCTGGACCGAGGGCTGGGCGCTGTACTGGGAAATGCTCTTGTGGAACAAGGGTTTTGCCGCGACGCCCGAGGACCGCATCGGAATGCTATTCTGGCGCACGCACCGCTGCGCGCGGATCGTGTTCAGTCTGAAGTTCCACCTGGGAGAGATGAGCTCGAAGGAGTGCATCGATTTCCTGGTCGAGCGCGTCGGCCACGAGCGAGCGAACGCGGCGGCGGAAGTGCGGCGGTCCTTCGGCGGCGACTACAGTCCGCTCTACCAGGTCGGATATTTGCTCGGCGGATTGCAGTTCATGGCTCTGCATCACGAGCAGGTCGATTCAGGGAAGCTGACCGATCGGCAATTCCACGACGCCGTGATCCGCGCAAGCTCGCTGCCAGTCGAGCTGGTGCGCGCCCTGTTCACCCAGGAGACGCTGACGCCGGACATGCGCACGCACTGGCGCTTCGCGGATCCACGCTAGTCGATCGGCTTCACTGCATCCACGCGGGAGCGCTGCGCAGCTTGATCCAGCGTTGTGTGAGTGGATGTACGAAGCTCAGCGCGGCGGCGTGGAGGAAATACCCGCCTTCGCCGGGCTTCGCATCGCTCTTCGCCCGACCGCCGGGGCCGAAGAGGGGATCGCCGACGATCGGTGCGCCTAGGGCAGCGAGGTGCACGCGGATCTGGTCGGCGCGGCCGGTGATTGGTTGAGCGGCGACGAGCGTGCAGTCGCGCTCGAAGTCGCGGCGCAGGACGCGCAGGCGCGTCAGCGCCGCTTTGCCCGAGGGGTGCGCGACGTGGATGTGCATCGGTCCGTGCGGCACGCGCAGGATCGGATGGCGCGCGATGGCGGAGCTCGGCAGTCCGGTGCCTTGCGCGAGGGCGAGGTAGGTCTTGCGCGGCTCGAAGGCGCGAAACTGTCGGGACAATTCCGCGCGCGCCGCTTCGCTCTTGCCGAAGAGGATCAAGCCCGAAGTTCCGCGCCCGAGGCGATGGATCGGCGATGCCTCGGTGCGCGTCACATCGCTCGAGCGGACAAGATGCAGCAGAGTGCGCTCGAAAAACGGGCCGGCGGGAAGCACCTGCAGACCCGCGGGTTTGGACACGACGAGCACTTCCTCGTCCTCGAAGGCGACCGCGAACTCGAGCGGAGCCTCGGGCTCGCTCCAGGGCGCGCGGTGGTATTCGAGCTCGTCGCCGGCGCGCAGCACATCGTCCGCTCCAGCGGTGCGGCCGTTGACTCGCACGCGACCTTCCGCGAGCGAGACGGCCCATTGCTCGTTCGTCGAATGCGCGAAGCGCGCTGCGTGGTAATCGAGCACGCTCCTGCCCGCGCTGTCCGGCTTCACGCGATCGCGGTAGACGTAGCCGGAGTTCACGGTGCCTTCGCTCGCTTGCGCTGTCCGATCGGAAGCACCACGTCAGTTGCACCCTGGGCCACCGTGATCGGCTGTCGAACTGCGGCACCGCGCGAACCCGCAAGAATGTTGATCGTCAATTCGTTGGACCAGCCGCGAAGCTCGAAGGCGCCGAGGTCGTCGGAGTCGCAAAGCAAGGCCCGTCCGATGCCCAGTGCGCGGGCAGGATCCACGAGCTCGACGGCGCGCGGCACGGGCTGGCCGTTCTCGTCGACGACACGACCGCTCGCGAGCAACCTCGGTTCTTGGAGGAGCCACAGCCCGAGTGGGTTGCCCGCGCGCTTCACTTCGATGGATCTCACCGCGCCGAGCGGCCGCTTCTCATCGATGTCGCGCACCAGGAGCGTGCCTTCTCCGTCGCCGGGAAGCTCGTCCTTCAGAGTCAGCGCGAATTTTCCCGACTCATCGGTGATCACATTCAGCTGGAACTGCCTCGAACCCCAGGTTCCTTGCACGGCGCCGACGCACTCGAGTTCGTGGAACTTCAATGGCCCCTGCTCGGATTCCGCGCGACCGGTCAGCGTCGCATGAGTGACGGCGAGCCTGGCTTCAAGCACAACGCGCGTTCCCCCTACCTGCGGTCCTTGGCCCCGGACTTCCAGGTCGGGTTCGAGCCATGGGATGGTGACGCGTGCATTTAGAGAAAGCCCCAGCCCGACGCACTTGAAGACTGCCACGCCGGATCCGATCGAGATCGACTCGGAAGGATTGTTCTCGAGAGCGACCCGGTCCTGCGCCGATTCCAGGCTCACTTCCGCTTCACCTTCGAAGCGTGATCCGTCTGGATTGAGGACGCGAACTTCGATCGATCCCTGAGCAGGGAGAACGAGTTGAATCGGTTCCTTGGGAAGCGAACTCAAGTCGACCACCACCCGCAGGCTTTCGGGAAAAGCGCCGGTCAGGGATACGACGTATTCACCATCGTTGGCTTTCAGGGGACCCAACTCCGCGATCCCCTCGCGTCCACTCGTTGTCGCGCTGAACCCAAAATCCAGGACGCGCTGGACCTTCCGATTAATCGAGAGGTCGACTCCGCTGCGAGGCTTTCCGCTCGAATCGATGACTTGCGCGCGCACGAAGACTGCAGGTTCGCAATGGATGGTCCTCGATTCGTTTTGCCCGGGAACGACGTCGAAGTCCTCTCCACCAGATTCTTGAGGAGTGATCGCCATCGTGACGAGCCTGCCCGCTTCGACGAGGATGCGGACACGGCCGGAGTCGTCCGTGATTGCACGTCGTCCCACCAGGCGCATTTCGGCGAGGTTGAAGCCCCTCCCGAACATGCGTTGGACCAGAGATGTCTCGAAGTCCGCCCCTTCGAAGTACAAGACCTCGCAGCCCGTGATCGGAGACTGTTCGGTTTTTCGCAGCACGAGAATCTCGACGGCCACCTGCTCGCCGTGGTCGCGCTCGATTTCCTGACGTCCCACTCGCACCGGCTCGGCGAGCCCAGGTTGCGTCGGCGGATCCTTCGGCGCTGGAATCGGCGACGGACTCACGTCCTCTCTGCTCGGCACGGACTCGCTCGTCGATGGATCGCGAGCGACTTCGACACCAGAGTTCGGCGTGCGTCCATGCAGGCCGATCCAGAGCGCGCAAGCCAGAGCCACGAGCATCGCCCCGACGATCAACGCCAGCAGCCAGCTGCGACGAGTCCGCTGCGGAGTCTGCATGGGCCTGCGATTCTAAGCGCAGGCCTCGGCGCTCCGCCGAAATCCGCCCCTCAGCCGCTCAGAGGAACTTCCAGCTCACCACGCCGGCCTGATTCAGCTCGGCTGTGGTCAGCGGCGAGGGCTTGAACTGCTCGTTCTTCCACAGCCCGATTTGATCGTTGGAATGGAGCGAGGCCGGCTCGGCCGTTCCCGGCGGCGCCACCGAGAACTGCTTGCCAGAAGCCTGCATCTCGAGGAACTGCGTGTAGCTCTGGTGCAGCGGTGAGAGCAGCGTGTTCAAATCGACCGCGCGGAACGGTCCCATCGGCACCGACACGCCTGGCGTCAGCGAAGGGAAGCCCTCGAGGCTGCCCCATTGCGGCAACTGCACCGTGAGCGCGTGCTGCTGGTACCAGGACTGCCACGACGTCGTCGGGCCGACCGTCAGCGACAGGCGCAGCGCATCGGCGAGGACCTTGTCGACATACGCGATCTCGGCGGCCGTGAGCGCGACCGCGGGAGTGGCGTGGATCTTGGCCAGGGCCTGCTTGAGGAACAGGTTCAGACCGTTCTCGCCTCCGCCGTAGCGTCCGAGCAGCTCCGGCCCGGCATCCGGCAGACGAAAGGAAAGGTCGAGATTCGCCGCGACCAAGGTGCCGCGGAAAGCGTTGTCCATCGTCGCTCCACCGACCATCCAAGGCGTGAGCTCGGTCAGTCCGCGCCGCGCATCGGCGCTGAGGGTGACACCGTGGGCTTTCAACCACGCTCCGATCTCGGTGAAGTCGCGGCCGGCGATGCTGACCACGTCGTGGTGGAACGAGTAGACCTGCGCGGGCGCGATCGTCGCCGGCGCCGTGCTCAAGAGCTCGCGCAGACGCCGCGAGCGGAACGTGTCGCCGGATCCGCCCGAGCCGAAGCGGATCGGGATCGGGTACCAGGAGCCGATCGGCCGGTGGTTGGCGGAGAAGACGAATCCCGCAGCGGGATCGAAGACGTGGGGCTTGAGCACCTGGGGCAAGAGGTCGATCCAGTCCGAGCTCGAAAGGCTGCCGTCCTGCGCGACGATTCCTGGAAGGTCGAGGACGGGATTGCGCACCGGCACCGAGCCGACCACCGAGTAGCCGATGTGGCCGGACGAATCGGCGAAGACCAGGTTGACGCTGGGCCAGGTCCAGCGCGACAGGGCATCGAAGAAAGTCCCGACGGTTCCACAGCGGTAGAGGTCGATGAATCCGCGCGCGGGGTCATCGGTCGGGTCGTAGAAGGGCAGGCGGCGGCTGGCGAATTCCTCGCCGGCGTGCACGTTCGGGACGATCGCCGTGACGACCGGGCCGAAATAGGATTCGCGGTAGAGCAGGACGGAGTCGGCCTCGCCGTGCACCTTGATCGTCTCCTGGCTGCTCGCCGTGAAGTTGCGCCACGTGCCGTCCAGCTCGTAGCTGCCTGGATGTTGGGCGTCGGTCTTCAGCAGCATCAGGTCGGCCTGGTCGAAGCCGACCGCCGTCGGACTCCAGGCCACGTCGCCCGTGGATCCGCTGAGGATATTCGGCGACCCGGGAACGCCGACTCCGCGCGCCGAGAAGCTCGCGCCCTCCATGCTCCATTCGTAGAGCTGGCTCGGCAGCGTGACTCCGATGCGCGGATCGCCGACGAGCACCGCGTGCCCCGTGGTCGTGCGCGATCCCGCGAAGGCCCAGGCCTGGCTGAAGTGCGGGCTCGAGGTATAGGGCTGGCAGGTGTCGGTGTTCGCCAGCCCGTGAGTCTGCGCATAGCGCAGCATCAGGTTCTTCAGGTCCTGGGGCACGTCGCTCGGCTGGATCAGCGCGGCGGTGTCGTCGCACCTCAGCGTGCCCACGAGCTGCTCGTACTGCTGGCGGTGCGAGAGCAGCGGGTTGTTTTTCAGGATCTGCCATTCATGGAGGAGCTGAGCTTCGTCCAGCCCGCTGGTCCCGAAGAATTCGCCGAGGCGCAGCCAGGCGCCGATGCAGTCGGCGGGTGTCCAGGGATCGATCGGGAGCCCGAACTGTGCGAAGAGCGGATCGGGCAGGCGCGCGGGATCGTTGATCCAGGCGTTGACGCCGTTGGAGTAGGCGGAAAGCAGGGCCAGGGTCTGGTGGTCCATCGAGGCGACCACCTTGGCGGCGTGCTTCGACCATCCAAAGGCGCGCGCCTTGCGGTCGGAGAGCAGGTGAGTCTTCTTGACCACACCGGTCGTCGGGTTGGTCACGTTGCCAGGCCCCATGAACTCCGCGAGCCGGCCCTGGACGACCAGTCGCATCCAGCACATCTGGAACAGCCGGTCTTCCGCCGCCGCGTAGCCCGCGCCGTAATAGGCGCCGCCGTCGGTGGTCGCGAATACGTGGGCGACTCCGTGGGCATCGCGGCCGATGGAGATCCCGTTTGGACCCGAGCTCGGGGGAGCCGAGGGCGGACCGCTGCTGTGCCCGGCTGGCGCACATACGCTGAGCCCGGCTGCCAGAAGAGGCGCGGCGAGGAATCTGGAGCTGAAAGACATGGTGCGAGTCATCGATGGAGTTCCCTGGCCTCCTGCCTGAAGGCCGCGAACGCAGGGAATATCCTCTCGGATATTCGCGTTGCGGGAGATCCTGAGATTCTCACCCGTTCCCGCCAAGTCCGCAACGACTGAACCTCGCGCTGCTGCGATCCGAGCGGATTTCGAACGTGACGAGCCTGACGCCTGGCCCTTCGGCGCGGATTCCGGCGCTATCCTCGCGGTATGGCGAAGCGAGGGGCAGCGAAGGATCGTGATCCGCTGACTCGCGTGCTCGCATGCTTCCGCGATCCCGAGAAACAGGGTTTCGAGGATGCCTGGGTGGGCCTGGAGCCGACTTTCCAGACGCGGCGCTGCCTCTCGCTCTACGCGAAGCACGAAGACCACGACGAGCGCTACTACCAGCATCCCTACATGAAGGGGAAGCTGCGCGCGGTCGCGCGGCGCATCGAGAAGAAGGTCCGCCGCAGCCTGAAGAAGGATCCGCCGCCGGACTGGTGCTTCTTTTCGAGCGTGAAACGCGAGGCGCGGCTCGACAAGTGGAAACAGCCGGGCCAGCAGGTCTCCTTGCGCTGGGCCGACCGCGAGCTCGAGGACCTCGAGCTCAAGCTCGGCATGGATCCTTCGACGTTTGAGTTCGGGATCAAGCCCGTGCCGCTCGCCTGGCTGTACGACGAGCGATTCGTCGAGCTGCTCGAGACGCTGGTCTTCGGCTCGACGCGCAAGGAGGGCATGAGCGTGTCGATGCTCGAGGGCGGCGGGCAGTTCCACATGTCGGCGAAGACCGTGCTCGCGGGAAGCCTGCTCGCGGACGTGATCGCCAGCTCGCTCAACCATCCCGAGCTCTCGACCTGGATCCTCGACTGGCCGAATTGCGACGATCGGGCTTTCCGCGCGACATCGGAGCGCCGCGCGAGCTTCGAGCGGCTGCTCGAAGCCTACTGGCAAGGAGCTTTCCACCCGCGCGTTCGCGGTCCGCTCACGGTCGGGGCGGTGCTCTTCGATCCCGTGATCGCGCCCGCGCATTCGAGTCGGCCGAGCGTGATGGATCCGCGGCGCGGCCCGCGCGGCAGCGCGCGCGAAGTGTTCCAGACCAATTTCGCGTTCGGACGCGCGGTCAAGGACCTCGCGCAGCGCGTCCATCCCG
>DATHET010000254.1:0-31651 GCA_035490315.1 Planctomycetota bacterium
TCGATCGGTTGTCGAAGCATCCGGCGATTCGGTTCGTGTTGTGAAGTACGGAGTCAGGTGAATTCGTCCGGAGTCGTGCGGCCTCGGTTGCGCGCGCTGCGCGCGCGCAACCGAGGCCGCACGACTCCGGACGAATTCACCTGACTCCGTACTTCACAACACGAACCGAATCGCCGGATGCTTCGACAACCGATCGAAGATCGCCAACCGCTCCGCTTCGTCCTCGACGCGCGTCTCCATCCCCAGCGACCGGTACTTCCCGCCCGGCGACACGTTCCCCGGCTTCAAGACATGCGGCGCATCGCCGAGCACCTCGAGGACCGCCGCGCGCAACAATTCCTCGTCCGCGCCGATGATCTGATACGCCCAGAGGCAGGGATAGAGGATCTCTGGCTTGCGCCCTTCGAAGCTGGACTCCATGGCCTGCTCAAAGGACAAGTCTAGCTCGCGCTCAAGCGAACAGCTCGCTGACCACGCGTCCTGAGACGTCGGTCAGGCGGAAATCGCGGCCGGCGTAGCGCCAGGTCAGGCGCTCGTGATCGAGACCGAGCAGCGCGAGCAGGGTGGCGTGGAAATCGTGGATGTGCACCTTGTCGTCGCGCGCGAAAAACCCGTAGTCGTCGGTCGAGCCGTAGCTGAGCCCGCGCTTCGTGCCCCCGCCGGCCAGCCACATCGTGAAGCCGTGGGGGTTGTGGTCGCGCCCGTCCATGCCCTGGGCCGTCGGCGTGCGCCCGAATTCGCCGCCCCAGATGACCAGCGTGTCCTCCAGGAGGCCGCGCGCTTCCAGATCCGCCAACAGGCCTGCGATCGGCAAGTCGACCTCGCGGGCGTTCTGCTCGTGGCCGGCCTTGAGGTTCTCATGCTGGTCCCACTTGTAGCTGTGGGTGCACTGGATGAAGCGCACCCCCGCCTCGGCGAAACGGCGCGCGAGCAGGCACTGGCGGCCGAAGTTCTCGGTGGTCTTCTCGTCGATTCCGTAGAGCTTCAAGGTCTCTGGCGTCTCGCCGCTCAAGTCCATGGCGCGCGGCGCCTCGGTCTGCATGCGGAAGGCCAGCTCGAAGGAAGCGATGCGCGCGTCGAGCGCCGCGTCGGCGGAGTGGCGAGCCAGGTGGGCGCGGTTCTCCTCGGCGAGGAGGTCCAAGCCCGCGCGCTGCGTCTCGCGCGTGACGTCGCCGCGGCTGGAATTGGCGAAGCGCGCTTCCTTCGCGGGCACGCTCGCATTCCCGATGGGCGTGCCCTGGTAGATGCCCGGCAGGAATGCGCTCGACCAGTTGCCCACGCCGCCGTGACCCAGCGTCGGACAGATCGTTATGAAGCCGGGCAGGTTCTCGTTCTCGCTGCCCAGGCCGTAGACGATCCACGAGCCCATGCTCGGCCGCACGAAAGTCGCTGAGCCGGTGTGAAGCGCGAGCAGCGCGCCGCCGTGGGCTTCGTTGGTTCCCCACAGGGACTTGACGAAGCACAGCTTGTCGACGTGGCGCGCGACCTCGGGGAAGAGCTCGCTCACCCAGGCTCCGGACTGCCCGTGCTGCGCGAATTTCCAGGGCGACTCCAGCAGGTTGCCGGTCTCTGCGAACTGGATGCGCGGCTTGTCGAAAGGCAGGGGCTTGCCGTTGTCGCGGTGCAGCAGCGGCTTGTAGTCGAAGGTGTCGACCTGGCTCGGACCGCCGTGCATGAACAGGAAGATCACGCGTTTCGCGCGCACCGGCCAGGGCGAGCCGAGCGAGCCGCGCGTTTCGGGAAGCACCTGGTCCTGCAGGCCGAGACTGCGCGCGAGGCCCGACAGAGCCAGCATGCCGAAGCCGGCGCCGCTGGCGCGCAGGAGCTCGCGGCGTGAATGGGGCAGTGGACGGAAGTGAGTCATGGCTCAGTCGACGAACAGGAATTCATTGGAGACCAGCAGCACCTGCGCGAGCAAGGACCAGGCTTCGCTCTCGCGCGCCGCGGCGTCTTCCGCGGGTTTTGCGCCGGCTTCCTGACCGATGTTGGTGCGCGGCAATTCCTCGGCCCGCGGCGCGGTCGCTCGCGCGATGAAACCGAGGGCGCGGTCGACCTCGTCCTTGGCGGGCGCGCGGCCGTGAGTCGATTCGTAGAGGAGATCCACGCGGGCTCGCGCGTCGCCGCGAGAGTCGATCGCGGTCTTCGCGAGCTTCGAGCTCGCCGTCAGGACCAGCGGCGAGTTCATCAAGTACAGGGCCTGGATCGGAGAGGTCGTCGACGGCCGCTGCTCGACCGTCATGCTCGGATCGGGGTAGTCGAAGGCGCTGAACAGGTCGAGCATCGCGTTGCGGATGATCGGCAGGTAGAGGGAGCGGCGCGGCGCGTCGTAGCGCGCGGCGTCCTTCGATTGGTCGTTGGTGACGTACTCGGCGTTCTTGATCTCGAGCAGGCTGCCGCCGATCGACAAGTCGAGCGAGCCGCTCGCGAAGAGCAGCCCGTCGCGCAATTGCTCGGCGTCGAGCCGGCGGCGGTTCTGGTGCGAGAAAAGCCGGTTGGTCGGGTCCGCGAGCTCCATGTCCGCCCGCACTTCCGAGGCGCACTGGTAGGCGCTCGACATGCAGATCAGCTTGTGCATGGACTTCATCGACCAGTGACGCCGCACGAATTCGCGCGCGAGCCAGTCGAGGAGCTCGGGGTTGGAAGGCGGATCGCCGCGCAGGCCGAAGTTGGAGCTCGAGCGCACCAGGCCGGATCCGAAGTGGCCTTGCCAGAGTCGATTGACGGCGACGCGCGAAGTCAGGGGATGCTCGGGGTCGAGCATCCATTGCGCGAGCTCGAGGCGGCCGCTTTGGAATTCCGGGATCTTCGGGGAGGTGACCTTGGTCGCGATGCTCGCTGGCACTCCGCGCGCGACGGGCTGCGGGCTCTTGTCGAGGTGATTGCCGCGCTTCATCAGCGGCAGGCCGGCGATCTCCGCGTCGTCCGCGACACCGAGGGCAGCGTCGATCTCGGGCGGCAGAGCGCGTTCGCTGGCCTCGAAGGCGCCGCGCAGGGCGACGATCTCGGTGCGCGTCGCCTCGGGGACCAGGGGCTCCATTTCCGAGGCCGCGAGGTGGAAGGGGCTTTCTTTGCCGTGGACGAGAAGCCGCAGGGCCTCCGCGCCCTCGCCGGGCACGCGCTCGGCCTTCGGATCCTTGGCGTGCAGCTCGCGCCACTGGGCGTCCACGCCGCTGATCAGCACTTGATAGCGTCCGGCAAGCTCGCTCAAAGACACGGGCGGCGCGCCTTCGAGCAGGCGGATCACCAGCGGATTCTGCTCGAAGCTCTTGTCGTCGCGCGCTGCGCGCAGCTCGGCGGTGAGCGCGCGAGCCCGCGGCTCGAATTCCGCCGCGGGCAGGAGTGCGAAACGCGTCCAGAGACCGAAGATCGGATCCTGCTTGTGCTCGGCGGACTCCAGTCGAAGTGTCCAGGCGCGCAGCAACACGGGCTCGAGACCTGCCGCGAGTGCATTTCCTGCCACGGGCCAGCCGGCGCCCTCGCCCGCACCCGACTCGGGGTAGAGGAGCAATTGATCGAGGTGCGGCACCGAGCCGTCGCGCTCCAGGCGCAGGACGTTGCGACCCGAGCGCGCGTCGAGTGCGCCGACCTTGAACCAGCGCTGGCCGTCGAGTTTCCACGAGCCGGTCTTTTCGGCGAGGGCCGACTCGAAGACCAGCGCTCCGTCGAGCAGCACGCGCATCGGCCGCGAATCTTCCGCGGCCATGCGCACCTCGAGCACCTGACGGCCCTGGGCCTGGAAAGTCAGGTCGTATTCCGCGAACTGCAGGCCGCCGGTGCCTTGTCGCGCGATCACGCTGCCCGGAGATCCGTAGGTCGAGTCGTCGCGGATCAGATTGCCGCGGCTGAAATCCTCGGCTTCGACGATCACCGCCGACCGAGCCGCGGCGGTCGCGGCGAGCAGGTAGGCCGCGGTGTCGGCTGTCCAGTGCAGCAAGAGCGAATCCGCCGCGCGCGCGCGCAGGTCCTCGAGCGCCTGCTTCGCCTTGTCGCGCCTGGCTTCGGCTTCCAGCCGCGTCTGGATCTGCGCTTTCGGCGCGAGCTGGCGCTCGTTCCAGCGCGAGACGAAACCGAGATTGGCCATGGAGGCCGTCGAGCTGAAAATGCCGGCGACCGCCGTGTAATCGCGCTGGGAGATCGGATCGAACTTGTGGTCGTGGCAGCGCGCGCAGCCCATGGTCAGGCCCTGGAAGGTGCGGAACGCGACATCCATCTGCTCGTCGACCACGTCGAGAACGAGCTTTTCCTTGTCCTGCTCCGCGAGCATCTTCGGTCCGAGCACCAGGAAGCCTGTCGCGGTCAATTGATCGCGCAGAGCCTGGGTGTCGGCCGGTTCTGGACACAGGTCGCCGGCGAGTTGCCAGGTCAGGAACTTGTCATAGGTGAGATCGTCGTTGAGCGCGCGCACGACCCAGTCGCGATAGCGCCAGGCCGTGCCCATCGCGAGATTCTCGTCGAGGCCGTTCGAATCGGAGTAGCGCGCGAGGTCGAGCCAGGCGCGGCCCCAGCGCTCGCCGTAGTGAGGCGAAGCGAGCAGGCGGTCGACTTCGCGTTCCCACGCGCCGGGCGAAAGATCGGCCTGGAAGCGCGCGAGCTCCGAAGGGCTTGGCGGCAAGCCGATCAGGTCCAGCGACAAGCGCCGCAGCAGCGTGGCGCGATCCGCGCGCGGCGCGGGCTCGAGGTCGATCGCTTCCAATCCGGCGAGGATGAAGCGGTCGATGTCGTTCGAGCACCAGGCGGCGTCGCGCACCGCCGGCGGCTTGGGATTCGAGACTGGCTGGAAGGCCCAGTGCAGCGCGGCAGGTTTTGCGGATTCGGGCGCGGTCCGCGGCATCGGAAGGCCGCGCTCGACCCAGTCCTCGAGAATGGCGATCTCGGCCTTGGCGAGCTCAGCCTTCGGCGGCATCCGCAGGTCGCCGTCGTAGTGGATGGCCTGGATCAGGCGGCTCGACTTGGGGTCGCCAGGGACCACCACCGCGCCGTTTTCTCCGCCGAGCAGCAGGTCGTCGTAGGTGTCGAGCTTGAAGTCGCCCTTGATTCGCTTCGAAGTGCTCGCGTGGCACTCGTAGCAGCGATCGACCAGCAGCGGTCGGACTTTCGATTCGAAGAACTCGAGATCGCTTTCGCTCTGGCCTTGGGGATGCGCGGCGGAGGGGCTGGCCTGCGAGCACAGCGCAATCGCCACGAGCAGCGTCTTCGAGAGAGTCTCGCGCAGGCCCATGCAAGGATCTACCCTACCACCGCGCGCACGGAGTCAGGTGAATTCGTCCGGAGTCGTTCCGGCATCCACGCTCCGCGCGGATGCCGTCACGACTCCGGACGAATTCACCTGGCTCCGACCACGATCCTTTTCTACGACGGCGATTGCGGACTGTGCGCCAGGTCCGTGCAGTGGTGCCTCGACCACGACAAGCGCGGGCATCTGCGCTTCGCGCCGCTGCAGGGGACGACCTACGCGGCGCTGGAGATCGAGCCCAAGCCGCGCGAGCTCGACACGCTCGTGCTGCTCGACGGCGGAGCCCTGCATGTCCGAGGCGATGCCGTGCTGCGGATCCTGCGGCACCTCGGGGGAGCGTGGTCGCTGCTGGGCGCGATCGGCCGCGTCGTTCCAAGCTTCCTGCGCGACGCGCTCTATCGTTTCATCGCGCGACGCCGGCACGCCTGGTTCGGGAAGGCGCCACGCTGCAGGCTGCCGTCGGCGGGCGAGAGCGCGCGCTTCCTGCCCTGATCGTTTCGCGTCGGCGTTCGCGAGTCCGCTCAGTGCATGTTGGCGAGGAGGATCAGCAGCGTCGCCACGATCTGCATCGAGGCGAAGACCGTGCCCAGGACGGCGAAGAGCTTCTTCCGCTCGGTCTGCGCGAGTCCCGCGATGCCGAGACCGAGGCTCGCCAGATTCATGAAGAAGATCGCGAACAGGCCGAGCAGGAAAAGCACCTTCAGGAAGTGGAAGTCGTGGTGATCGCCGCGAATCAACGCCCGCAGCAGCAAGCCCAGCGCGAACAGGGCGAAGGTGCATCCCGCGGCGAGAGCGCTCAGCGCGAAGGAAGCGATCCCCAGGCGTGTGTGTTTGTTCTCCATGGCCGCCCCGCGATTGTACGCGAGCTCAGCGATGCCCGCGGGCGAAGGCCGCGCGCAGGTGGCGGCGGCTCAGGAACAGCGGCACTCCGATCGAGAGGGCGAGCAGGAAAAGCATCATCAGCGTGACCTCGGGCAATCCGGAAGTCTGATTCCGGAAGGCCGAGAACTTCACCACGAAGTGCCACACCGAGCAGGCGCCGAGCGAAACGTGCAGCGCGATCGCGGCCATGCGTCCCCACGGCTTGCGCAGGAACAGCCCGATCGCGACCAGGATCGGAGGTCCCGCGAGCAGCGCCAGCGCGGTCGGCGCCGGCGCGCGCAGAAACTGCGGATAGATGTCGGCGAGCACGGGCACGGTGGTCTGACCGGCGTTGCGCGCGATGGCGGCGATGCCGAGGAATCCCAGCGCGCCGATCGAGAACAGGACTTCCACGCCGGCTAGCAGATCGATCGCGAACGGCATGGGCTCCGAGGCGGAGCCGTGCTCGAGGGAACCCCTCGCGGGTTTCAAACGTAGACCTCGCAGTCGGCGCCGCGCACCACGACGCGATACGTCTTCGCGCTTTTGCAGGCGACGCCGACGGCGCGTCCGTTCGCGGGATCGAACTTGTAGCCGTGCAGCGGACAGGTCACGAAGCGGCCCTCGACCAGCGGACCGCCAATGATGCGACCGCCTTCGTGCGGGCAGAGCACGTCGACCGCGAAGAGCTTGCCGTCGCGACGGCACAGGATGATTTCCGTGCCGCCCGCCAATGGATCGCCGATCGAGATCTTCCGCGACTCGCCTTCCGGAAGCTTGTCCACGCCCTGGATCACGACCGATGGTCCGCGCAGAAAGCCGAAGAGTCGTCCGAGCATCGGCGCATGCTACCATCGAAGTTTCCGCATGCCGCCCGTGCTGTTGATCGACGTCGTGGGCCTTTCCGCGCGCATGATCGGCGAGCGGACGCCGGCCTTGCGCGAGCTCGCACGCCGCGGAGCCATGGCGGCAATGAGCACCGTCCTGCCCGCGGTCACGTGCAGCGCGCAGGCGACCATGCTCACGGGGCTCATGCCTCGCGATCACGGCGCGGTCGGCAACGGCTGGTTCGATCGCGAGAGCGGCGAAGTCGGCCTGTGGCGACAATCCAACGCGCTGGTGCGCGGCCCGAAGCTCTACGAGCGAATGAAAGAACGCGATCCCAGCGCGCGCTGCGCGAAGATCTTCTGGTGGTGGAATCTCGGAGCGCGCGTCGACCTGTCGATCACGCCGCGGCCCTTCTACCCAGCCGACGGGCGCAAGATCGTGGCGACCTATTCCGCGCCCCACGCCTTCGGCCGGGGACTCGAGGAGCGCTTGGGCCCATTTCCATTCTTCGATTTCTGGGGGCCGAAGTCCGGTCTGCCCTCGAGCCGCTGGCTCTCCGACGCCGCGATCGACACCCTCGAGCGCGAGAAGCCAGCGCTCACGATGGTCTACCTGCCCCACCTGGATTACGACCACCAGCGTTTCGGGCCCGATCATCCGCGCGGCCTGGCGGCTATCGGCGAAGTCGACGCGCTGTGCGCGGACCTGATCGCCGCCGCGGATCGCGCGGGCGCCGCGATCGTGATCGTCTCGGAGTATTCGATCAACCAAGTGACGCGCGTGGTGCACGTCAACCGCTTGCTGCGCGAAGCCGGCCTGCTCGAAGTTCGCGAGACGCCCGCGGGCGAGATCCTCGACACCTTCGCTTCGCGCGCCTTCGCGGTCAGCGACCACCAGGTCGCCCACGTGTACGCGCGCGATGAGCCGGCCCTGCAGCGGGCGAGGCAGGTCCTCACGGGCGCCAAGGGGATCGAGCAGGTGCTCGACCGCACGGCCCAGGCGCGCTTCGGGATCGACCACCCCAGAGCCGGCGACCTGGTGCTCGTGGCCGAGCGCGAATGCTGGTTCAGCTACTACTACTGGCTCGACGACCAGCGCGCCCCCGATTTCGCGCGCACCGTCGACATCCACCGCAAGCCCGGGTATGACCCCTGCGAGCTCTTCCTCGATCCCGGTCTGCGCAGCCCCAAGCTGCGCGTGGCCCGACGGTTGGCTCAGAAGAAGCTCGGCATGCGCTACCTGATGGACGTGATTCCGCTCGACGCCTCGCTGGTGCGCGGCAGCCATGGTCGTCTGCCGGACGATGCCCAGGATGGGGCGGTGTACCTGTCTTCGATGCCCTTCGGCTCGTCCAATCCCCCGTCGCGCGAGGGCGTGGTCGCGATGACCTCGGTTGCCGATCGCGTGCTCGCCATGCTCGCCGCGAAGTCGACGCCATGATGTCCTTGCTGATCCTCCCGCTCCTCCTGCTCCAGGATCCCGCCGCGCCCGCCCCTGCGGTCAAGGCTCCGCCTCCCGATCCGCGCGACCTGTTCGTCGACTGGGCCAGGCGGCTGGAGAAGGCTCCGGTGATCCATCTCCAGGCGGAGGGCGTTCTGGTCACGGCCGACAAGCAGCATCCCGAGGTCAGCGTGCGCTGGACCTTCGCGACGGAGATCTGGATGGCGAAGGGCGGCAAGGTCAACGCGAAGACGCGCTGGACGGGACCGCGGCCCGAGCAGGGCGAACCGGAGACCTTCACGGCGATCGCCCTCTCCAACGGCCTGCGCAGCTGGCAGGGATTCGAAGGCGGCAAGCCGCTCGAGCCGACGGACCTGACGAGTCCGCGCTTCGTCCCCTACCCGCTGCCCGAGATCTTCGGCTTGTTCGACGGCAAGCTGGAAACGGACCTTCCCACGGCCCAGGTCAGCAAGGACTTCGACTGGGGCAAGCCCGTGGCGACCATGCCCACGGTGATCGTGGTCGATCCCCTCGAGCCGACGACCGAGCCCGCCTTCTGGTACGGGTTCGCCGAGCGCGAGCTGGCGGGCTGGTGCACGATGAGTGCCGAGAAGTCGGGCGGCGACGTGGTGCGCGGCAAGCTCAAGAGCCTGGAGTGGCTCGAGCGGCTTCCCGAGAAGGACCCGCCGCGCTTCGAGCCCAAGCCGGACTGAGAGCGCGCCGCCGCCGCCCGCCCTCCAAGCACAGCGATGCGGGGCAGCACCGGGAACTCGCCCTGGACACGAACAGGGCCAGCACCTCTTGCGAGGCACTGGCCCTTTTTTCTCGCTGCGCCTGAGCGCAGCCGATCAGCTCAGAGGCCGACCACGTATTGCAGGCCGTCCGACAACGTCGAGTTGTTCGGCGGAGGAATACCGTTGTCGCGACCCCACATCTGGCAGTTGATCGTCGTGCCAGGGGTGAGCAGGTAGGCTTGCGGCAAGCCGCCGAGCAGACCATGGGCGAAGGCGTTCATGTCGATCTGGTAGATGCCCGAGCAGTCGTTCGGCGGAGGATTGCCGGCGGAGTTCAGGGCGCTCGAGCGACGGACCGGGCCGTTCATGCAACGGAAGCCGCCTTGGAAGGGAACCCCGGCCGCGCCGGTGTTCGAGTAGAGCAGCAGACCGGGCTTGTTGTTGATCACGTTCGTGGCCCGGACGGTGAAGCCCGACGTTGCCGCCGCGCTCGAGAAGCCGGTGAAGCCGATCGTCGGCGTGCAGCCGAGCGAGTTGGTCTTCGCCGTGCAGTACGCGAAGGGGGTCGGCGGCGGGAAGCCGTTGGTGAAACTGAAGTCGTCCCAGTAGGCGCGGCTGTTCCCGAGCCCGCCCTGGGCGGCCGAGTTGTGGTACAGGTCGACGGCCGCGACGTTCAGCACACCGGTGTTGCCGCCGAACACGTCACCCGTCCAGGAGTACGCGGGAGCGCAAAGGGCGCCGTTGTAGTAGACCTCGCAAAGGTTCGCCGTCAGGTCGATCTGGGCGCGAATTTCAACCCAGGAGTCGAGGATCAGGCCGCCCGTGGCGGTCGCCGCGCTGCCCGCGTCGATCGACCAGATGGACACCGAGGGATCCATCGTAAGCTGGACCGACCAGCTCCAGGGTCCGAGGTCGGAGTACGTGTTCATCACGATGAAGAACCACTTGTCCAGGGATCCGGTCGGCGCGTAGGTGAAGGCGCGCATCGTGTGCTGGCCCGAGGTGAACCCGGTGAACTCGTGCACCAGGTCGCTGCAGTCCGAGGGAGTGATGGTCATGTTCACGGACACGGACTTGCCGCTGCGGGCGAAGCCGGTCGTGTTGTTCTCGATCTTGTTGAGGGCGCAGGCAGCGGAGCCCCACTGCTTCCAGCCGTTCTGTGAAGGGCTGGAGATCACGGATCCGAGGACGTAGCTGTCGAAGTTGTCGGTGAACGGGGTCTGGGCGCTGGCTCCCGTGGCCAGGCAGCTGGCGGCGATGGCGGACCACAGCCATGTGTTCGAATTCAGATTCATGTTTGGTTCCTGGCTCTTTCTTCCTGAGACGATGAGGTAACTGTGAGGATGGCGAGAAGACCCGTTCCGCTGCGAGCAGGACGGCGGCCTCCCGACCAGTTAAAACTTACACCCGACTTGGACATTACGCCATGTGAACGGGGAATCGTGTCCAGGTGGCCGCGCTGCCCGTCCAGAGGACGCGACAAAGGTGAAACAGCGGTCATTCTGGAGCCTCCCGGAGACATGAAAACCCCCTCCGCAGGCCGCGGAAGGGGTTTTCAGAGCGAGCGACTGCGGGCTGACGCGGGTCAAGCCCGCTCGGCGATCACGGACAAACGTTGTATTCGAGTCCGTCCGAGAGCGTGGAATTGTTCGGAGCAGGGAAGCCCGGGTCGCGGCCCCAGAACTGTGTATCGACGATCGTTCCGGCCGTCGTGAGGTAGCCGGCGGGGATCCCGCCCAGCGCTCCGACCGCGAACTGGTTCATGTCGATCGAGTAGATGCCGCTGCAATCGCTGGCGGGAAGCGGAGTGCCGCCCGAGTTGAGCGGGATGGAACGGCGCACCGGACCTGCGACGCAGAGCAGGCCACCTTGGAAGGGAGTCGTGGCTCGACCGCTGCTCGTGTACAGCAAGAGACCCGGCTTGACGTTGCGCACGTTGATGCCCTTGATCACGAAGCCGGATCCGCTGGTCGCGCTCGGAGTGCCGGTCGAGCCGATGGACGGCGTGCACCCGAGGCTGTTGATCTTCGCCGTGCAGTAGGTGACCGGGAGCGGACACACCGCTCCGTAGTTGGCCTCCATGTCGTCGAGCATCACGAAACCGCCGCCGAAGGGATTGAGTCCGATGATCTTGATGCGCTTGACCGCGGGGCCGCCGGTCACCTGCCAACCATTCCAGTTCCAGGTGCAGTTCGCGGGGAAGGTGGCCGTCTTCGTCGTGAGCAGCGTGTTCGCGGAGTCGTAGAACTCGATGGTCGCGTCCGCCGAGCCCGAATTCGAGCCGAAGAAACCGCCGAAGCCTGTCGCAGGCGTGTCGAACGTGAACTCCGCGGGCCCGCCCGCGGAACCGAAGAATCTGCTGCCGATGTGCGGCCCGATCGAGCACATGAAACCCCAGCCGCCCGTGATGCTGGTCCCGTTGCCCGTCGGATCGCAAAGGTCGGCGGTGTTGTTGAACACGCGGCCCTGCACGCAAGGCTGGAAGCCTGAGTGATTCTGGAGTTCGAAACTATCGGACTGTTGTCCGGTGAAGGGACCGACGGCGACGATCTGGGCGGAGGCTGCACCCGAGAGAATCGCGGTCGAGAGGGCGACGAGTATTTTCGAGCTGTGGAGCATGGGAGTGGCGAATCCTGGTTGGGGTGGAACGGCGTTGGACCTCGAGCGCTGGACGAGCGAGATTCCGGCAGCTTCCGATCGGGCTCGAAGGAACTCGACCTGACCTGGGCTGCATGGACTCGCGCTGCGCCAGAGGACGACTCAGGTGGCTCCTTATGATTACCCGAATTCCAGAAGTCCGCGGGGTCCGAGTCTCCAGGAAACGCACGTTTCACGTCGAGCACGGCGGGGTCGCGAGCTGTGATAGCTTTCCCTGCTTGGAATCCCTTAGGCAGAATTGGATTCGGCAGCTCGGCCTCGCAGGTGTCTGCCTGGTGCTGGGCCTTTCGGCGTGCAACCGCGGCGAGACCGTGGTGCGGGGCATGGCACCCGGCTGCGCGCGCGGGTTCAACGTGCTGCTCGTGACCCTCGACACGACGCGCGCGGATCGCCTCGGCTGCTACGGCGCGCGCAATGCCCGCACGCCGAACATCGACGCCCTGGCCGCGCGCGGCACGAGCTTCGGGCAGGCGATCACCTGCGTGCCCCTGACCACCCCCTCCCACGCGAGCATCCTGACCGGTCTCTATCCGCCGAGCCACGGGGTGCGCAACAACGGCGAAGCGCCGCTGGGGAGCGAAAGGCTCACCCTGGCGGAGATTCTGCGCGATCACGGCTACCAGACCGCGGCCTTCGTCTCCTCCTTCGTGCTCGATCGCCGCTTCGGGCTCGACCAGGGCTTCGCGGTGTACGACGACAGCGTCGAGCGCACGCTCGGCGCGGGCAGCTTCGGCGGCCTCAACGAGCGCCGCGGCGACGCGACCGCCGACGCCGCTCTCGCCTGGCTCGCAGCGCGCAATCCGTCCCAGCCCTTCCTGGCCTGGGTGCATTTCTACGACGCGCACGAGCCCTACTCCCTGGCGCCGCCCTTCGACAAGGACTTCCGAGGCCACGAGTACGACGGAGAGATCGCCTTCGTCGATGCTCAGGTCGGGCGATTGGTCGCCGGGTTGAAGGCCCAGGGCTTGCACGAGAACACCGTGATCGCGATCGTCGCCGACCACGGCGAGAGTCTCGGCGAGCACGGCGAGTCGACCCACGGCCGCACTATCTACGACGCCGTGATGCGCGTGCCCTGGATCCTCGTCTGCCCCGCGGCGCCCAAGAGCGCCGGCCTGGTCGCGAACGAAGTGGTGTCGACCGTCGATTTGATGCCGAGCCTGCTCGATGCCTTGGGCATCGATTCGCCGCCGAAGCTCGACGGCCACAGTCTCCTGTCGACGCGCTCCGATCCGGAGCGCGCGGTGTACATCGAATCGATGATGACCCTGCTCAACAACGGCTGGGCGCCGCTGCAAGGCATGCGCAGCGCCCACGCGAAGTTCATCCGCGCGCCGCGGTCTGAGTTCTTCGACCTCGACAAGGACCCCTTCGAGCTGGCGGATCGCGGCCACGAGGATCCCAAGGTCGCGGCGCGCCTGTCGGCGGACCTGGAGGCCCGACGCGCGGCTTGGCCGAAGGACTCCGAGCTCCTGGTGCGCAACACATCGGCTGGCGCCGAGACGCAGAGCGCGCTCAGCTCGCTGGGCTACACCAGCGCAACTTCGGCGGACGGATCCGTCGGCGTGCTCGACCCCAAGGACATGCTGCCCTCGTGGGAATTGATCGAAGAGGCGATCCGGCTCCAGGGCGAAGCTCAAGGCCCCGATGGCCAGCGCAAGCTCGCCGAGGCGATGACGAAAGTGCAGAAGGCCCTCGATCGCTCGCCCAATGACCGGGCGGCTCTCGAGCAGAAGGCGCGCATCTTCACGGCGCAGGGCCGCCTCGACGATGCCGCGCGCGCCCTGCGCCAGTACATTTCGATCCGCCCCTCCTCGGATGCCTACGTCTTCCTAGCGCAGCTGGCCCTGGCGCGGCGCAAATCCGAGGAGGTCGAGCCCCTGGCCCGCGCGGCACTGGCCCTCGAGCCGGGGCATGGCGGCGCGCACATCGCGCTCGGCGACCTGTACATGTCCCAGTCCAAGTTCGACGCCGCCCTGGCCGAGTTCGAGTCGGCCCTGAAAGTCGATCCGGTGCGCGCGCAGGGCATGGCCGGGGCGCGGATCGAGGCGGCGCGCAAGCAGCTCCAGTCCAAGGGCGGCTGAAGCCCGAGTCTGCGCCGCAGGGCCCGAAGCCGGGACGGAAACCGAGCTCGCCACCACCTCTAATTGGGGTGCGCGGCCCGAGCGTCGTCCCATTAGGATCTCACCCCGCGCCGGACCTCCTAGCGCGGCCAGGACGGAACTCTCCCATGCAGCAGACCGCAACCCCGCTCACTCGCGCCGATTTCGCCGGGACCGAGGCCTTCATCCGCGCCGTGCGCGCGCGGGTCGCGACCGTGGTCGTCGGCCAGGACATCGTCGTCGAACGGCTCCTGATCTCGCTGTTCACGGGCGGCCACCTGCTGCTCCAGGGCGTGCCGGGCCTGGCCAAGACCCTCCTGATCTCGGTCCTGTCCAAGTCGATCGACCTGGAGTTCGCGCGCATCCAGTTCACGATCGACCTCCTGCCCTCGGACATCCTGGGCTCGGAGATCCTCGACCAGCGCATCAACGAGTTCCGCGTGCGCAAGGGGCCGATCTTCACCAACCTGCTGCTCGCCGACGAGATCAACCGCGCGGCGCCGAAAGTCCAGGGAGCCCTGCTCGAGGCCATGCAGGAGCGCAAGGTCACGATCGGCAGCGAGACTTTCCGCCTGCCGGCGCCCTTCCTGGTGATCGCGACCCAGAACCCGATCGAGCAGTCGGGAACCTTCGAGCTGCCCGAAGCCCAGCTCGACCGCTTCATGCTCGTGCACCGACTCGACTATCCCTCGCCCGCGGAAGAGCGCGAGATCCTCGTGCGCAACACCGCGCTCGGGGTCCAGCGCCAGGACGGCGGCGCGATCGTGCAGACCGAGTTCGACGTGCTCGACAAGCAGCCCGTCGGCTCGACCAACGAGCTGGTAGCGGCGATGGAAGCCGTGCACCGCGTGCACGTCAGCGAGACCTTCGTCGAGCACGTGGTCGACCTGGTCAACCGCTCGCGCAAGCACCCCAGCGTGGAATTGGGCTGCAGCCCGCGCGCCGGCATCGCGCTGATCAAGGCTTCGCGCGCGCGAGCCTTGATGCACGGCCGCCACTACACGATCCCCGAGGACCTCTTCGCCCTGGCCGAGGACGTGATGCTGCACCGCATGCGGCTCAAGTACGAAGCGATCGCCGAGGGCGTCAACGGCCGCCAGATCGTGGCCGAATTGCTGCGCTCGCTCGGCGGCGGGCCGATGGAATCCCACGTCAACGGGAAAGACAGCTGACCCGCTCGCGGCGCTCGCTCGCACTCAGGACGATGGAAGGTCACATCGACGATTTCGACACGCTGGACTCGCGCCAGTTCGTGATCGCGCTGCGCAAGCTCGCCAACAGTCTGTCCTACGGCATCGACAAGTCGCCTTTCGTCGGCTCCGGCGTCGAGTACGTGCAATCGCGGCCCTACCAGGAGGGTGACTCGATCCGCCAGATCGACTGGCGCGTGACCGCGCGCACCGGCCGCTACCACGTCAAGGAGTACGAGACGCCGAAGTCGATGCCCTGCTATTTGCTGGTCGACACCTCGGCGTCGATGACGGTCTCCTCGCACGCGCGCAGCAAGTACCGCACGGCCTTGTTCATCGCTGGAGGGATCGCCCTCGCGGCACTCGATCGCGTCAGCCCGGTGGGCATGATCTGCGTCGGCGAGCGCGCCCTGCGCATCCAGCCCAGCCTGTCGAGCGGCCGGGTGATGCAATGGCTGCTGCTCCTGCGCAGCTTCCGTTTCGACGAGCGCACGACCATCGGCGGACGCATCGCGCAGCTGATGCCCAGCCTCGGGCAACGCTCGATGTTCGTGGTGCTCAGCGATCTGCACGATCCGAGCGCGATGGCGGCGCTCAAGCGCCTCTCGCAGCTGCACGACTGCATAGTGCTGCAGCTCGAGGATCCCGCCGAGCGCGGCTGGCGCGGCAGCGGCTTCTTCCGAGCCCGCGAAGCCGAGACCGGCCAGGAATTCCTCACCCACGGCCGCCGGCGCTGGGCCAATCCGAGCCAGGCCGCCGCCCAGCTCAAGCGCGCCGGCATCGACCACCTCTCGATCCGCACCGACAAGCCCTTCGCGCACTCGCTGCGCCAGCTGTTCCGCTCCCGCGGCTGGATGGGCAAGGGCGAGCGATGAGGTACCCGGTATTCCACCACCATTTATTACACGAGCGCGCGGCCTCCTCCTCGCTCACGCGGCTGCTGCTTGCGGCAGCGATGGTCGCAGTCCTCGCGCTCGGCTCGCGCGCGCAGACGCCAGCTCCCGCCGCGGCCGTGCCCAGCGTCGGCATGCCGGCGCGCATCACCGAAGTGGTCCTGCCCGGATCGGAGATCGAAGTGAAGGCCGCGGATGCGAAGAGCCCGCTGGTGCTGCGCATCACGCGCGTCTCGCAACACGGCACGGCCTGGCGCTACGACTTCGAGTACGTCGGCGTCGAGCCGGGCAAGTTCGATCTGCGCGATTACCTGCGCCGCCGCGACGGCACGCCGATCGTCACGGCGAGCGATGCGGCGGACGCCGTGCCTTCGATCCCGGTCGAGGTCGCGAGCGTGCTCGCCCCGGGCGTGATCAAGCCGCACTCGCCGGGAGCCGGCGCCCTGCCCGGATTCGGCGGCTACAAGAAGCTCTTGATCGCCGGCGGAGTCGTCTGGCTCGCCGGCCTGGCGACGATCCTCTTCGGCTGGCGGCGGCGCCGCTTGGCCCTCGCCGCGGCGAACTGGAAACCGCGCACCCTGGCGGAGCGCCTGCGGCCGCTGGTCGAGAACGCCATCGCGGGAAAACTTTCGCGTGAAGAGCGCGCGCAGTTGGAGCTCGGCCTGGTCGCTTACTGGAGGCGCAAGCTCGCGCTGGAGGAGGAGCGGCCCGCGCAGATGATGGCGCGCCTGCGCCAGCACGAGCAGGCCGGACCGCTGCTCACGAGCCTCGAAACCTGGCTGCACATGCCGGCGCCGCCGCAGGAAGTCGACCTCGAGCATCTGCTCGCGCCCTACCGCGATCTGCCGGCCGACGCGATACCCGAGATCGACGCCCAGGCCCTCGCGATTGCTTCGAGGGGCTGACGATGGACTCGATCGACCTCTTCCGCCATCCGAGCGCGCTGATGCTGCTCGTGTTGCCCCTGGCCCTGCTCCTGTGGACCTGGAATCGCGGCGGCAATGCGGTGGTCCTGCCCTTCGACCACGCCGGAGTGTCGCGTGGCGCGTGGACACATTTCTTCCTGCGCCTGTTCGAATCGACGCCGGCGCTCCTGATGGCCGTGATCTGCGTGCTGCTCGCCGGTCCGCAGGCATGGGAAGCGCCGCGCACGAAGCGCGTGCTGACCAACATCCAGTTCTGCGTCGACGTCTCGGGCTCGATGACCGCGAAGTTCGGCGAAGGCGATCGCTACGAGGCCTCGATGGCCGCGATCAACCAGTTCCTCGACTACCGCACCGGCGACGCCTTCGGCTTGACCTTCTTCGGCAACAACGTGCTGCACTGGGTGCCGGTGACGACCGACATCTCCGCCTTCCGCTGCGCGCCGCCCTTCATGCGCCCGCAGAATCTGCCGCCCTGGTTCGGCGGGACGGAGATCGGCAAGGCCTTGATGGCTTGCCGCAAGATCCTGACCGAGCGCGAGGAGGGCGACCGGATGATCATCCTGATCACCGACGGCTACTCTTTCGACCTCGGCAACGGCAACGACGAGAACATCGCGCGCGAGCTGAAAAAGGACAACATCGTCGTGTTCTCGGTGCACATCGCCGAGGGCGCGATCCCCGATCCGATCGTGCGCCTGACCTCGATGACCGGCGGCGAAGCCTTCAAGCCCGAGGACACCGACGGCTTGAAGCGCGTGTTCGAGCGCATCGACAAGATGAAGCTCGCGCGCATGGAAAAATCCCAGGCCGAGGCCGCGGACAACTTCCGGCCCTGGTGCCTCGCGGGACTCGCCCTGCTCGCGGTCTCGCTGCTCGCCCTGTTCGGGCTGAGATACACGCCGTGGTAGACCCGGAGCTCTACGCCCCGCTCGCGGCCCTCGCCGTGCTGGTGCTCGCGAGTGCCGCGGAAGCGCTGCACTCGGTGCGCGTGCGCCGACTGGCTCCCCTCGCCTTCGGCCCGAGCCGCAAGCCGGCCGCCTGGGCTCGCGCGGCTCCCTGGCTGCGCATCGCGGCCTTCTCCGCCCTGGCCTGGGGCATCGTGACCCTGCTCTACCTGGAGCCTCGCCGCTACGCGACCGGCATGTCGGCCGAGCATTCGAGCGGAGATTTCCAGCACGTGCTGATCGTGCTCGACGTCTCGCCCTCGATGCGCCTGGTCGACGCGGGGCCGGAGCACAAGGAGAGCCGCATGGCCCGCGCCCGCGCCTTGATCGAGTCCTTCTTCGATCGCGTGCCTATCGAGCAATCGCGTGTCAGCGTGGTCGCGGTCTACAACGGCGCCAAGCCCGTCGTGGTCGACACCAAGGACTTCGAGGTGGTGCGCAACATCTTCGGCGATCTGCCGATGCACTATGCCTTCAAGGCGGGCAAAACCAAGCTCTTCGACGGGCTCGAGGAAGCGGTCAAGATCGCCAAGCCCTGGAATCCTCGCAGCACGACTTTGCTCGTGCTCTCCGACGGCGACACCCTGCCGGCGACGGGCATGCCGAAGCTCCCTCCGTCGATCCGCGCCGTCCTCGTCGTCGGCGTGGGCGACTCGCGCACGGGCAAGTTCATCGACGGGCGTCAATCGCGACAGGACATCCCGACGCTCAAGCAGATGGCCGCGCGCCTCGGCGGAACTTTCCACGACGGCAATGAAAAGCACTTGAGCTCGGGCCTGATCGCGTCGTCGGCTGGCTTGGACGAGAAGGACATCTTCGAGAAATTGACGCGCCGGGATTACGCGATGATCGCCGCGGCGCTCGGCGCGCTGATCCTTGGCCTGCTGCCGCTCTTGCTGCACTTCTTCGGCACGCGTTGGCAGCCGGGCACGCCGAAGAAGAGCTCCTTCTCGGCGGCGATTGCGCTGAAGAAGCCCCGTCGCGAGACGCAGCATGCCGGCTGACACGGCGCCGGCGTCCCAGCGCAAGCCGCGAGCGAGCCTCGGCCGCAAGCTGGCCCTTTCGCTCGGCGTCCTGGTTGCCCTGCTCGTCCTGCTCGAGCTCACGGTGCGCACGCGGCAGTACGTCAAGCACGGCACCTTCGGGACCATGCACCAGTTCGTCCACGATCCCGCATCGGGTCTGGACATTCCTCCGCCCGGTCGGGTGACCGCCAACTTCGCGATCAACAAGCTCGGGTTTCGCGGGCCGCTGGTCGAGATGCCCAAGCCCGCGGGCACGCTGCGCCTGGCTTTCCTTGGAGCTTCGACGACTTTCTGCGCCGAAGCGACGAGCGAGGAGAAGACCTGGCCCGCGCGGGTCGCCGCCGCGGCAGCGCAGCAGCGAACGGAAGGATCGGTCGATTACGTCAACGCTGGCGTCGGCGGCTATCTCATCGATCAGATCAAGCAAAGCTTCGAGCGACGCGTCGCGCAATTCGAGCCCGACGTGATCTTCATCTACGAGGCGACCAACGATCTGACCAAGGACACGCGCGAGCTCGCGATCGCCCAGGACGTCTACAGCGGCCACTCCGACGAAGATTCCTGGTTGAGCAGGGTCTCGCTGGTCTGGTACCTGGTCGAAAAGAACATGCTGCTGCGCTCGCGCAAGATCGGTGCGGTCGACAAGCACGGCAGCGTGCACTTCGAGGCCCGCGAGTTGTCGCGCAACTACCGGGCGCGGATCGAATCGTTGAGCGACGCGGCCAAAGCGCGTTCGAAGCTGGTCGTCCTGATGACATTCTCGACCCAGGCGCGCCGCGAGCAGGATCCCGCGCGCCAGTTCGAGGCCTGCAACACGTCCTTCTATTACATGCCCTACATGACGCCGGAGCTCTTGCTCGACGGCTTCGACGAGTACAACCGCGTGATGCGCGAGGTCGCCGCCGAAAAAGGCGCCCTGCTGCTCGACGTTGCCTTCGCCGTCCCCGGCGACCGCCGCCACTTCAACGACTCCGTGCACTTCACCGATCAGGGCTGCGCCGTCTTCGCCGACGCCGTGATCCGCGGCCTGCAAGACTCGCCGCAATGGAACGCTTGCATCGGTACCCGGTAAACCACCGCCATTTTTAACACAACCTCGTTTCGCGCTGCGCGCGAAACGGCGTTGTGTGAAAAATGGCGGTGGTTTACCGGGTACCGATCAGAAGCGGAAGTAGATGAAGGGGTTGTAGGTGTTGGCGGAGAGCTCCATCGCGGAGAGCACCAATAGGCTCATCACGAGCACGACCCCGAGCAGGTCGACAGCTCGTCTCAGGCCGATTCGCTGGCCGGACTCTTCCAGGGCGCGGCGCCAGGCGATCACTTTCGGAAGCCAGGGCATGCAGCCGATCACGCCGCAAATCAGCGCGACCAGCACGGTCGAGTCGAGGAACAGGCTGACGTGGTACGCGGGCCCCGTATGGGTGTGGAAGCCGAACATCGACAGCAGATAATCCCAGGCGCTCGCCAGGTCCTTGGCGCGGAAGAGCACGTAACTGATCAGGAAGACTGGCAGGAAGTACATCCGCTGCACGATCGGGTGCAGCGAATGGATGATCTTCGCCAGGCCAAGTCGCTCCAGCACCATGACGCTGCCGTGCAGGATCCCGAAGACGACGAAGTTCCACGCAGCCCCGTGCCACAGTCCGCACAGGACGAAGACCGTGAACAGATTGAAGTACGTCCGCGCCGTGCCCAGCCGATTGCCGCCGAGCGGGAAGTACAGGTAATCGCGCAGGAACGTCGAGAGCGAGATGTGCCAGCGCCGCCAGTACTCCGTGATCGTGGTCGAGATGTACGGGTAGTTGAAGTTCTCGAGGAAACGGAACCCGAGCATGTGGCCCAGACCGATCGCCATGTCCGAGTAGCCCGAGAAATCGAAGTAGATGTGGACCGCGTAACACACCACGCCGAACCAGGCCAGGGCGAGGGGCAGCTGCTCGCCCGGGATGCCGAAGATCTGATCCGAAGGCACTGCCAAGGTGTTCGCGATCAACAGCTTCTTCGCCAGACCGATGACGAAGCGCCGGATGCCGTAAGCGAAGCCCGAAGCGTCGACGCTGCGATCCGCGAGCTGCTCCGCGACGTCGTGGTAGCGCACGATCGGCCCGGCGATCAGCTGCGGGAAGAGTGAAATGTACGTCGCGAAATCGATCAGGCTCTTCTGAGCGCGCACGTCCTTGCGGTACACGTCGACCACGTAGGACAGGGCCTGGAACGTGAAGAAGGAGATGCCGATCGGCAATCGGATCGCGGGGATCGCAGGCAAGGCGCCGGCGTCGAAATGGCCGAGCAGCGCGTTGACGCTGTCCCACATCCAGTTCGTGTACTTGAAGAAAGCGAGCAGCCCGAGATTGAAGACCACCGAGAGGGTCAGCACGGTTCGCGGGCTGAACCTTGCCTCTGGCCGCCCTCGCTCGCGCTCCAGCCACAGGCCGAAGGCGTAGTTGGCGACGATCGAGAGGATCATCACCAGCACCATCGCCGGCTCGCCCCAGGCGTAGAACAAAAGGCTCGCCAGCATCAACACGAAGTTGCGCACGCGCCGGCCCAGCGCGAAGTGCAGGGCCAGCACGATCGGCAGGAAGACGAACAGGAAGACGGGAGAGCTGAAGACCATGGATCGACCGCGGGTCAGCGACTCAGCGTTTCTCCAACGGCTCGATCGGGCCCAGTTCCGTCTTCGCCCGCTCCAGCAGATTGCGCGGATCGTGGGAGACGAGCACGCGCTCGTTGTAGAGCTGGATCACCACGTTCGGCGCGTCCTGCGCGACCGTCTTCGCATCGAAGCCGACGTTGCGGTAGCCGACCTCGTGCGAGAAGTTCTCGGCCAGGAACTCGTTCATCGGCTCTGAGAACGAATCGCCGAGCACCATGCAGACCGGAAGATCCGTGCGCTGGTTCACGAAGTCGTAGCGGCGGTTGCCATCGGTGGTCCGCGTGCCCGGCACCTGGTGAGCCTGCTTCTCGCGGATCGCGACGAGATCGAAGGGCTCCTGCGGCAAGAGATCGTCCATGTACAGGCGCCAGGCCCAGGAGTCGCCCTTGGTCGGCGAGGGACGCAGCTCGAAATCCGAACGCTGCCAGGCCTGCATCTCGGGAAAGCGCTTCTGCAGGTGACGGATCAGCTCGCGGTACCCGGTCAGGATGCCGCGGTCGGTCCAGTGCACGCCGAGGCGGTAGTACACCTGGTCGTCGCCCGCTCCGTCGTTCTTGCGCTCCAGGGCGAGCATAGTCGTGAAGTCGATCACCTCGACGTCCGAATGGGCGCTCATGTACTCGAAGAACTGCTCGCGGCGCGTGGGGCCGACGCGATCGAAGCGCGACGGCATGCGCTCGGGGTAGATCTCGGCCTTGATCGGCGCCAGGGCGAAGATGTAGCCGATGCCGCGCTTGGCGAGCCAATCGCGGCGGTACTCGAGCAGCACGCGCCAGCTCTCGAGCTCCGCGGGCTCGAATCCAGCGATGCCGCGCCAGACCGGAATCGTGTTGAACCAGGTGAACTCGACCCAGTCGTCCTTGCCCAGGACCAGCGTCGAGGTGGGCGAGACGCCGAAGCCATACCATTTGAATACGTTGTGCATGCGCACGAGCTTGTCGCGCAGGCCGAAGCTGTCGCCGTACCAGCGGTTGAACTCGCCCGGGTACTCCTTCAGCGACTTCGACGAGAAGGCCAGGACCGGTCGCGGGGTCGGACGGCGGTTTTCCGCGAGCATCGCCCGCTCCGCCGAGGGCCGCAGCGCGCCGTCGACCAGGGGTGCGACGATCGCCACGAGGAACAGGGCGATCAGCAGCCGATCGATGAAACGCCCGGGCGCCCTGGCGACCGGAGTCTCGCGGGGGACGGGAATTCCGCCGCTACCCGCTGCATCGCTGTCGGACCCCTCGCCTGCCATGGAAGTCCTAATGTCTACTCCGCCCCGCTCGGAGGGGCCAGGATCGGCCTGCATTGCGTAGCCGCGGGGAGTTCGCGCAGCTCCCTGGCGTCAGACTCCAGGCACGGGCGCATGCCGCCGAAACTGAGGTTCCAGGCCGGATAGGTCCTGGTTAGACTAGGCTGCGCATCGTCCGGGCTCGCCGTCGCGCTCGAATGCAAGACGGGAGGATTTGATCCATGAGGAAGTTGCTCTTGTTCGTCTGGCTCCTGCTGCCCGCGGGCGCGGCTGCCTACCACTACGGTCCCGGGCAGGATCGCGTGCGCGTCGACGCCGCCGCGAGCGCCGCGGATCGCGCGAGCCAGCTCGCCGGTGAAGCGCGCGCTCTCGCCGCCAAGGAGGGCGACTGCGCTGCGCTCGACCTGTGGACCAAGGCCGAGAGCGCCTACGCCGAGGCGATCGAGCAGTTGCCCAAGGAACGCGTCGGCGAAGCGCGGCGGCTGCGGCTCGAGCAGGCCAAGGCTCAGATGTTCCTGAGCAAGCTGCCCGATGCCCACGCCGCGCTGGTCTCGCTCGTCGAGGAGCTCGACAACGATCCGACCGCCGATGCGCGCCTGATCGCGGACGCTCGCGGAGCCCTGGCCAATGCCCAGTACTACCGCACCTGGCTGATGCGCCTCGAAGGCGCGACTCGCGAGGAATGGGAGCCGGAGATCGAGGCTTCGCGCCAGAACTACAAGCTGATCGCCCAACAGGCGGAAGAGTCCGGCAACCTGGAGCTCGCCAAGGCGAACCGGGAAGATCTCGAGGCTTCGATTCGTCTGGAGCGCATGGACTTGAGCGAGCTCCAAGGCCTGCCTCTTCCCTCGCAGTGACGCGGTTGTGGAAGTGGCCGCGGTCGCGGCCAAGGCAAGGGCAAGAGCAAGGGCAAGGGACCGCAAGCGAAGGACGCCCGTGGAGCGAGCTCCGGTCCCGCGCCTGACGGATCCGGTTCGTAGTTGACGGTCCGGTCTCTCCCGAAACATCGACGCGGAAGCGCCGCGGATGCGGCGTCATCGGCATGAAGCTTCAGCAATTCGGTCTGGCCTCATTTCTCCTGTTCGGACTTTCCAACCTGGTCGCAGCCCAGGGCACGATCTCGATCGGCGCGATCGGATACAGCGACGAGGAGGTCATCGAGTTCAGCGGCGGGATGATCATGCAGGAGCCCTCGATGCCGGGCGCTCCGGCTGGAGCGGACGCCCCGCCCGCGCCTCCGACGCCGCGCTTGATGGCGCTGCAGAAGCTCGAGTTCGATCGCCGCGCATCGACGGTCCTCAACGCCTGGGCGACGCCGCCGAAGAAACCGGAGGAAGCCAAGGCTCCGGCGAAGGACGCCGCTGCGGGGACTCCGCCGAAGGTGGAAGAAGGGAAACCGCCCGCGAAGGACGCGACAGGGGCAGCTCCCTCCGCCGGTGCCACTCCTCCCGGTGTCACTCCTCCCGCCGCCACTCCGCCCGCCGGGGCCACTCCTCCCAAGGCGGAAGAACCTGCTCCGCCCGAGAACGAGACCGCCGAGGCAGCGGCCGCGCGGATTGCCGCGAAGGCCGCCGCGGAGGCTGCCGCGCTCAAAGCCAAGGAAGCGGCGGAGAAGAAAGCCGCCGAAGCCAAGGCGATCGTCGACGAGATGGCCGCGCTGCAGCGCAACGTCACCCTCGGCGATTGGAAAGCGGTCAAGGCCTACCTGGCCACGCTGACCGAGGCCGAGGCCAAGGGCGGTTACGAGCGGATGCTGCAATCGCTGGTCAATGGTCCGCAGCAGCGACCGAACGTCCCGCAGCAGGGCCAGCAGTACATCGAGAAGAACCAGTTCACGCCGGACGACGTGATCGGCCTCGCGCAGGCGGCGCCGAAGAAGCTCGAGAAGGCGAGCATCACCCAGCTCGGACAATTGCTGCGTCAGTCGCTCGACGCGGGCCACCAATTGGAGAGCTTCCTCTCCCTGGTCACCCCGAGCCTCGATGACCCGAGCTTCGGCGTCGACCGCAGGCTGCTCGCGCAGATCCTGGTCAGCGCCAACGAGCCGCGCTCGCTGAGCGGCTTGATCCCGACCCAGAGCGAGGCCGAGGCGAAGAACGATCGCGAAGGGCTCAACCTGATCTCGCGCTACTCCCTCGCGCAGTACGCGAAGGACAGCAAGCTGCACTGGCTCGAGGAAGCCTGGAAGTCCACCCAGGCCGTGCTCGCTGTCGGCGAGGTCGAGGAGGAGGCGAAGAAGGAGGCCTTGACGCGCGCGGTCGAGATCGCGCCGAAGATCAAGAAGGAGCTCGGTCAATCCTGGCTCGACGAGAGCTTCACCGCGCGCCCCGAGCGCGGCATGGAGATCGTCGCCGCGATCGGCTCGGCTTCGTCGCTCTCGCTGGCCGCTGACGCGATGAACGACGACAAGCGCGAGAAACTGCTCGAGCTGCAGACCACGGCCGCGAAGGCGCTGCTCGCCGCGGCTCCAGAGCTCGCGACGAAGTGGTCGAGCCAGCTCGAGCTGCTCGCGAACAACTGGCTGCGCGAAGCGACGGTCACGTACACCCTCGACGATTCGACTTCGCTCTCGCCGCGCATGCAGCGCGACAATTACGGCAATTTCTACTACTACAACTGGGGCGGCGGGAACATGCGCGGCAACGCGCCGAGCCCGATCACTACGGCCAAGATCCTCGAGATCCGGCCGAGCGACACGTGGTTGAGCCATCTCGACGCCACGCTCGCGCCGCGCTTCCAGATGATCTTCGCCCAGCTCTACCTCAAGGTCGGCGAGGAAGCGGCGGCCTTCCCCTACATCGAGAGCCTGGCGACGAATCTGCCGCGCCAGACCAAGGATCTCGTCGACGAGTTCCTGCGCGTGTGGACCACCAACCACAATCCCAACTCGGAGCGCGGGCGCACGAACCAGTACATGTACTTCTACGGCTTCGAGGAGCGCGCCAACGGGATTCCGCTGACGCGCTCGAAGCAGGAGCGGAACCTCGAGGAGCTCTCGCAGTGGGTCGGCCGCCTTCGCAAGCTGCCGGTCGAGCTCGACGACACGCTGGTCGCCAACGCCTTCACCACCGCCCACTCCAGTGCGGAAGTCTTCCGCCTCGAGGCGATCGAGCAGATTTTCGGGCCGGTGGCCGAGCTCAAGGCCTCGACCATCGCGCAGATCCTGCAGACGATGCGCGCCAACCTGGTCGCCGTCTGGCGCGATCCCGCGCTGCAGGAAAAGAACAAGACCAACCGCCACCAGAAGGACATCCAGGCCGAGGTGTTGCGCGGTTACGCCCTCGGTGAGGCCACGGTCGACCGCGTGCTCGCCGACCATCCCGACAGCTGGGAGATGTGGATCGTCAAGGCCGCTCTGGCCCACGACGAGAACAACTACCGCGGCGAGATCTCCAAGGATCCCGATTTCTCGAAGCGGCGCGAGAGCGCCTTCGCGAGCTTCCAGAAAGCCGCGCAACTCTATGCGGCCGCGCTGCCGGCGATGGAGCGCGAGAAAGAATCGACCTCGGCCTTCGACGTGTGGTTCTACGCGGCTCTCGGAGCCTGCGACCTCAAGGCGATCGACGCGGACAAGCTGCTCGCCAGCCCGCAGATCGGCCTGATCCGCGATGCGATGACAGGTCTGCCGGGCGAGAGCGCCGAGCGCCACATGTCGATGTTCGCCGGCTCGCTGTTCACGCGCATGAGCAACGTGGGGCCCGCGATCAAGTTCCGCTATGTCCGCGAGGGTCTTGCCATCGTCGGCGACCACAAGCTGGCTCAGGAGGCGCGGCAGGTCTTCGACTACTACAAGGACCTGGTCACCGAGATCCAGCTGCGCGCGACGATCGACGGCTCGGCAAACGTCGGCCACGGCGCGCCCTTCGGCTTGAAGATCGACATCCGCCACACGCGCGAGATCGAGCGCGAGTCGGGCGGCTTCGCGAAGTACCTGCAGAATCAGAACAGCACGAACTTCGGCTACAACTACGGCCGGCCGCTCGAGGACTACCGCGACAAGTTCGAGGAAACGCTGCGCACGGCGATGAACGAGCACTTCGAGGTGCTCTCGGTCACGTTCAACGAGCCCAGCGCGCGCTCGAAGGCCGAAGCCGAGTACGGCTGGCGCGTCACGCCCTACGCCTACGCGTTGCTCAAGCCGCGCAGCGAAGCGGTCGACCGCATCCCGCCCGTGCGCCTGGACCTCGATTTCCTCGACACGACCGGCTACGCGGTCCTGCCCGTCGAATCGCCTGCGGTGGTGATCGACGCTGCCGCGAAGGACGCCGAGCCGCGGCCTTTCGAAAAGCTCGCCATCGCGCAGACTCTCGACGAGCGCCAGGCCAAGACCGGCAAGCTGATCCTCGAGGTCAAGGCCACCGCGACCGGGTTGGTGCCCGACCTCGCGAGCACGCTCGATCTCGCGCCCGAGGGCTTCGAGATCGCTGGCACCGATGACCACGGCGTGTCGGTGGTCAAGTTCGACGAGGAGGGCTCGGGCGTCAGCTCCGAGCGCACCTGGACGATCACGATGCACGCGAAGAAGGACAGCTCCACGCCTCCGGCGAGCTTCACCTTCGGCAAACCGCGCGGCGAGACGGCTTCGAACGATCACTTCCGCTACGTCGACGCCGATCTCGCGACCGTCGGAGAGACGATCGCCTTGGAGCAGCACTACGCCAAGCCGAGCCGCGCCTGGATGTGGTGGATCCCGGGCGGCCTGCTCGCGATGGCCGCGGGGATCTTCGTCTGGATGCGCATGCAACGTCCCGAGGTCCGCACGCAGTCCCGCTTCCAGGTGCCCGAGTCGGTCAATCCCTTCACCGTCCTAGGCCTGTTGCGCAACATCCAATCGCACAACGGCCTCGCGCCCGAGCAGCACCGCGAGCTCGGAACCGAGATCGCGACCCTCGAGCAGCACTACTTCGGAGAAGCGAAGGCGACGGCGCCCGACTTGAATCGCATCGCCGAGCACTGGGTCAGCAGGGCGAGATAGGAGTCAGGTGAATTCGTCCGGAGTCGTGAGCCTCATGTCGCCTGCGCTGCGTGCAGGCGACATGAGGCTCACGACTCCGGACGAATTCACCTGACTCCGTACGCGAGAAGTCCAGCGACCACACGCTGCGTCATCCCCCACACGACGCGATCGCCGATGCGATAAGCAGGAACGCGCAGTCTTCCTCCGCGGTGATCGACATCGACTTCACCCGCCGCGTGATCCAGCTCTCCGAGCGGCACCCATAGCGCGTGCGCAACCTCGGAGCTCAGCTCCAGGGCCGGACGCGCGCTCGTCAAGAACACGAAGGGTCTGACCACGAGCGCCCGCTCGGATTGCCGTATCGGCTGCACGTCGTCGAGAGCTCCGAATCCGCGCGCCCGCGTCAGATCGATTCCCGTTTCCTCGCGGGTTTCACGCACCGCCGTCGCGTCCAGGTCGGGATCGGACGGCTCGCGCCGCCCACCAGGCAGGGCCATGTGCCCGGACCAGGGATCGCCGGCGCGCTCGGCGCGCTGGATCAAGAGCAAATCGAGCCGCTTCGTCTCGTCATTCGGCGTGAGGATGACGGCCAGCGCGGCTTGATGCTTCGCGGAGAGCTCGAGCTCGCGCGGCGCGCGTTGCAGCAAGTGCTGCGCGAGAAGCTCGATCATCGGATCCACGCCACCAAGTGTACGGAGTCAGGTGAATTCGTCCGGAGTCGTGATGGCATCCTCGCGCCGCTTTCGCGGCGCGAGGATGCCATCACGACTCCGGACGAATTCACCTGACTCCGTATACTGCCGCCATGTTGCGTCAACGAATGCGCATCGGGGCGGAGTTGCGCGACTCCGGCCACGTCGAAACCGTCGTCAATCCGTACGACGGCTCGCCCGTCGGCGAAATCTGCGCCGGCTCCGACGCCGACATGGACGATGCGATCGCGGCGGCCGCGGCAGCTTTCGCGGTCACGCGCCATCTGCCCGCTCACCGCCGCGCCGCGGTCTGTGAGGCTGTCGCGCGGCGCCTGGAAGCGCGCGCGGAAGAGTTTGCGCGGCTCATGGTGCGCGAAAGCGGCAAGCCGATCCGCTTCGCTCGCGCCGAGGTCGCCCGCGCGGTCGTGACCTTCAACCTCGGCGCCCAGGAAGCGCGGGCCCAGACTGGCGAGGTCCTGCCGGTCGACATCGATCCGCGCGGCGAGGGCCGGCTCTGCCTCTACACACGCGTCCCGCGCGGCCCGGTCGCCGCGATCTCGCCCTTCAATTTCCCGCTGAATCTCGTCGCGCACAAGCTCGCGCCCATGGTCGCCGTCGGCGCCTCGGGCGTGCTCAAGCCGCCACCGCAGAGTCCGCTGACCGGCCACGCTCTCGCCGAGATCCTGGTCGAATCGGGCTGGCCCGCCGAAGCCTTGAGCGTCGTCCATTGCCAGGAGTCGACGGCTCAGCGCATGGTCGAGGATCCGCGCATGGCCGTCCTCTCCTTCACGGGCAGCGACGTCGTCGGCTGGAAGCTCAAGGCCCTGGCGGGCAAGAAGCAGGTGCTCCTGGAGCTCGGCGGCAACGCGCCCTGCATCGTCGACGAGAGCGTCGACCTCGATCAGATCTTCCCCGCGATCCTGCAGGGTGCCTGGGGCCAGGCGGGACAGGTCTGCATCAAGGTGCAGCGCCTGCTCGTGCACCGGTCGCTGCACGACGAATTCCTCGCGCGCTTCGTCGCGGAAACCGAGGGCCTGGCCGTCGGCGATCCGATGGACGAGGCGACGGTCGTCGGGCCTTTGATCGAGAAGAAGCACGTGACGCGCGTGCTTGATTGGATCGCGGAGGCACTCGAAGGCGGGGCGCGCCTGCACTGCGGAGGCCGATCCGAAGGCCAGGTCGTCCTGCCCACGATCCTGACCCGCGTCACGCCGCAGATGCGCGTCTGCAAGGACGAAGTCTTCGGCCCAGTGACCGTCGTCGAGAGCTTCGAGACCTTCGACGAGGCTCTCGCGCTCGCCAATCAGAGTCGCTTCGGCTTGCAGGCGGGCGTTTTCACGCGCGACCTCGGCCGGGCGCTGCAGGCTCACCGCGAGCTCGAGTACGGCGGCGTGATCGTCAACGACGTTCCGACTTTCCGCGTCGACAACTTTCCTTACGGTGGAGCCAAGGATTCGGGCTTCGGACGCGAGGGCGTGCACTTCGCGGCCATGGAGATGACCGAGCCGAAGACCCTGGTGCTGCGCGGCCTGCCGGGCTGAATCGCGACGGCTCGCGGTGATTCGCGCGGGGAATGATTAGGATTCGCGCTCTTCCACCGAAAAAACTCATGCGAAAAACGATTTTCCTGGCCGCCATCCTCTCGATCGTCGGTCTTCTCTCGTGTGGCCCCAGCGAAACGAAGCAGGAGACGGCGAGCGCCGCGAGTCCCGCGTCTTCCGCCGGCAAGTACACGCTCGTGTTGTTGAAGACCGGCCCGAAGAGCGGCCAGCTTTCCGAGGGCGCCAACAGCGAAGCCTTCGCGGGGCACTTCTCGAACATGATTCGGATGGCGCAGGAGCACAAGCTGGTCCTGGCCGGGCCCTATGGCGAGAAGAAACACGATCCCCTGCTGCGGGGCTTGTTCGTGATCAACTCCGACCAGCGGTCCCAGGCGACGGAGTGGGCCTCCACCGATCCCACGACACGCGCGGGCGTGTTCGAGCTCGAATACCACGACTTCAAGACCGATGCGCCGCTGGTTGCGATGCTCGACGCCGTCCTGGCGCGGGACGAGAAGGCCAAGGCCGAGGGACGCACGCCCAGTCCCGGCGACGGAGCGCGCTCGTACGTGATCTTGAACTCCAGCCAGGGCGATGTCGCCCAGAGCAGGCTGAAAGCGGTCGGGAGCGCCGGCGGCGTGCTGCTGATCGCGAGGGTCGACGACTACCAGGTATTCGCCGTCCTCGACGCGAAGAACGTCGCCGAAGCCCAGGAGAAATTCGCCTCGGTGCTCGATTCCATCGGCGACTGCCAGCTCGACGACTGGTACGCGACCGACATCCTCGCCAAGCAATCGGAGCGGTAGATGCCCCCGCGCGACACCACCCCCACCCTGCCCTTCGAGCGGACACAAACACGGATCTCCTTCGACATCGAGATCGCCGACGAGATCGACCTCGCGCCGGGCGAGGACCTCGATCAACACGGGCCGTTCCAGATCTCCTGCGCGGCGGCGATCACCGATTGCGGCCGGCTGAAGCACTGGTACGCGCGCGACAACAGCGGCCTCGTGGCGCGCTCGCTCGATTCCGGCGGAGCACGCGCCGTCCTCGTGCACCTGCGCGAAGCACAGCAGAGCGGCGCGATGATCTGCGCCTGGAACGGCCTGTCCTTCGACCTGCGCTGGCTCGGCCACGCGGCGGCGGACATGCCCCTCGCGCGGGAGGTCGCCCTCGATCTGTTCGACCCGATGTTCCAGTTCTTCGTGCTGCGCGGCTTTCCGGTCGGTCTCGCGTCGGTCGCGGCGGGCCTTGGGATCGACGAGAAGAAGCTCATGCACGGCGCCGACGCGCCCAAGGAATGGGCGCGCGGCAACCACCAGGCCGTGCTCGATTACGTCGCGGGCGACTGCAAGCTGACCGACACCGTGATCGCGCGCATCCTCGCGGCGGGCGAGATCCGCTGGCGGACGAAGAAGGGCAGCCTCTCCGCCCAGGCGATGCCCAGGTTGCTGGCCGTCCGCGAGCTGCTCGACGCGCCCCTGCCCGACACATCGTGGATGAGCGAGCCGATGCCGCGCGCGAAATTCACGAAGTGGCTGGAGTGCTGAAGGACGCGGCCAACGCTCGGAGACGTTCATGAAGCGAACCCACGGGGCACTGCTCGCTGTGATCGCCGCCCTGGGGCTGATCCTCGGCTGGTACTTCCTGCGCGATGGAGCGCGCGCGAGCGATGTCGAGGGAGTCGGCCAGTCCGCAGTCTCCGCGACGACGCCCGATGCGCAAGCGCTAGCGGCG
>DATHET010000255.1:0-11185 GCA_035490315.1 Planctomycetota bacterium
CGCGGATCTTGCGGACTACATCCGCGACTGCGGCAGTAGCGTCGCCGAAGTGGCTGGCCGCGAGAAAAAGGCCCTGAGAGCTGCCCTGCAGGACCTCCGCGAGCAGCGTGAATCCCTGAATTCCTCAGAACTTCTGCGAGCGCTGTCGGTCGAACTGAAACTAAAAGGGTAGCGCCTTAGCGCTTTCTGGTTTCACTTGCGCCCGTACGATGCCTGGTCATGCAGGCCATCGTTGACCGCGATTGCAACGCGGACACTATTGACCGAGGCGGAATCGCTCCGTTGAGCGGGCCGGCGCGAGCGATAGTGCTCGACCTCGTGCGGGTGCGGGGGGTTAGCGAGGCCGCGCGCACGCTGAAGGTCTCGCGGGGGGCCATGGCGAACATGGCCCGCGGCCGCCCCGTACTCGCGGGGACGCGCGCGCTCGCTCTCCAGTGGATTCGGAGGACGCATGGGACCCCGTAGAAATGGCGCGGCCCGGTCGCTTGTGGTGAGCGCCGGGCCGAAGATCGCGGGTACGACCGACGGGGAATATGCCGGGGGCATGCCGAATGTGCAAGGCCTCGTCGTCGTTCCGCTGGAGCGGCTCCGGGAAGTGCTGGCGGCCGTCGTCGCGGAGCACGTCCCTGCCTCCGGTGACCAGCCTGTTGCGCCGGTGCTCGTGAACGGCACCGAGTTGGGCCGCCGCCTCGGCTGCTCGCGCTCAACCGTGTTCCGGTTGGAGGGCGATGGAATGCCCAGCGTCCGGCTGGGCGATGTGCGGCGTTACGACCCACGCGACTGCCTCGCCTGGCTCAAGGCACGCGAGGCGCAGCGCAGAGCTCGGGAGGCGATCGATGGCTCCGCTTGATGCGTGCCTCACCGCTCGGTGCGTCTTTTGCGGACTCGAGTTGCCGGGCGGCTGCGTTTGCTCGCCCGAAAAGCAGCAGATTGCCCGCCGCGAACTCGGGCGCGACTGGCGCATGACTCGTGCCGAGCTGGCTACGCGCCGGTCACGCCCGAGCGTGACGGAGCGTGACGCCGCCGGCTTACAGCAGCCGTTCGTGGGCCGCCCCATCGTTGCCCTTTTTGGTGGCCGCTGCTGCGTGTGCGGTCGCGGTTACGCCGCCGGTCGAGACATCCTGTGGGACGGGCCGACCAAGCGCGCAGCGCACCACGGCTGCGGCCAGGCGGGCGAGGCCGATGGCCGTCGTTGAATCGGTTTACACCCGGGTGGCGAGGCGCATCTGCGCCCAGATCGCCTTCAGGGAGCTGCCGATACCCGGCAAGGCGATGTACTTCCTGTTTCGCTGCGGCCTGCACGTCACGTCAGTCCCAGGTCTGTGGAGCGCCCGACGCACTGCTCTCGCCGAGGAGTGGGGCTTCACTTTGCGTGGGTTCGATCTCGAGTTCGCTCGGTTGGCGAAAGCTGGGTTCATTGAATCCGAGTGGAAGGCAGGGGTCGTTTGGATGCCGGGCGTCATCGACGACGACGATCCGCGAAACATCAACATCGTTGCTGGCTGGACTAAGCACCTCCGCCTCATTCCGGACTGTGACCTGAAGCGCCGCGGAGTCGCCGAGCTGAACAACTGGCTCCAACAGAGGAAGGACTGGTTTTCCAGCTACATGCTTGGACCGAATGGCCTCGAGAGCCCTGGAACCGTTCCCCCGAACGGTACACCCAAACCGTTGCGAGGAACCGTTCCGGCAAACGATCCCCCCGAACGGTTAGCGAAACACAGATCCGGATCCGGATCCGGATCTGGATCCGAAGAAGAAAAAGAAAAAGAATCCGGATCCGGATCCGGAGCGAGGAACCGTAGGGGCCCGACCCAAGCCGCGGTCCGGAGCTGTGCAGAGGAGTTCGGGCTACCCGACGACACCCTCAGCGTGCTGGAGCTTGCAGCCCGTTACTCCGACGCCGTTGGCCAAGGCGCCTGGCGACCTGTCAGCGACAACACGGACGCAGACCTACGCCAGTATCTGCTCTGGCTTCGGAAGGACGGACAGCTTCCGCCAGTCGAAAAAGTGAGGGCTCAATGACCGTGCGCGCATCGAGGTCGTCGCGAGCCCGGAACGTCGCGATCGCTGGCGTAGGCGAGCAGATCGAACGCAGCGAGGGCGAGGCGCAGACAGCCGGCGGTAGCAGCCGACTGCCGATCGTCGGATTCCGCATGTTCGCTGCCGATCGCGCTGAGTTTCGTCCAGTGAGTTTCGTCCTGAGCAGTAGCTGCTCTGTAGTTCCGCGGACTTGGGTGCTGAGACCACACCACCTCGCGAAGCGCTCCGATAGCCCCGGGGGTGCAGAGCACGCTGACCGTGTGGGAGGTGCTCCGTGAGCATCGAGCACAGCAACGGCAAGGCGCGTCCGACACTGCCGCGCTCGAGTGACCTGCGCCGCGTTGAATCCGCGGGGAATCGGACGGAGGGCCGTGACGACGCAGGCCGCTTTGCGCCTGGCAATCGGGTCAGCATGGGCGCGCGCTGGAAGAACAGCGTCAAGCGCCTGCTCGGACGGGGTGCATCGGCGGAAGTTGCCAGCGACGTCGCTCGGCAAGCGTGGGGGCTCTACCTGGCCGTCATGCGCGAGATGCCGAGCGACGGACCGACGGTGCGCATGCTCGCTGCACTGCAGGCGCGGCACGCCGCGCTGGCCGCCTACTTTACCGACCGTGCCGGTGAGCTCGGGCTCGACACGGCCGAGGGTGCCGCGGCTCTCGAGCGTGCGACCAAGGACGGTCAGCGCGCGGAGCGGCTCGCGGTTACTGCCCTGGACGTGGCGACGAAGCTCGCGGACAGCAAGCCTCGATCGGGTGACGCACTGCCACCGTGGCTCGTCGCCGACACCGACGCTGCCACAGAATCGAACGGAGACGAGCGTTCCGCCGTCCAGACGACCCACGATGCATCCGACGCAATCGACGCGGGCAGCACCGGCCATGGTGATCCGGAGGGCGACGCGGCATGACCAGACGAGCGTCTCATCGTCAGAGCGTTCGCGACGCATCGGCCTATCGGCACCACGTGCCGCGGTGTCAGCACGGCCTTGCGTTTCGGCTCTGCCCCATTGCGGACTGTGCGCACTACGACGGCGGCGGGACGCGGCCCATTCCGTATGAGCAGCTCGGGCTGATCCACCCCTTGCAGAGCGTGGGCCGGCGACGACGGGCCAGGCTGGAGGGCGAGGACGCATGACTGCAGGCCCGCGCGTTCGGGTGCGTTGCTTCACCGAGTTCTGTCGGCTCACCGGGCTGCAGCTCGAGCCGGGGCAGCTCGTATTCGCCAAGGTGGCTTACGACGGCCTCAACCCGGCGGACCTGCGCGGTCCTGAGCGTGAGCTCGCGGCCAGGATCTTCGGCGGCGTGGAGGTGGTGCCGGATGTCGCTCGCCCAGTCATCGTGCAGGTCAAGGGTCGCGACGTCGGTGGTACGCGGATGAGCGCAGACCGAGCGGTGCACCTGGCCAACACGATTGGTCTGGATCGGCTGGACTGGTCCGAGCTTGCGTACTCGCTGTTCGGGGGACCAAAGCTGAAGCACGCGCGTGTGGCGCTGCGCTTTGCGCTGGCCAAGGCAAAGAGCCTGGGGCTCGCCATCGAGTCGGAGTCGAATGACGGCTTCACGATAGTTCGACACGATGGGCGCCGAGTCCGATTCGAGTGTTTCGCTGCATCGCGAGGCGGCGACACGGGGCGCGGCGTGCCGGTGGTCGTAGCTGTCCTCGACGAGGGCGCATTCTTCTTCGACGAGGCGACCGGCGTGGCCACTGGCGAAGCCGTTTTCGCCGCGATCGTTCCGCGTCTGCTGCCGGGTGGGCAAATCCTCATCGTCAGCTCGCCATGGGCGGAGAGCGGGTTGCTGCACACGGAGTTCACGGCAAACTTTGGCAAGCCGACGACGGCGCTGGCGGCGTTCTGCCCAACCGAGCTCATGCGGAGTGACCCGGCGGTGCTTGCCACGAGCGCTCGGGAGGCGGTGCGTGATCCAGCGAACCATGCCCGCGAGTTCGGAGCGCAGTTCATGCCGCTCGGCTCCAGTCTGCTGCTAGACGGCACGAGCTGCGATCGGTGCGTCGACCATGACCGGCCGCTGGTCCTACCACCCGGGTTCGGCGCACGACGGGTGCTCGTTGGGGACCTCGGTTTCGTTTCCGACCACTCGGCCTTTCTGGTACTCGCGGAGGCGGGCCAGAGCTTCCACCTCACGGACTATGTCGAGCTGGCTCCCGCTCCCGGTCAGCCGCTGAAACCGAGCCGGGTGATTGCGGAGTGTGCGGAGCTCGCGAGACGCAGCGTGTGCACGACGCTTTGCGCGGACGGCCACTACGCGGAGAGCGCGAAAGAACACCTGATGACTTGGGGCATGGGATTCCATCCGTTGCCGGCGAGCGCCTCGGGAAAAATCGCAATGTTCACGACGCTGCGCGATGTCATCCGCGAGGGGCGCTTGCGCATTCCGCACATTCCTCGGTTGCTCGAGCAGCTCAAGAGCATCGTGGCGCGTCCGACGCCGGGGGGCGGTCTGCAGATCAGCATGCCGCGACGACGTGGTGGAGGCCACGGAGATATCGCCGCTGCGCTCGCTGGCGCGGTCTGGATGCTCGAAAACTCGCGTCGCCACCCCGTGCGTCGACGCATCGACTTGTCGAATCTGCCCGCAATGTGAGTGAGGCCACCAGATGAACGCACCGTTCCGAACCGATCCCGAGAAAAGCGATCCCCCCGCAGCGATCCCGTACGCGCAACTGACCCAGATGCATCCGGAGCTCGACCTCGACCTCTGGCGTCGGCTCGAGCTGCTCTACGTCGGCGGCTACGAGATGCAGAAACGGGCGCGGGAATTCGTTCCCGCAGTCCCGGGCGAAAGTACCGAACGATACAACTGGCGGCTGAAGCACTCGAGTTACATCTCGTATGTGGGCCAGGTCGTGGGCTACCTCGCTGGCGCGCTGTTCCAAGCGGGCTTGCAGGTAGTGCCGGCGGCGGACGCGGGCAATCCGGGAACGCCTGGCGGAGTGCCGAGTCACGACTTCTACGCCGAATTTGCCGCCGACTGTGACTTGCAGGGAACAGCGTTCGCAGACTTCCTGCGCACTGTGACGATCGACGCATTACTTCACCGTCGCGCCGTCGTCGTGCTCGATATGCCGCCAGCACCCGACGTGAGCAACCGCGCAGACGAAGAGCGGCTCGGCGGTGGCCGGGCCTACGTGGCGCAGCTTCCACTCGGCAACTTGCTCGATTGGGAACAGGGTGACGACGGGAACCTGGCGTGGTGCATTGTGAAGACGCGCGTCTGCAAACGCCGCGATGTGCTCAGCAGTCGCGGGACATACCGTGAGCGCTACACGTTGTGGCAGCTCAACGACGGCCGCGCCGTCTATCGAGTGTTCGAGACACGCGACATCAGCGACCAGAAGCCGATGCGCGCCGAGGAGCCCGTGGAATGCGTGACGCCCGCGACGGCAACGACCTTCAAGACGCTCCCCGTCAAGCAGCTCGTGCTGCCCGAGGCCCTGTGGATTGGCAACAAGGCGGGACCGCTCGCTGAGGAACACTTTCGCAAGCGCAGCGACTTGGCGGGCGCCATGAGCCGCTCGCTCCTCGAGGTCCCATACGTCAAGCGTGGTCCGGAGATCCCCGCCGTGCATGGCGCGATTTCAGAGACGCAGAGCGACCCGCATCGCGGCGCTGACCCGGTGGGGCAGGCGCTCGACAAGGGATGGGTCGAGCTCGGGTCAGAGGATGAGATCGGTTTTGCTGGCCCGTCGGGGCGAGCGTTCGAGATCGCTGCGCGGCAGTGCCACGAGCTGCGCGACGAGATCTTCCGGAGCGTGCACGCGATGGCGCTGTCCCTCGCCAACACATCGGCGTCGGTCGGCCGAAGCGGTGACAGCAAGCGCGAAGATCGGTCCGCAACCGAGATTGTGCTCGACGCCCTGGGCGACGACGTCCGCCGATTCGCGCGCGAGCTCTACACGTGCATCAGCAGGGCTCGGAACGAGCGCATCGTGTGGGTGGCTCACGGACTCGACAAGTTTTCGAACGAAAACGCGGCGGAGCTTGTCGAGGAAGCGCCCCTCGTGATGGCAACGAACATCGCGAGTCCGACGTTCAGACGCGAATACGCGAAGAAGTTCGCGTTCACCGTTCTGCCCAAACTCAGCGCCGAGACGAAACAGCAGATCGGGCGGGAGATCGACGAGGGAACTATCCCCGAAGACTACATGCTGCCGCATCTGCACCTGGAACCCGAAGGAGACGAGTAAATGGCAAAGCCCAAAGAGACGAAACAACACGAAACTGAGATCAAACGATTCGCGCCGGCGCGGCCGACTGCGCCGAAAGTTGAAGTTCGCTACGTACGCTTCGCGAATCCGAAGGACCACGTCCAGCGATGCACGCTCCACGTGGGACCGGGCATAGCGCCGCTCGAGATCGTGGCCGAGCCGGGACAGGTGATCGAGGTTCCCGAGGAGTTTGCCGACGCGGTTTGCAAGGTACCGGACGCTGCTTACGGCGGCCTCACTACCGGCGGTTGTCCCTGGCTCCAGAGGCTCTCGTGATGCGCGACGAGAACGAAGGAACGGACGTCGACGCTCCGCCCCGGAGCCCGTACTTGGGCAGTCCCGAGAACCCGTTCCTGTACCTAGGAATCGACAACTGGCGCACAGTGCAGGGGCGCTTTGAACCTCACAAACCGGTCATCGTCACCTTTCCCATCAATGTGGTCGCATGCTGCACTCCGCCGCCCGTCGATCGCAGTCGCGCACAGCGAGCATTCTTCGTCCGCTTCAAACTCGAGCCAGGGACGCACGTGCTGCCGAGCGATGTGGCCGACGCCTTGTGCGTCGTCGATCCGAAGACAGGAATCATCCAGAGCGGTCTGGCGCCGCTGCATACCCGACCGATCGACATGCCAGATGCAAAGCCGCATCCGGCCCTGCTGCCGCCGCGGGCGGCGCGTGAACAGGCGCGTCGCGGGAGGGCTCGGCTATGACCAGCGTGCGAGAGATCTTCGACACGCGGGTCCGCGAGTTTGCTGAGGCCAAGGCGCTGTTGCTCGCGCACACACACGAGCTCGAGCAGGCGCGAGCGGCGCGCGACGAAGCGCAGCGCGAGGTGGATGACGCGAAAGCTGAACACCTCGCCAAGCCGGCCGTCGGAACCACTCGGCGCGTAGCCGCAGAGAGCGCGCGGCGCGTAGCCGAGATGTCGCTGGAGGCCTCCGAGGCGCAACGCGACCAAGCGCAAGAGGCAGTGCGCCGCGCGCGCCACGTTCGTGACTCCGCCGAGTTCGGCGTGAACGAGGAGCGGCGGAGCGCCATCCGCACTGGGCTGGCGGCACACGTCAAACGGATCGTCGAGCTCGCGTGCGAGGTCACGAGCGTTGTTGATGCCATCGCTGCGTCCGTGAACGAGCACCAGGATCTCGAGGACCGGGCTGAGCAGCTCACCACGTCACTCGGCCGCTATGACCTCGTGCCGCAGCTCGAGCTCTCGACTGTTCGGGTCGCGTGTGGGATCGCCGTCGAGCGGGAGCTTGGTGAAACTGAGCTCCCGGAGGGTGACCTCGGAGACGTGCACGAGCTCTCGCGTGCGATCGCTCGGCTGCGCGATGCCGCACACAAGCTACGCGCGGAGGAATTCGCGGTCGAGTTCGAGCGCGTCACCGCTGTCGTTGCGGCCATGCTTGGCGGCGATGTGCCGGACTGGGTGCGTCCAGCGCCCGAGCCGGGTTGGGACGATCAGAGCGTGTACGCGAGGTGCCACGCCAGCGCCAGCGCATTGCTCGATGAGATCGGCATGCTCGCCAGCGACACAAAAGATCATACAGACGAGCGTCTTTCCGACGCTGGGCATCAGTCGCTGCCCACGGCCGTCACGGACGAGAGCCCCGTGGCGGCCGCGTCGAGCGCATTCAGTCAGGAGGCACCATGACTTCCGCTGAGGCCCAGAGAGCGTGCGCAAAATTCATCCGCGGCCAGCGCGAGCTAGTCCGTCAGTGCACGGCCGGGTGCGACCCGCATGCGGCGGTGCTCGTGTGCGAAATCGCGCTAGAGTTCAATTCAGATCCGGAGGGCGTTATCCCGCGTGCGCAGCGGCTCTGCTCGGCGGAGGTCATGAGCAAGACCGCGCACGTGTTCGCGTTCGATCGGCTAATACTTGCGCGTCTGCTCGGAGAGGTGTCGGTGGACGATCGTACCGTCTTGGACGCCATCGCGGACTATCTGGTGCACATCGACCGACCCACGATTGTGGGATTCGCGAGAGGCGGCGCACTGTTGCTGGACGTCGAGCGCGCCACGGGCGTCGCGCACGAGCACTGAGACATCTCTACAGGAGGCAAGCAAATGTCAGCCGGGATCAGGTACGTAGTGGAATGTGACTTGCGCATGGTTGGCGGCTTCAATGCCGGCGTCCAGCAGGCGGACAACCGTCTCGCGAAGGTCTCCTCGAAGGTCCTTTCGCTGCAGGACAGCTTCGAAAGAATCAACGGGATGCTCGGCGGTTCTCTGTCCGCGAACATCGCCGGCAAGTTCACGGGCGCGCTCGAGTCCGCCGCGGGCAAGGCCTGGGACATCAGCAAGGCCATCGGGATGATCGGCGCCGGCGCGGTTGGCGCTGCTGCGATCTACGGCGTGCGCACGCTGAACAACGAGCTCGAGTCCACGAAGGTGTCCCTCGCAGCCGTGTTTCGCGCGCAGGGCCTCGCCGGCTCCGTTCCGCAAGGCATTTCCATGGCGTCGCAGGCCATCGCCGACATGCGCCAGGACGCCAAGATGCTGCCCGGCGAGTTCGAGGACCTGCTCCGAATCTTCAACACGGCCAGCGTGCCTGCGTTCGCCTCCGGCATGAACGTGCAGGAGTGGGAGAAGCTCTCGTCGAAGGTGATGGCGACCGCCAAGGCCGTGTCGCTGCCGATGGACCAGGCGGCGCGCGAGTTCGCGATGCTGCTCGAAGGCCGCTCTGGCGCTCACAACGTGTTCGGCATGCGCCTGCTCGGCCTGCACGGCGACATCGCCAAGAAGTTCAACCAGTCCTCGCCCGAGGCTCGCCTGGAGAAGATTCGGGTGGAGCTCGACAAGTACGGCGAGTCGATTGCGCACTTTGCGACGACCTACGATGCGATCGAATCGACGACCAAGGACAACGTCAAGACGTTCATCATGATGGCTTCGGCGCCGCTCTTCGAGAAGATGAAGGGCGCGCTCGGAGACTTCAATCAGTGGTTCGACGACAACCGCGGCACCGTGGACAGCTGGGCCAACAGGATCGGCTGGAAGGTCGCCAGTGCGTTCGACCGCGGGCGCGAGTTCATTACGAAGTGGGGTCCGCTCGTCGTCGATTTCGCGGACACGGCATACACGCGGATCGCGGCGGCCTGGGAGAAGGCGCAGCCGGCGGTCGAGAAGTTCGCGGCGGTGATAGAGCGCATGCTCCAGGACCCCAACGGCACGATCGACAAGCTGATCGTGCTCGCGAAACTCTACGCTGGTGCAAAGGTAGTAGGCGCCGTCGCTGGCGCACAGAACTCGCTGACCGGTGGCATTGTGCAGGGGCTAGGCGTGGCTGGCCAATTGGGCTTGGGTGGCATCACCGGAGGCGCTGCTGTCGGAGCGGTGAAGGGAGCCGCGGCCGGCGGCGCTGGAATGGGCGGCTTCTTGCCGAGCTGGGTTGCCGCTCTCGGCACTGGCGCCGGGGCGGCAACGGCCGGCGCGGGCGCATTGGCAGTGGGCGGAGCGGTAGCTGCAGACTACAACAAATTCATGGTCGTCATCGAGGGTGCGACCGCTGCAGTCGAATCGTTCAAGCGCGAGCAGTGGAACGCGGCGAACGAAACGCGTCGCCGCGCCGAAGTCTACCAGCGCTACATGGGCCAGCTCGGCGGTGTCTCAGAGATGACCGCCTACTACAATGACAAGCTCGCCATGCTCAGCGCGAATAGCGACGAAGCGGGAGCAGCGGCACTGCGGCTCGCATACGCGGCGAGCACGGCGGCGGCTGAGCTGCACTCGGTCGGAGCTCGCAGGAACACGCAGTTCACGGCCGGCATGCTTGACCCGACGGGCACGCTCTCCACCATGAAGATGCTTGGTGACTATCGCGACAACGAAGCCGCGAAGAAGGGCGCCAATAAGCGTCACCCGGGCGGTGGCGGCGGCACGAGCATCCAGAAGGTCGATATCGTCGTCACGGGCAACTCGAACCCAAGCCGCGTCGCGCGCGAGGTCTCGGACGAGCTCGCCAAGCTCGGCCGCAACCCGCGCTCCAGCCCATACGTTCAAAACTTCTCGAACCTCTCGAAGGACCGCTGATGTCCTACGACTGGATTTTCGAGCAGCTAGGCGGCAAGCGTCGCAAGCTCACCCTGGCCAGTCACGCGGCGCCGCACGGCCGTCCGCGGCAGGGCCCAGTGGTCTCCGACGGGATCGAGCTCCGCGAGTCGGAGGTGTACTACGCTGGCGACAGCCCGCCGACGCGCCACATCTTCGGCTTGGCCTTTCCTCCCTGGGAGCTCAAGGGGCGCTTTTCGGACTCGAAAGGTGGAGCTGGATTCGCGCTCGCCAAAGTCCAAGAGGTGAAGGAGTTCGTCGCCGAGGCGCAGACCGTGCGTATCACCTGGGGGCCGACTACCGGCGGCATAGGACTGATCAAGCGCTTCAAGCCGGATCGCGAGGCCCGCTACGACGTCGCCTGGGAGATGACGATCCTCATCGACAGTGACGACTACATCATCACGAACCTGCCCCTCCCGGAGCCGCGCGCGCCGAGCGAGTTTATGGCCTCTGTCGAGGCGCTTCTGAAGGGCCCGTTGCAGACGTTGCTCGAGGCGCCGCCGACCATGAAAGGCTCGATCTTCGACTCGCTATCCAGCCTCGTGGCCAGCGTGAACGGCATCAGCGCGAGCCTCGTGGGCATTGCCGATCAGATCGACAGCTTTGCCAATGCGCCGCTCGACGCGCTGCGCCGCTTCAACGCCGGGCTCGGCCAGTTTCGCACCGCGCTCATCAAGCTGCGGAACACCTACGAGAATTTCAACGCCCAGCTGGCGATCGAGAGCCAGAACGCCGGCGAGCAGTTGCAGTTCTGGCAGAGCCAGTCGAACTTCAGCCGCTCGGTCGTGCAGGTGCTGCGGGAGGTCGCCGCGGCCCAGCGCGAGGCCACGCTCGCGGAGCGCGGCAGCATTCAGGGCGTGATCAC
>DATHET010000256.1:0-28106 GCA_035490315.1 Planctomycetota bacterium
AAGAGCGACTTCGACGGTGACGGGATCCAGGACCTGCTCGTGGCCCTTCGTCTGCCAGGCTTCTGGATCTCCCTCGGCGACGGCCAGGGTGGTTTCGGCGCTGCAATCAACAACGCGTTCGCGGGTGTGGGGCAGAACACCCAATCCATCGCGATCGGCGACGTGAATGGCGACGCTCGCGCGGATGTGGTCGTGGCCAGCTCCTTCGACGGGTCGCCGTCGATCCCGCCTGAGGTGAGCGTGTACCTGAATGACGGCAGCGGCGGGTTCCAGTTCTCCATTCCCGTCAGCTTCAGCGGCATGCCCACTGCGGTTGCGCTCGGCGATTGGAGCGGCGATGGTCTGCTCGATCTCGTCGTGTGCACCGTCGACTCTTCCAACAATTCCACGCTGCGCACCTACACCGGCGACGGAACAGGTCATTACGCGGCCGCGACTGCGACGGCGCTCCCCGGACAAGCCAATGAGCTCGCTCTGACCCGGATGGATGGGGATGCAAGACTCGATCTGGTCGCCGAATTCTCCATCCCGAGGGCGATCGCCATCCTGAGCGGACTCGGCGCTGCGGGATTTGGGGCCCCGATCGTCTATCCGATCGGGATCAGCGCGTATAGGATCGCGATCGCGGATGCGAATGGCGACGGCTGGAACGACGTGATCTCCGGAGAGGCCGGTCCCGGGGGGCGCGTCATGTTGGCTTTCAACAACGGAGCCGGTGGCCTGCTGCCCGAAGTGACGATCCCGGTGGCGCCGTCCACGGGCGGTGTCGCTTGCCAGGATCTCGACGGCGACGGAGTTCGCGATCTGGCGGTAACGGCTTTCGGTGCGGCCCATGTCGGCGGAGATGTCCATGTCTTGCGCGGCCTGGGGGCCGGCGCCTTCGCCAGCCCGGTCACCTGGCACGCGGGTTACGCCGCTCAAGCCGTGCTCGTGTACGACCTCGATGGCGATGGCGGCCGCGATCTGCTCGTCGCGAAGAACGGAGGGATCGCCGGCCTGCGCGCCCTGGGCAACGGCACGTTCCTGACCTCCTCGGTGGTCAGCTGCTCGAGCTTCCCGGACGCGATCGCCCTCGCCGATCTCGACCAGAACGGCAAGCTCGACATGCTCGTCGGCCACTCCAACAGCGTGCTGGCCTTCCGCGGGAATGGAACCGGCGGCTTCGGAGCCCCGACGGTGTACGCGACGGGCCCGATGGCGCGCTCGATCGCGCTCGGCGATCTCAACGGCGACGGCAAGCCCGATCTGGTGAGCGCCGATCCCGGCGCCGCCACGGCCAAAGTGATGCTGAACAACGGAGCTGGCGCGCTGCTCGCACCGGTGAGCTTCCCCACCGGAGCGGGTGCGTGGAAAGTGGCCCTCGGCGACTTCGATCGCGACGGCAGACTCGACCTGGTCACGGTGGACTCGGCGGCGAACACCGTCTCGATCCTGATCGGCGATGGCGCAGGAGGCTTCGGGCCGCCGACCTCCCTCGCCGTGGGAAGCATGCCGCGATCGATCGCCGTCGTGGACCTCGATCGCGACAGCTGGCCCGATCTCGTCGTCGCCAACAACCAATCGACTTTCCTCTCGGTTCTGCGCGGCATCGGAGGCGGAGCCTTCGCCCCTGCGACGAGCGTTCCGGTCGGGGCATTCCAGGGTGTCGTCGCCGCCGGGGACGTCAATGGCGACGCAATGCCCGATCTGGTCTACGGCACGGCCATCAGTTACTCGAACGGCCTGCATGTGCTGCTGGGCAACGGGAACGGCGGCTTCCCTTTCCCAAGTTCCTCCGTGGCCGCGATGCCGCCTGCGTATGAGATCCAGGTCGAGGACGTCGACGGCGACGGCAACGCGGACATCTGCGCCGTCGGTGGCGGCTACCAGGGGATCTGGATTGCCAGAGGAAATGGCACGGGTTTCTTCGGCAAGCACCAGAGCTTCGGGACCGGTTACACGCCGAGCTCGTTCGCGCTCGGCGATCTCAACGGCGATGATCGGCTCGACATCGCCGTCGCTGACGAATTCTCCGCAGACGTCAGCGTGTTGCTCGCGCACCTGCCCTACACCAGCCTGGTGTACTGCACTTCGAAACACAACAGCCTCGGTTGCACGCCGCAGATCCACTTCGCGGGCACGCCGAGCGCGGCATCGACCAGCGGATTCACGGTGCGCAGCACGGGCGTGATCAACAACAAGCCGGGACTGATGCTCTACGGGGTCAGCGGCCGTGCGGCCCTGCCCTTCCTCGGCGGATTCCAATGCGTCGCGGCGCCGATCCGGCGCGCGGTCGGGACCTCGTCCGGCGGCAATTCTCCGCCGAATGATTGCTCGGGAGTTTTTGCTCTCGACGTCAACGCCTTCGCGCACGGTCTGCTCGGCGGCTCGCCCCTGCCGGCCCTGACCGCGGTCGGCACCACGGTCCGCTGCCAGTGGTGGGGCCGCGATCCGGGCTTCGCGGCTCCCAACGCGGCGACCTTGAGCGATGCGCTCGAGTATCGCGTGGGGCCCTGACCGTTCCGGGAACCCGCACGCTCGCGAGCCTCGTCGTTTCCGTCTCGGCAACGCGTATCCTTCGCGGCGTGTCCGAACTCGAGCCCGAACTCCGTTCCGCGCCGCCCCACGCGATCGTCCCGGCGCGCTGGCCGTCGCGCGTGGAGGCGCGCGCGAGTCGTTTGTTCTCCGCGGGTCGCGTCGGGCCGCTCGAGACGCGCACGCGGACCTGGGTTCCGGCCATGGTTCCCTGGCGCGCGAGCGACCAGGGTGTCGTCACCGAGGAGGTGCTCGACTGGTACGGTCGCTTCGCGGACGGAGCGCCTGGCGTGCTGGTGGTCGAAGCCACGGGGATCCGCGACGTTCCCAGCGGGCCTTTGCTGCGCATCGGTGATGATCGCTTCGTGCCCGGGCTCACCGAGCTCGCGCGGCTGGTGCGCGAGCGATCGCGCGGCCGCACGCGGCTCTTCATCCAGATCCTCGATTTCCTGGCGGTCCGGCGGCGGCCGGAGAAGCAGAAATTCATCCGGCAGTTCCTCGCCCTGACGCCCGAGCACCGCGCGCGCTTCGAAGGCTTGCAGGGTGACCTGGAGATTCGCGAAGCCCTCCTCGCCCTGCCGCACGAGGAATTGCTCGCGCTGCTTGACGAGCGCGAGCGCGAGAGTCTCGAGCGCGGCGCGCGCGAGCGCGTGACCGACACGCATCTGCCGCACATCGCGAACCTGCCCTCGGTCCTGCCGAATCTTTTTGCGCAGGCGGCCGCGCGCGCGAAGCAGGCCGGATTCGACGGCGTCGAGCTGCACTGCGCCCACGCATACACCCTGGCTTCCTTCCTTTCGCCGACGAACACGCGCCAGGACGGTTATGGAACGACACCGCAAGGGCGCTTGCGATTACCGCTCGAAGTGATCGCGGCGGTGCGCGCGGCAGTCGGCCCAGGCTACGTCGTCGGAGCGCGATTCCTCGGCGACGAAGTAATCGCCGGCGGCGGCCGGATCGAGGACGCACGTCGCCACGCGGTCGCCTTCGCGCGCGCGGGACTGGATTTCCTGTCGCTGTCCAAGGGCGGCAAGTTCGACGACGCGAAGCAGCCCAAGGTCGGCCAGGCGGTGTATCCCTACACGGGCCGCAGCGGAGCGGAGTGCATGCCCACCGTGCGTATCGACGACCCGCGAGCTTCGAATTCGCGCGGACCGTTCGGAAGGAATCTTCCCCTCGCCGCGAGCGTTCGCAGAGCCGTGCGCGAAGCAGGTTTCGAGACACCAGTCGTCGCCGCGGGCGGGATCAACTCGTTCGACCTGGCGGAATCGGCGCTGCGCGACGCCGTCTGCGACTTCGTGGCGTCGGCGCGCCAATCCCTCGCCGATCCCGACTGGTTCGCCAAGCTCGAGCTCGGACTCGGGGACCAGGTGCGCCGCTGCAAGTTCACGAACTACTGCGAAGGCCTCGACCAGATGCACCGGCAAGTGACCTGCCAACTCTGGGACCGCGACTTCACCCTCGGCGACGCCGCTCGTCCTTCCAACGATCCACCGAAACGCTCGAGCGACGGCCGCCGCCGCCTGCTCGCGCCACCCGCGGTACCCGGTATTCCACCACCATCCTGAACCTGCGCGATACGTATCGCGCAGGTTCAGGATGGTGGTGGAATACCGGGTACCGAGCGCCAGCGGGATGCGGCGGCGGCGACGACGAACAGGGCCAGGGCGACGAGGGCGCAGGCGGACACGGCGTTCGCGATTTTGCCGGCGTCGAAGCTGGTGGCGGCGATGCGGACCAGGGCCCAGATCGTGATCGAGAGGACGAAGGCGGCGGGGATCAGCGTGAATCTCGCGCGGCGGCCCATGTGGTGGAGCCAGACGCTCACGGCGATCAGGGTCAGGCCCGCCAGAAGCTGATTGGACGCGCCGAACAGGGTCCAGTATTCGCTCCACGTGCTGCTCTTGCCGCGCGTGAGGAACAGGACCGGCGGCCCGATCGTGATCAAGGTCGCGACCGCGGCTCCGACGCGCGTGCGCCAGCCGAACAGCTCCTCGAGGATGTAGCGGCCCAGGCGCGTGCACACGTCGAGCGTGTCGAAGACGAAGGTCGAGAAGGCCATCGCGCCGAAGGTGATCGCGAAATTGAAGTTGTCGCGGCCGATCATCAGGGTCAGGAACTCGCCGATGCCGTGGCCGTAGATCGTCGCCGGCGCCAGGCCCTTGAGATCAGCGGGAGCGACGATCATCACCGTGACCAGGGCGATCAGCGCGACGAAGCCCTCGGCCAGCATCGCTCCGTAACCGACGAAGTGCATGTGCGACTCGCGGCTGAGCTGCTTCGAGGTCGTGCCCGAACAGACCAGGCCGTGGAATCCCGAGCAGGCTCCGCAGGCGATGGTCACGAACAGGAAGGGGAACATCGAGCCCGCGCCAGAGGCGAGGTTGAAGCTCGCGAAGGCCGGCTGGCGGATCTCGTAGCCGCCGAAGAGCACGCCGATCACGCCTACGAGCAGCGCCGTGTACAGCACGAAGCCACCGAGGTACCCGCGCGGCTGCAGCAGCGCCCACACCGGTGTGACGGAAGCCAGGGCGCAATATCCGAGGATCAAGAGCCCCCAGGTCGTGCGATCGAGGACCAGGACGTGGGACAGATACGTGCCCGCCCAGGCCAGACCGAAAGTCGCCGGCACGAAAATGCCCGTCACCAGCCACAAGGGCGGCGCGAAGAAGCGCTGCACGAAGCCCATCACGATCGCGAGCACCAGGTAGAGCACGCTCGCCATCGCCACAGCGCCGCCGGGATTGAAGCTGACCGACGCTGCGACCAGGTCCTCCGTCCCGGTCGTGAAAGTCACCGCCGTGATGTCGGTGAAGGCGACGATCACGTAGATCAGCGCGATCCAGATGAAAGCCATCATCGCGCGTCCGGCGGGCGTGCCCAGCCGCTCGCGCGCGATCTCGGCGATCGAAGTCGCGCCGTGACGCACCGAGGCGGCCAGGCTGGCGAAGTCGTGCACCGCGCCGATGAACACCACGCCCAGGCCGATCCACAACAGGCAGGGAACCCAGCCGAAATTCTGGCAGGCGAGGATCGGCCCGGCGATCGGTCCCGCCGCCGCGATCGCGGAGAAATGCTGCGCGAACAGATAGAAGGGAGGAGTCGGCACGAAGTCCACGCCGTCCTGTTTCGCATGGGCCGGCGTGGTGCGTGCATCGTCGACCTCGAGCTGGCGCGCGATCCAGCGGCCGTAGAAACGATAGGCCGCGGCGAGCAGCGCGAGGAAGCCCAGGGCGACCAGCGCGAGCTTCACTCGTCGTCCTTCCCGTGGTCGTAGTAGCGCGCGCGCACCACGCTGGCGACGATCGACACGATCAGCACGCCGCCGACCACGCCGAGCGACGCGGGCATCGAGATCTCGTAGTGGTGATTCAGGATCATTTTCGCGCCGATGAACACGAGAATCATCGACAGCCCGTGCTGCAGGTAGTGCAGATAAGGAATGATCCCCGCGACGGCGAAATACAGGGAGCGCAGCCCGAGGATCGCGAAGACGTTCGAGGTGTAGAGGACGAAACGGTCCGTGGTGATCGCCAGGGCCGCGGGCACGGAGTCGACCGCGAACATCACGTCGGTGGTCTCGATCACGATCAGCGCGACGAGCAGCGGTGTCGCGACACGCTTGCCGTTTTCGACGACGAAGAAGTGCTTGCCCGCGGGAGCGGCGCTCACCGGCAGAAATTTCTTCGTGACGCGCAGGATCATGTTCTTCTCCAGGTCGACTTCCTCGTCGTCGTCGGCGAAGAACAGCTTGAAGCCGGTGAACACGAGGAAGGCGCCGAGCAGGTACATCGTCCACTCGAAGTGCGAGACGAGCTCGACTCCGGCGAGGATGAAGATCGCGCGGAAGACCACCGCTCCGAGGATGCCCCAGAACAGGACGCGCTGCTGATTCGCGCTGGAGATCGCGAAGTAGCGGAAAATCACGATGAAAACGAAGATGTTGTCGACCGAGAGGGCCTGCTCGGTCAGGTAGCAGGTGAGGAACTCGCCCGCGCGCTGGCTGCCGTCGCGCCAGAAGATCAGCGCGTTGAATCCGAGCGCGAGCAGGCCCCAGGCGAGGGTGCGCCACAGGGCTTCGCGCACGCCGATCTCGCGCGGGTTGCGCTGCAGCACGCCCAGATCGAGGGCCATCATGCTCAGCACGACTGCCGCGAAGACGACCCACAAACCCCAGTGATCCATGGACTGCTCGCTCGAGACTCAGGTGACAAGCACCAGGCGGATGTGGCTCGGCAATTGTCGCGTCAGGCCGGCGACGACGTGACCGCGCAGGAGATGGTAGATCGCGTGGCGCTGGCTCGCGCCGATCACCAGCGCGTTGACGCCCAGGCTTTCCGCGGCGCGCGCGATGCCCTCGACGGCGTTGTGCGACACGGTCCAGATCGGGATGATCTCGAAGGACTCGCGCTCGCCCAGGCCGACCGCGGCGCGCAGCGCGGCGATACCTTCCTCGTCGGGCTCGTACTCGCTGGCCCCGACGAACAGGCCGGTGCGCTCCTCGACGTAGATCGCGTACAGGGTCTTGCCGCCGAAGCCGCGCTCGCGGGTCATCGCTTCCTGGATCAGCCCGGGGCTGGAGCTGCGGATCGCGACCAGGGTGTGCGAGGGATACAGGCCGATGATCGCCTCGGCCTGGGCCAGGCTCAGGATGTCCGCCGCGCTTTCGGTCTCGAGACCGAGCTCGGACTCCGCGATCATGCGCTCGGCGCGGCGCTTGACCGCCGGGTGCATGTACAGAAGGTCGGAGAACCAGCGTTGCTGCGTGCCGACGGCGAGCAACAGGCCGACGCTGACCAGCATGATGCCGATCACGGTCGCCTGTGTCTGGATGAACACGTTGACCAGCCAGGCCGTGAGCACCAGGAGCGTGGTGAAAAGGCCGACGCCCAGGCGCCAGCCGCGCACCCCTTCGCGCCAGCGCAAGGCGTCGACGCCGGCCGAGGACAAAAGGAACGCGCCCAGCAATCCGAAGGCGTACAAGTGCCCCAACGCGACCAGGTCCTTGCGCAGGAGCAGGATCACGATGATCGGCAGCACCGTGGCCGTGATCACGGCGACGTGCGGCGTGTGGAAGCGACGGTTGCGGGCGGAGATCTTCGCCGGCAGGAAGCCCTGCTCCACCAGCGCGAGGAACACGTGGTAGCCGCCGATGATCGCCGTGTTCGCCGCGAACAAGAGCAGCGACGCCCCGGTCGACACCACGGCGAGCATCAGCGGCCAGCCGCCGGAGATCAATCCGAGCTCGGAGATCAGGCGCGTCGATTTCAGCTCGCTGCCCTTGATTTCCGCCGGCAGGATCGCGATCGCGAACAGGGTGAGCAGCGGCGAGGTGATCACGATCGTCAGCACGACGTACCACATGCCGCGGTGGGCCGTGGACTTGATCGGCAGCTTCATCGCCGGGCTGAGCTGGCTGATCGACTCGAGCCCGGAGAAGGCCAGCCACGCTCCCGCGAATCCGATCAGGAAGGTCTTCGAATCGAGATCGCTGATCAGCGCAAGGTGGCTGCGCATGTTCGCGAAGCTCGCGCCGTCGGCGCGCCAGAGCGTGACCACGATCACGATCAGGTTCACGCCCAGGGCGCACAGGGCGATGAAGAACGAGAGCATCGCGCTCTCGCGGATGCCGATGATGTTGATCACCGCGAGCAGCACGAGCAGCGCGAGCGACAGGATCACGACGTGCTGGTCGAAGAACGGCACGATGCTGCCGATGTAGAGCACGCCGGAAACCGTCGAGATCGCCGAGGTCAGGAAGTAGCTGACCGAGATCAACAGGCCGCCGAGCAGCCCGAGTCGCGGCGAGAAGGCCTCGCTGGCGATCGACACCACCCCCCCGCCGTCGGGCTTGCGCCAGCAGATCTCGACGTACTTGTGCGCCAGGAGCAGGAAGCCGAACAGGCCCAGGGCGATGAACAGCGGGGCGAACTCGCCGACCTGCTTGTACAGGATGCCCGGGACGTAATAGACGCTGGTCCCGATGTCGGCGAAGACCACCGCCCAGACGAGCAGCGGCGAGAGCTGGCGCAGGTGGTCGCCGGCGGAACCTTTCGGCGCTTGCACACCGCGAGGCTTGGGCGGGGAACCAGGATCGCTCATGGGCGGCGCAGATCCTGAGGGTCGCGGTGCTCGCGCGCCAGTGAGAACGAACTCCGAGGCTCGTTTTTGAGGCGCGCGAGGCCTGCGGAGCCGCTCCACTGGACAGGGATCGGGGCGGACGTGAGGATCTTGCGCCCATGCGCCCGCCAGGCAGTGCTTCGGTGCAACCCGGTTCTGGGGAGAACCACCTGCGCCAGCTCTCGCCGCTGCTCGTCTGGGCGGTGGTCTTCGCCGACATCGGCACGAGCATCTACTACGTGCCCGGCATGTTGCACGACATGCGCGGCATCGGCAACCTCGCGCCGCTGTTCGTCACCACGTCGATGCTGGGCTTCCTGCTCCTGGCCTGGAAGTACGTGGAGATCTGCTGGCGCAATCCCGACGGCGGCGGGGTCGTCACCGTGGCGAGCAACGCCTTCAGCCCGCGCTGGGGCCTGATCGGCGGGCTGCTGATCACCCTCGATTACTTTCTGACCGCCGCCGTTTCCTCGGTTTCTGGCATCCACTACCTGGCGAGCACCTGGCCGGCGCTCGACGAGCACGTGGCGGCCCTGGCGATCGCCGCCCTGCTGGTGCTCGCGGTGCTCAACATCGTCGGCATTCGCGAGAGCGCCTCGATCTCGTTCCTGATGGCCCTGTGCGCGCTCGGCATCGACCTGATCGTGATCGGCGCGTGCCTGTACTCGATCCGCAACCAGCCCGCGGCCTGGGACCACCTGCGCCACGCCTTCAGCGCGGCCACCGACGTCAGCGCGAAGACCTTCGTGATCGGCTTTGCCGGCGCGTGGCTGGCCTTCTCGGGGCTCGAATCGATCAGCCAGCTTAGCCCGGCGATGAAACTGCCGATCCGCGCCACGGCCCGGCGCGGCATGTGGCTGGTCGTGATCACGATCCTGATCACTTCGCCGCTGCTCACGCTGTTCGCGATCGAGCTCCTGAGCGAGGCCACGAAGCTCGAGAGCAGCGAGCGCTTCATTTCCGAGCTCGCCAACCTGTGCGGCGGTCTGCCGCTGAAACTGGCCGTGGTCGCCACCGCCTCGGCCCTGCTGCTCTTCGCCGCGAACACGGCGATCATCGGCAGCTACCACGTGTTCCTGTCGCTGGCCGACCTGGGCTACATGCCCGCGATGATCGGCAAGCGCGGCCGGCGCTTCCGCACGCCCTTCGTCGCGATCCTCGTCGCCACCGTGTTCCCGGCGCTGGTGGTCTGGATCTCGAAAGGCGACTTGACGTTGCTCGGCGAGCTCTACGCCTTCGGCCTGCTCGGAGCTTTCCTGCTCTCGTCCGGCGGCCTCGACGTGGTGCGCTGGCGCGAAGGACAGCGCGGCTGGGGCTTCATGGTCGGCATCCTGACGACTCTGGTGGTCGCCCTCGCCTGGTTCACGAACCTGCTCTACAAACAGGAAGCCACTCTGTTCGGCTTCCTCTTCGTCGGATTCGGGATGTTGATCGCGATGGGCACGCAGCAGAAGTGGTTCGCCGACATCTTCTACGAGCATCCGCTGGTCAAGCGCCGCGCCGCTCGCCTGCGCGGCCTCGCCGAGCAGGGGCTCGAGCAGACCGAGCGCGCGGAGATCCTGAGCCTGCCCCAGGCCGAGGCGATCGTCGATCTGTATCCGTCGAGCACCCTGGTCGCGCTGCGCACGAAGAACACGGGGATGATCGGCGAAGCGCTCGCGCGCGAGCGCGGCCTCGGCGGCAAGAACATCTACGCCGTCTACGTCGAGGAGCGCGCCGGCTTGTTCGTGCGCGAGTCGGAAGTCGTCACGGAAGAAGACGAAGGCATGGCCGCGCTGCGCGAAGCCGCGCAATTCGCCGAGCGCGAGGGCTTCACGCTGATCCCGATCTGGACCGTCTCCCACAACGCGGTCGAAGGCATCGCGCGCGCGGCACAGGCGATGGGAGTCAATGGACTGGTCGTGGGGATCAGCCACCGCAGCGCGGTCTACCACCTGCTGCGCGGCCACGTCGTCGCGGGATTGACGCGCCGACTGGGCAGTCATGTGCGCTTGATGCTCTACACCTGAGGGACAGTCGGCATGCCGCGCAGGTGTCGCATCGCCCGCGCGCCCCTGTCGCTCAATCCGGAATCCGATCCGTGGCCGCGGCGCCGGCCTTGCCACGCGAGCGCCACCAGCCGATCGCGATCGGCAGCACCGAGATCAGGATGATCGCGAGCACGACCAGCGAGAAGTTCTTCTTGACGAACTCCAGGTTGCCGAAGAAATAGCCGGCGAGCGTGCACACTCCGACCCACAGGATCGCGCCCGAAATACTGTAGGCGAGGAATCGCCCGTAGTTCATCCTGCCGACGCCGGCGACGAAGGGCGCGAAGGTGCGCACGATAGGCACGAAGCGCGCCAGGATGATCGTCTTGCCGCCGTGGCGCGCGTAGAACGCGTCGGTCTTCTCGAGGTAGTGCGGCTTGATCAAGCGCGGGATGCGGGCCGCGCCCCCGCGGCCGAGTCGCTTGCCGACCCAGTAGTTCAAGTTGTCGCCGGCGAAGGCGGCAGACACCAGTCCGACGAAGATCAGCGCGAGATCGAGCTTTCCGAGCGCCGCGCAGGCTCCCGCTGCGAACAAAAGTGAATCACCCGGCAGGAAGGGCGTGACGACCAGCCCCGTCTCGCAGAAGACGATCGCGATCAGGATCCAATAGACGCCCTGCTGGTACAGGTCGATCCACTCGAGGAGATGCTTGTCGAGGTGCAGGAGCACGTCGATGAATTCTTTCAGGGCTTCCATGGAAGGCTGGGCATTCTGGCCGTGCGGCGCTGGCGTGCAAGCACGAGCGCGTTTCTTCCCGATGCCGCGGAGCCGCGAGGCCGCGAGGCCCCTTCAGGCAGGCACGGATGGCGAAGCGTTCGGAAAAACGGCCGTCAAGGCGGCGCTCGCTCAGTGCCCAGGATCAGCCGGAGCCTCGATCGCCGGCGCGGCTTGCACGATCTTGTGCGGAGCGTGGGGATGCCATTTCATGATGAACAGCAGAGCGAAGAAGCCCAGGACATATCCGACCGTAACGTGCCAGCCGCCCTTGAGCCACTGGTAGACGCTCTTGCCCTCGGGGAAATTGTTGCACAGCGCGACTCCCGCGCTGGACCCGAACCAGATCATCGATCCGCCGAATCCGACGGCGTAAGCGAGGAAGCCCCAGTCGTAGCCGCCTTGATCGATGGCGAGCTTGGTCAGCGGAATGTTGTCGAAGACCGCCGAGACGAATCCCAATCCGAGCGTCGTGTGCCACGAAGCCGTGGGCAGCTCGTCGACCGGCATCAGCGAAGCGCACCAGACCAGCGAAAGCAGGAAAACCGCGCCTTTCAAGGCCGGCACGACCTCATGCCAGGCCGGCTTGCGCATCGGCGCGCACAAGAGGATCGCCGCCCACACGCCCACCGCGGGGAAGCCAAACTGCTTGCCGTGGACATGGATGACGTTGGCGACGATCGCTCCGACCAGGATCAGGCCGACCACGAGCAGCCGGCCGAAGTCGAGCCGGATGCCGCTCGGCGGATCGGCCTCGATGCGCTGGTGTCGGTCCTGTTGCTTCGCGGCGATCACGCCGAAGAAAGCCAGGGCCACGGCCGAGCCGACGAAAGCATGGGTCACGTCCAGCGGATCGACTCCCGCGAGCCAGATCATCGTGGTGGTCGTGTCGCCGACCACCGAGCCCGCGCCGCCGGCGTTCGAGGCGGCGACGATCGCCGCGAGGTACCCGACGTGCACCTTGTTCTTGAAGACGATCTTCGCGACCGTCCCGCCGATCATGGCCGCGGCGATGTTGTCGAGGAAGCTCGAGATGAAGCACACCAGGGCCAGCAGCACGAAGCCGCCCTTCCAATCGTTGGGCAGCCAGCGCGGGAGCAAACCTGGCAGCTGGGAGTCCTCGAAGTGCTTCGCCAGCAGGGCGAAGCCGACCAGGAGGCCCAGCAGATTGAGGATCAAGCCCCACTCGCCCTCCTCGCCGCCTCCGCCGAGCAGGTGGCCGGGAATGTCGTAGCTCGTGAACAGGAGCTTGTAGCCCGTGATCACCGCCAGCCCCGTCAGCGCGACGTAGAGCGTGTAGCGGTGGAGCAGGGCCACCCCGAGCAGCGTCAGCGCGAAGAAGATGAACTCGATCCGGATGCCGAACAGCCCGTGCGGAGTCGCGGCGGCTCCTGCTTGCAGAACTGTCGAGCCACGCGCCAGGGGCGCGATGATGGCCTCGTACATATTAATGGATGTGGGACAGACGCTCCCGGGGGAGAGCGAGGGGGCTTCGGAGTCTGACGCGGCCTGGTCGGGCAAGCAACGTGGAGACGCGCGCGTGGGGACAAAACCTATCCGCGCGCCGGGCGATGTAACTCTTCCTTTGCGGGCGACTCAGCGGCTCGCCGGAACCTCGATCGCCGGAGGCGAAGCGCCCGCATGGTCCGCCATCGGCGTCGGGTGCCAGCCCAGCGTCCAGTACAGCGCGAAGAATCCGACGACGTAGGCCAGCGGCACGTGCCAGCCCTTGCGCAGCCAGGCAACGACCGAGCGCGCTTCCGGGAACGAGTTCGAGAGGGCGACCCCGGCGCTCGAGCCGAACCAGATCATCGATCCCCCGAAGCCGACGGCGTAGGCGAGCATGCCCCAGTCGTAGCCTCCCTGGTCGATCGCGAGCTTGGTCAGCGGGATGTTGTCGAAGACCGAGGAGACGAAGCCCAGGCCGAGGGTGGTGTGCCAGGAGGCCGCCGGCAGTTGATCGACCGGCATCATCGAGGCGGACATCACCAGGGAGAGCAGGAACAGCGCGCCTTTGAACGCGCTGGGCAGCTCGTGCCAGGCCGTGGAACGGAAGCTGGCTCCGATCAGGATCGCGATCCACACGCCGACGGCCGGGAAATCCAGGTAGACGTTGGTCAGGATCGCGCCGGCGAGGATCAGGAGGACGATGAACAGCCGTCCCTTGTCGAGCTTCAGATCGCGCGCCGCGTCGCGCACGATCGGCTGGAAAGCGTGCTGCTGGCGCGACGCGACGCAGGCCAGGACCAGCCAGGCCGCGCCGGAAGCGATGAAGGCGTGGAGGACCTGCTTCCAGGACACGCCCGCGATCCACAGCATCGTCGTGGTCGTGTCCCCCACCACCGAGCCGGCGCCGCCCGCGTTGGAAGCGGCGACGATCGCGGCCAGGAAGCCCAGGTGGACGCGGTCGCGGTAGACCACCTTCGCGACCGTGCCGCCGATCATCGCCGCCGCGATGTTGTCGAGGAAGGCGGACATCACGAAGACCAGGCCCAGCAGGCAGAAGCCGCCGAAGTAGCCGTCGGGCAGATACTTGGGCAGCAATTCGGGCAGGCGGCTGTCCTCGAACTGCTTGGCGAGCAAGGCGAAGCCGAGCAGCAGGCCGAGCAGGTTCACGAGCAGCTTCCACTCGCCCTCGTGGTGCTCGCCGCCGCCGAACATGTGCGCCGACAGATCGAAGTCGGTGTACACGAGGCGGAAAGCGAGGATCGCCGCCAGGCCGCACAGGGCGACCTTGAGCGTGTGGTGGTGGAACAGGGCCACGCCAAGCAACGTCGCGCCGAAGAGCAGGAACTCGACGCGGATCCCGAAGAGATCGGGGATGGACTCGGCGCTGGCCAGCAGCGTTGCGGACGGAGTTACCAGCTGGGCTTCTCGCGGCCGGAGAACATGTCGGCAACCGGCACGACCCAGGCGCGGTCCAGCGGGATGCGCAGCGGGTAGGCCTCGATCAGCTTGTCCTGCTCGAGGACTTCCTTGGGCTTCTGGTTGTCGCCGTAGGACATCGGGCTCGGCTTGTCGGCCACGATCGCGTCGCGCAGCTCGACTGCGTGGTCCGAGACGATCGCGATCGCGACGTTCTCGACCTGCAGGTGCTTCTTGACCGCGGCGTTGACCTCCTCGAGCGTGATCTCCTTCATCATCTTGCGGAACAGCGCCAGGTGGCCTTCCTTGACGCCGAAGTAGCGGTCGTCGAGCGCGTAGCCCAGCCGCTCCGCCGTGGTCTCGGCGAAGTGCAGCGAGTACTTGGCGAGGAAACCCTTGGTGGTCTCGAACTGCTCGCGGGTCATGCCGTTCTTCGCGAGCAGCTCCACTTCGCGCAAGGCGGCGCGCAGCGCGAACAAAGCCTGGTCACGCGGCACGGGACGGATCCAGACCTCGAACATCTGCGCGCGGCGGCCGACTCCGGTCGGAGGCATGCTGCGCCGCCCGCCGTTGGGATAGGCCTCGATGTAGGAGTAGTCGCCGTAGTTCATCCCGCGCGCTTCGCGGATCACCTGGTAGAGGTGCGACGAGGAGTTGCGGTGCTCGCCGAGCCAGGAGTTGGCGATCCACAGCGCGTAGTACTCGCGCGTTCCGCGCTTCACGGGGATCGGATAGCCGAAGCTGATCGCCGCGGAAGTCGTCGTCGGCGCTTCGCCGGCCTTCGTTTCCACCGAGGGCTTCTCGACGATCAACACGCTGCGGCCCTGGATCGGCGCGGCTTGCGGAGCCGGCGGCGCTTCGACCACGCCCGACGGCAGGCGCGCCAGGTCGGCTTGCATACTCGCGGGCAGCCACTCGGGGAAGGCTCCCCCGAGGCCGAGCACCAGGTTTTCGCGCGTGTAGTGCTCGGTCCAGAATTTCTGGACGTCCTCGAGGGTGATCGACTTCAAGGCGTCGACGCTGCCCTCGGTCAGGTGCGCGTAGGGAGTGCCCGAGAACACGCGCTCGAACAGCGCGGCCTTGCCGAGCTCTTCGTCCGACGAGAAGCGCAGCGAAGTCTCGATGTCGCTGATCGCGGAATCGCGCAGGCGCTCGAAGTCGTCCGCGCGGAATCCTGGCGTGACGAGGGCCTGGATCAAGAGGGCGTAGAAGGCCTCGAGCTTGTCGCGGTGGACCACGCCGGTGACCACGGTCATTTCCTTGTCGACGTTCGCGGAGTAGCCGCCGGCGAGCGGGAACATCTTCAGGAGCAGCTCGGCGTAGGTGTTCTTCGCCGTTCCGCCTTCGGAGATCATCGCGCCGACCAGGGCCGCGAGGCCCTCCTTGCCCTTGGGATCGTTCTGGCTCCCCACGTAGAAGGCGATGGAAAACGCGACGTTCGGGTCCGCGGGCACCGGCATGAGCACGGGCGGCTCGGCGCCGACGCTCGCGACTCCAGCGGCTTGCGAGCGGCTGTGCAGGATCGCGACGGTGGCGCGCTGGCGCGTCAGGTACTTCGCGGCGGCGCGCTGGACGTCCTCGGGCGTCACCTGGTCGAGCGTGTTGTAGATCTGGTCGACCGCCGTGATGTCGCCCGTGATCGCGATGACCTGCGCGACCGAGTCGTTGACGTTGCCGGGCGTCGACAGGTTGGACAGGAAGGAATACTTGAGCCGCGAGCGCGCCGAATCGAGCTTCTCCGCGTCGACCGGGCGGTTGGCGAGCTCGCCGATCGCGCTCCACAGCCGGCGCTCGATCGAGGAAAGGTCCGAAGCCTCCTTGACCTTGGCGATCACCGACCACAGACCCGGATCGCGGTTGTAGCCGAAGCTCGCGAACATCGCGTCGACGCGCTGGTCGTCGAGCACCAGCTCCTTGTACGCGTCCGAGGTCTCGCCGAACGCGAGCTCGCCGATCAAGGTCGCCGCGATCATCGTGCGATCGGTCGGCAAGAGCTTCTCGCCCTTGAAATTGATCGCGAGGATCGGAAGCGTCTGGCCGTCGAAGGGCACGTCGATGCGCCGCTCCGCCTTCTGCTCCGGCTCGGCGACGACTTTCGGCGCGGTGAAGCCCGGTTTCCAGGCTGCGTAGTTGGTCTTGATCAGCTCGAGCGTGGCGCGCTTGTCGAAATCGCCGGTGACGACCACCACGATGTTCTCCGGGCGGTAGAAGCGCTCGAAGAAGGTCTTCGAATAAGCGTACTGCTCCGGCATCTTCTTGATGTCGGCCTCGAATCCGATCGTGGTGTGCTTGTAGGTGTGCTTGTCGAAGGCCGCGTCCTGCACGGCCTCGAAGAGCACCTCGAACGGACTGGTGCGACCCTTGCGGTATTCGCCGTACACCGCGCCGGACTCGGTCTTGAAGCCGGGCTCGTCGTACTCGAGGTGCTGGAAGCGATCCGCCTCGATCTCGATCACCTTGGGCAGGTCCGCTTGCGTGATCCCGAGGTGATACGCCGTGAAATCGTCGGTCGTGAAAGCGTTCGCGTCCGCGCCCATGCCGTTGACGATGCCGTCGTAGACCGGCCCGGGGAAACGCTTGCTGCCGTGGAACATCATGTGCTCGAAGAAGTGCGCGAAACCCGTCACGCCCGCTTCGACTTCGTCGCGGCTGCCCGTGCGCACGATCGACCAGTAGGACACGAGACCTTCGGACGGCATCGGCACGAACAACACTTTCAGCCCGTTGTCGAGCTGGTGCGTTTCCACCGCGTAGGGAAAGACTTTCGCGCTCGAAGCGCTCTTCGATTCGCCGCCCGCTTTCTGTTCGCTGCGCATGGCCGAAGCCGGCAGCGTCGATTCGTTCACATTCGCCGGTTCGCCCGGGCTTGAGACCGAAGCCGTTCCGGAATTCGTCGCGGAGCACGCGCTCGCGAGTGCGAGGAGCGGGATGAGTAGAGACAGCTTCGAGATCACGGGAGTCCTTGGGTTGGGAGGTTCGCCGCCTGCGGCGCGCGCGGCAGTATAGAAACTGTTCTTCGTGACAGCTCTGTTCACCGGATCGATCTCTGCTTCATGACAAAGATCCACGTCGCGACATGGGAATTGTTCCCCAGTTGCAATTGCTCCCCGCTCGGCTATTTTCGCAGCCTCGAGCCTCGCGAGACACCATGATTTCCCGAAAGACAACGACAGAAACGATGGGCAAGACGAACGAGAACGGTCGCCGGAACCGGCGCGGCGCCGAGGAATTGATCGCCGAGCTGCAGGAGAAAATCCGCCTGATCGAGGCTCGCGCCGCCGCGAAACAGGCGAAGGAATCGCCGGCGACGAGCCTCGCGTTGCTCGTCGTTCGCAAGCTGGACAAGGCCACGACCCTCGCCGAAGAGGAAGAGGACACGAGCTTGAGGCACGTGCTCAGCGACGCGCGCAAGCCTCTCGCGGCGTACCTGGAGAGCCGCGGGCTGCAGCTGCCGAAGGGCCGCACGCCGCGCGGCCGCCGCCCGCGCGCCGTTTCCTCGAACGGGAATTGAGCGTGGCGTTCGGCGATCGATGAGGCCAGCGCCTCTCGCCCTGCGCCTCTCGAAGGGTGGGCCCTGCAGGGATCGAACCTGCGACCAAGCGATTATGAGTCGCCCGCTCTGACCAACTGAGCTAAGGGCCCCGGAACTGCGGCGCGCTGCGCGCGAGACGCTACCACTTCGCTCGCGTATCCTGCTCCCCCATGAGGCACTTCCTTCTCGTGGGTCTCTTCGCGGCGTCGTGCACTGCCCCTGCTCCCGCGCCCGGACCGACGGAAGCGCGCAAACAAGAGCCCGCGGTCGTCGCTGCGCCCAGGCCCGAGTTGCCCCGCGCGGCGGCGAAGCCTCAGCGCAGCGCCGACCCTCGACCGCCGGCTGGGGACGACGTCGCGCGCGCCAACCCCTTCGGTGTTCCGGCGGAGCTGGATGACGGTGCGGACTACTTCCCTGCGGGTCCGAAGAACACGGGCGTCGCCACGCCGGCCTCGATCCTCCACGCCGAGGTCGGCCGGCGGCCCGCGCACCACGAGGAAGTCGTGCAGCTGTGGCGCTCCTGGGCCGCCAGCTCGCCGCGCGTGCGCCTCGAGGTCACCGGGCGAACCCACGAGGGCCGCGAGCTGCTCGCCGGCGTGGTCACCTCGGAGAAGAACATGGCGCGGCTCGACGAGATCCTCGGGGGCTTGCGCCAGCTCGCGGATCCGCGCGAGCTCTCGGAGTCCTCTGCCGCGGACCTCGTCGCGAACTCCCCCGCCGTTGCGTGGCTGGCCTACTCGATCCACGGCGACGAGATGTCCGGCGTCGATGCTGGCCTGGCCCTCGCGTACCAGCTGATCGCGGACCAGAGCGGGGCGACGAACGAGTTGCTCGACGAGCTCGTCGTGGTCTTCGATCCGATGCAGAACCCCGACGGGCGCGAGCGCTTCCTCGGCATGCTCGAATCGAGCGCGAGCTTCGTGCTCGACCTCGGCGACGAGGGCTTGACCCGCGGCCACTGGCCCTACGGACGCGGGAACCACTACCTCTTCGACATGAACCGCGACTGGATGAGCGGCATCGCGCCGGAGACGCGCGCGCGCTGGGCAGCGGTGCGTAAATTCGTCCCGCAGCTCTTCGTCGATTCCCACGAGATGGGCTCGTCGGACACCTTCCTCTTCTATCCCCAGGCGGCGCCGCGCCATCCCGACTTCCCGGCGACCCTCGCGAAGTGGCACGGCGTGTTCGCCGACGAAGGCGGTCGCGCTTTCGACGAGCACGGCTGGAGCTACTACTCGCGCGAATGGGCCGACGGCCTCGGGCCCTTCTATTCCGATGCCTGGGGCTCGCTCAACGGCGCGATCGGCATCCTCTACGAGCAGGCGCGCTACGCCGGCACCGCTGTGCGCCGCGAAACCGGCGAAATCGCGACCTACCGCGACGCGGTGCGCCACCAGCTCGTCGCCAGCCTCTCCAACCTGCGCTCGCTGAAAGCCCATCGCAAGGAAGTGCTCGCCGACTACCTCGCCGGCCGGCGCGCTTCCTGCGACGCGAGCACGGCGATCGGTCAGCGCTCCTTCATCCTTCGAACGGGCTCGCAACCGTCGCGCGAGCGCTGGCTCGTGCGCACGCTGCTCGCGCAAGGCATCGAAGTGTTCCGCACCGCCGAAACGACGTTCACCGTGAACGACGTCGAGGTCCTCGGCGAAAAGAACGAAAAACGCGACCTTCCCGCGGGAGCCTTCGTGATCCCCGCCGCGCAACCCCAGGGAGCGCTGGTGCGCGCTTTCCTCAGCTTTGATCCGCGGCTCGACAAAGCGGTGCTCACCGACGAGCGCACGGAGCTGGAGGCCAAGGGCCGCTCGAAAATGTACGACGTCACGGCCTGGAACCTCGGCCAGGCCCTGGGTCTCGATTGCAGCTGGGGCGAAATCCCGCTGGGCACGGCCCAGGCCGTCCACGAGCTCGAGCCCTTCGTCGGCGGCATCGTCGCCGCGACCGATCCCGCACTGCACGTGTACGGCTGGGCCGTCGACGCCAATGACGATTCCGCCGTGCGCTTCTGCGCGCGCGCCCTGGCCGCCGGTCTCGCGGTGGAAGCGAGCGACGAGACTTTTTCCGCGGCGGGACGCAAGTTCTCGCGCGGCTCGCTCCTGGTGCGCGCCCACGAGAATCCGACGAAGACTCGCGAAGACGTCGAGCGCGCGGCCCAGGCCAGCGAAGCCCTGGCCTTCGCACTGACCACGGCGCGCTCGCCGGACGAGAGCGCCGACCTCGGCGGCCACCACTTCCGCGCGCTCTTCTCGCCGCGCATCGCGATCGCGGGCGGATCTCCCGCGAGCACCGACGGTTTCGGTCACGTGTGGCACCTGATCGATCGAGACCTCGGACTTCCGGCGACGCTGCTCGACGGCGCCGACCTCGGCAGCGCGGACCTGCGCCGCTACGACGTGCTCGTCCTGCCGCCTGGGAACTTCGACCTGCACGCCGCTGGCGATGACTTGAAAGCCTGGGTGCGCTCCGGCGGCACGCTGATCGCGATCGAAGACTCCGCGCTCAGCGTCGCCGATGCGGAGCTCGGCTTGAGCCAGGTGCGCCAGCGCCGCTCCGTGCTCGCCGAGCTCGCGGTCTACGACGAAGCCGCGCGGCGCGAAGACGCTGCGCGCAACATCGTGATCGACGAGGCCAAGGTCTGGGGCGATACGACCGAAGAGCCCGCGGAGGAAGCGCGCGCCGACGCGGAGAAGAAGACCAAGCCCGAGACTCCGTCGAAGGAAGAGCTCGAGCGCAGCGAAGAATTCAATCGCCGCTTCGGTCCCAGCGGCGCGGCCTTGCGCGCGCACACCGATCCCAACCAATGGATCACCGCCGGTGCGCCGAGCGAGCTGCCCGTCTTCTTCTCCGGTTCCCAGGTGCTGCTCGCCAAGCCGCCGGTGCGCACGGCGGTGCGCCTGGCCGCCGCCGATCAGCTGCGCCTTTCCGGCCTGGTCTGGCCCGAGGCGCGCGAAAGACTTTCGCGCTCGGCCTGGCTGACCGTCGAGCGCGTGGGCCGCGGCCAGGTCATCCTGTTCGCGACCCAACCCAATTTCCGCAGCTTCTGGCACTCCGGCGCCCGCTTCCTGGCCAACGCCATCGTCCTGGGGCCCGGCCTGGGCGCGGATCCCCTCCGGCGCCCCTAACAAAGCGTTCAGAATCGGCCGGAAAAATTGCTCCCGCTAACGGGACAGACGGGCTTGCCGACACCGGCCAATTTGCGACTCGGTGATAGCATGGACTTCGCGCGTGCGATCCCCTTAGTCGCGCGCGCGGGTTCTCCACCTGCGCTCAGGAGTCTCACCATGTCTGGCACCGCGTGCGTCCCCCGCGGCGATGATTGTTTCGGCGGTCTGGCGGCTCTCGCCAGCGTGTTGTTCGTTGCAAGTCTTGCCTCGTGTTCAGGCGACCTTCAGGCAAGCACGAAGCAGCGCACGGACGCCGCCTACGCAGCATCGCATCCTTTCGATAACGATGTCTCGTTGAACCAGGACGGCACGACTGCGCACAACCCGCGCATCACGCCGACGGCCAACTGGGACGGATCCCTGGACGGCATGAAAACGCTCTGGTTCGAGAGCGGGGCGAAGCGCGGCGAAGGCCGATTCGTCAACGGCCGCAAGGAAGACTCCTGGACCTTCTGGTACGAGAACGGCCAGAAGCACTGGGAGGGCATGTACCACAACGACCTCGTCGAAGGCGTCGAGCACTCCTGGTATCCGAACGGCGCGCTGTGCTTCGAAGGCACCAGCGTCGGCGGCCGTCGTCACGGTGCGTTCCGCGCCTGGTACGAAGACGGACAGCAGTGGTGGAAGGGCGAGTACCGCCTCGGAGTCCGCCAGGGCCCGTTCCAGTACTGGCGCCGCGACGGCAGCTTCGACCAGAAGGTCAGCGGCGTGTACGCCGACGGAAAGCGCACGAGAATGCTTTCCGCGGACGTGCTCGCGCTCGTCGAGCCCAAATAGACGCGGCCACAGGGGCCTGAACGAGAAATACGTTGGCTGAAGCGGCCCGCTGTCGGGTCGATTCAGCCGACGTATTTCTCGTTCAGGACACCCGTCGCTCAGGCCCGCGACGCGTGCTCCGCGAGCACCGACGCGACGCTTGCCGTCAATCTCTTGCCGGTCGGCAAGTCGAGGAATTCATTCGGCCCGTGTGCGTTCGAATTCGGCCCGAGCACGCCGGTGATCAGGAACTGAGCCTTGGGGAAGCGCGCGCCGAGCATACCCATGAACGGAATCGATCCGCCCTCGCCCATGTAGACCGCGGGCTTGCCGAAGAAGGCCTTCGACGCGCGATCGACGGACTTGGCGAGCCACGGGCTCATCGGAGGCGCGTTCCATCCCGCGCCCGCGCCGTCGGACTTGAACGTGACCTTCGCGCCGTACGGCGGGTCCGCTTCGAGGATGCGCTTCAAATCCACGCCCCCCTGCGTCGCGTCCTTGTTGGGCGGCAGGCGCAGCGAAATCTTCAAGCTCGTCTTCGGACGCAGCACATTGCCCGAATTTTCGAGCGCCGGCAGGCCCGCGGCACCCGTGATCGACAAGGCCGGACGCCAGGTGCGGTTGAGCACCAGCTCGATCAGATCCTCGTGCATCACCTGGACACCTGGTAGCAGCGGGAACTTCGCGTACACGTCCTTGCCCAGAGTCGTGGCAACCGCGCGCACCTGCTCCATGCGATCCGCCGGAACCTCGCTGTGGAATTCCTTGGGCAGGATCTTGCCGGTCTTCTCGTCCTCGAGCCGCGAGAGCAGCATGCGCAGGATGCGGAAGCTCGAAGGCACGATGCCGCTGGCATCGCCCGAGTGCACGCCCTCGCTGAGCACTTCGACCGTCAAGTCGCCGGTCAAGATCCCGCGCAGCGAAGTCGTCCCCCACAATTGATCGTAGTTGCCGCAACCCGAATCGAGACAGACGATCAAGCTCGGAGTGCCGATGCGGCTCGCGAGCTTGTCGACGTAGAAGGGCAGATCGAAGCTCCCCGATTCTTCACAGGCCTCGATCAACACGACGCAGCGCGCGTGCGGAATCTTCTGACGCTCGAGCACTTCGATCGCGGTCAGCGAAGCGAAAGCCGCGTATCCGTCGTCCGCGCCGCCGCGACCGTACAGTCGCTCGCCGCGGATTACTGGAGTCCAGGGCCCGAGCCCTTCGCCCCAACCGGTCATCTCCGGCTGCTTGTCGAGGTGGCCGTAGAGCAGCACCGTGTCGTCCTTGGTGCCCGGAATCTCCATGAAGATCACCGGCGTGCGGTTGTCGATGGCGACGACCTCGACCTTGAGCCCCGGAATCGGCCGCGCGCGACACCAGGCCTCGATCAGCGCCACGGCCTTGGCCATGTGCCCGTTCTCGCGCCACTTCGGATCGAACATCGGCGACTTGTTCGGGATCTTCACGTACTCGACGAGGGCCGGAACGATGCTCTGCTTCCAGACCGTGTCGACGTAATCGAAGGCTTGACGGTCGTCGAGAGTCGGGGCTGCGGTGGTCGGTGTCATGGCGGGATTCTCGGGGAGGGATCGTGGCGATTGGAATGCGGAGCGAGAGAGTAGCGCGGGAGGGCTAGGATCGCTCCCCCATGGATCCTCGCAAGCAGCGCTGGGCCGCGTCCCTCGTCTGCGCGCTGATCGCCGCCGCGGTCGGAGCCTGGATCCTCGTGAGACAGCGCGGTGGTGTGCAGGCCAACGCGTCCACGGTGGGCTTTCGCGAGCCGAGCGAGCCCGGGACGGCCGTGGACGTTCCCCTCGTGCCGGCCGCCGACTTCTTTCGTGTCGACGACGGCGCTCCGATTGCCGCGACTCCACGGAGCCGTCTCTTCTACCTCTCGCAAGCCGCCGTCGAATCCTTCTGGGGCGGTCTCGACCGGCAGCAGCCCTACGATCCGTGGACCTACGTCTGGAGTCGCGGCGGCCGCGACGAGACCTTCGCCTGGCCGGAGCATCCGCGCGGACGCTGGCACCTGACGACGAATCGCGACGGGCTGCGCGAGGTCGGCGATCCATTGGCGAAGCGCAGCGATGTGCGCGTGCTCGCCGTCGGTGATTCGCACGCGTTCGGCGTTTGCGACACGGAAGAGACTTTCGCGACGGTGCTCGAATCTCTGCTCGGGAAGGCATCCGGCTCGCGCAGCGTCGAGGTCTTGAACGCCGCGCAGCCCGGCTTCGACGCCTTCAACTATCTCGGAGCCCTGCATCGCTTCCTGAGTTTCGAGCCGCAGGTCTTCGTCGTCCTGTTCTTCGGCGGCAACGATCTCCTGAGCCCGCTCGACATGTACTACCGCTTCACGCGCGAGCCGGTGCCGCCGGTCCCGCCCAACGAGAAGCGACGTCGCTCGGAACTGATCGGCCATGCGCCCAATGCCTTTGGCCAGTGCTACGAAGGCGCTCACAATCTGCTCGCCCATCCCGAACAGGGCGAGCTCGCTGCAAAGGTCAACGCACGGTTGTTCGCGGAAATGCAGTCGGTCTGCAATCGCCGCGGCGTGCGGCTCGTCGTGGTCTACCTCCCCTCCCCTTGCGACCTTGCCTGGCGCGACCCGCCTGCGGAAATCGACAAGGGACGCAAACTCAGCGGCCTCCCCGAGGGCGCGGGCTCGGGCCTCGCGGCGACGGAGGAGCGTTTCCTCGGCTTGCTCGCGACGCTCTCCATCGGGGTGATCGACCTGCGCGCCACTTTCCGCGCGCAGCAGGATCCGCCCTACTGGCGCAAGGACCTGCACATCAATCTCGATGGCCAGCGACTGGTCGCCGAAGCCCTCGCGCCCCGCGTGGAATCCGCCGTTTCGGGCCGCTGACCTGTCGCCGGGCAACGCGAGGCCCGCTAACGGCCGGATCCCGAAATGATCCTCGCCGCCCTGACTTTCCTTCTCCTCGCGCAGCTCCCCCAAGCGCCAGAGATCCCGCTGCGCTTCCCGGGGCCTGGCAAGTTCTCCGCCACACCGATTTGCGGCGCGGACCACGAACACTGCAAGGGCCGCGCGTCGCTGTTCCTCGACACGGAATACGGGCCGTTTGAAGTCGCCGGCTGCGAAGTCCGCGCAGGCGAAGCCTTCGCGCTGTCGATCGAAGGCGTGCCGGTTCCCGAGGACAGATGGGACAACCTCGCAGTCCAGCTAGCCCTCGAGGGTCATCCGGTGGTCCGAGCGGAAGATCTGCCGCTCGAGGGAGGTTGCGACATCGGGCGTTGGCGCGTGCCCGATCTCGATTCCGCGGCAGAGCTTCGGACTCCGGAGGAACCGCGACCTGCGAGCGCGCGGATCCTGCGGCTGGAGCTGCGCGGAGGAAACCCGCGTGACGCGCTCCTGAGCTTCATCATCCCCGACCCCTTACCGACTCCCGGAGGTTGCACACTTTCCATCCGCAATACGGAATCGGGGTATTACGGGCTGCGTCGTGTGGACTCGAGAGTCTGGGAACTCGACCTGGATCATCTGGATCTTAAGGACGATCACTTTTCACTTTTCGTCAGGACTCTCAGCGGCGCATGCCTCGAACCAAGGATCGATTGGAAGAGCTCGACGCAGAAACTGCCAGCAGTCTTGGAATTCGACGCGCCGCCGTGGTGGATGAGCTTGCGCGGCACCGTTGTCGATTCGACAGGCAAGCCGGTTGCGAATGCGATCGTGCGCGCTAGCTTCCTTTCCGGTCGAGCGTGCTTCGAAGCCAGCGCGACCGACGGCAGCTTCCAGTTCGATGCATTCGCCGCCGGGACAGCCTGGATCAACGTCAACGATGCCAATTGGAGATCCCGAGGCTTCCGGCACACCTTCGTCGAGATTGGAAGCGTGCCGGCCGCGCCGCTAGAGCTGGTCGTCCAGCGGCAGAACTGGATGGTGATCGACGCTTCAGGACTTGCGCTCGGACCGGAGATCGGAGCGGTGCTCGCAGTCGGCAGCGGCAATGACCGCCACCCGGACGAGTCGAGGTGTCTGGTGATCTCGCTGAAACCCGAGGAACTGACGGCCCCGTTCCGACTCCCGGCCTGCTGGGGTAGCGAGTTTGCGATCTCCGCGATCCCGATGCCCGCCGCCGGCCGCGAGCACGACGGCGATCTCGATGCGTGGATCAAGGACGCCAGGATCGCCCGCTCGAAGGTGAGCTTCCCGAGCGATGAGAGGCCCGGGGTGACGCGCTTCTTGTCGCTGAAGCCCGACGTGGCGCGCTGACCGACGCGTATTGCTCAGCGCCGAGCAGCCGCAACGTCGACGCGAGTTACGCGAGGCCTGCGCAGCAGGTAGATGGCGAGGAACATGAGCAGTGCCAGCGCGACGAAGGGCGCGAGAACCGCGGCGATGGAGACCAGCGTCGATCCCGCGGCTTCCGCGGTCGAGATCACGGGATTCGCGACGCCGCCCGTCGTCCAGGTCGACACGCCGCGCGCCACCGCGGTCGGAATCTGGACCATCGCCGCGGCGGTGCTGCCGACGACGAAGGCGAGACTCCAGCGCAGCATCGGGTCGAGGTCGGGCAGGACCGCGGCGCTGAGCAGGAAGCCCGCGCCGATCGCCGTCGGGGTCGCGATCACGTCAAGGGCGTGGTCGAGCCAGGGGATCGCGTAGGCGCCGAGCTCGACCAGGGTCGCGATCGAGAGGGTCACGATCGCCCCGGTCGACGCCAGCCACTGGAACTCAGGGCTCAGGGGCAACATCCCCGCCCGCGCCGCGAGGGCGGCGACCAGCGCAGGGACGAAGACACGAAAACCCGTGGCCGCGGACAAGCCGACGGCCACGACCAGACTCTGCAGAATGTGCGGGGTATCCATGGATCGGATCCGCTTTGCGCGCGGCCGCGTGGAAAATTCCCTTTGGGATCGCTGCAGCTCGAGGCCGGCCTGTCAGCGACCCGCCTTGCCTGCCGGGGAAGGCGACGGATCGTTCGGAGCGTGGGGACTGAACACCCAGGTGCCCAGTCGAAAGTGCGGGACGAGCGTGAAGGTCTGGACGGATCGGAAATCGCCGAGCCGGATCGAGCGCTCGAAGCTCGGCCAGGCCATGCTGAACCATATATCGGGCTTGGACGAGGTCGAGGCCAGGCCGACATAGAGCGCCAGCCGATCATCGAGGAATCGAGGTGGCCCGACGCAACCCGGGAGGCAGTCGAGCATGGGCGTCTCGTTCCTATTCCCTCCGATCACCCTCCATTTCCACCCGAGATCGACGCCGGCTGGAACTCGCTCGGGCAGGACTCGGCGCTCATGAGTCGCCAGATCGATTGCGATCGAGACCTCCCGACTCGTGCCGTCTGGTTGTGTCGACATGCGCCAGACAGTGACTTCCCTTCCATCCGCCGACAGCTCCCGAGCCATGTCTTGATCCTGCCACCACGACAGATCGAGCTCCTTCCGGGATTGCAGGTCGAAGATTCGCGGCGGATTGATGCACTGAAAGAGGACGAGTCCACCTGCGATCGAGACCACGCAATAGTCACCGCGTGGCATCCCTCGCACCTCGCCGAGCTCGCGCTCCTTGCCTGTTGTGATCGACTTGACGACGAGGGTGTAGCCATTGTCGTCATCCATGAAGATGGGCGTGTGCTTGGATTTGCGCAGGTACGCGACGCGTCCTTGATCATCGAGGCCGCTCGCGGCGATCGCGTCTCCGCTGGTCTTGATTTCCAGCAGAGCGCCGCTCGGTAGGCTCGCGATCCGCAGTTTCCGATGGCCATCGGCGACTACAACGCTTCCCCGGACTGCCTCGCGAAGTTGCGGTGACTCCGTGACGTCGATCGTCGGCGGATACGACAGCATCGACGCGCTTTGGGAGTCAGAAGTCCTCGAGACTGGCCCAAAGCTGAAGCATGCAGAAAGCGACAGCATGGCCGTGCCACAGGCCAACGACGTCGCGACCGTGCGCAGCAAGATTATTCGTCGAGCGAGAGACAATTCGCGCCTTCTTTCGGGGGCCTCCCAAGTCCGACCCGGACAACAGCCATCAAGCTACCCGATGGTGGCGATGACGCGCTTCGCGGTGTCGAATACTCGCCCGCGGCGGAAACACTGCTCTGCGACTCGCGCAGTGCAACCGCGGAGCCGCTAGAGTTCCCGACAGTCCCATGCTGACCCCCAGCGCTCGCCCGTGACTTCGCCGCTGATCGAGATCGAGGGGCTGGAGAAGTCCTATGGGAAGCATCGTGCGCTGTGCGGGCTCGATCTTTCGGTCGAGCCGGGGCCGATCGGTCTTCTCGGGCCCAATGGCTCGGGCAAGACCACGCTGCTCAAGCTGCTGCTCGGACTCCTGCGGCCCGATGCGGGCAGGGCGCGAGTCGCGGGGCTCGATCCGAGTCGTCGCGGGGATCGTCTCGAGCTGCGGCGCGCGGTGGGATACATGCCCGAGAGCGATTGCCTGATTCCCGGCATGA
>DATHET010000257.1:0-5183 GCA_035490315.1 Planctomycetota bacterium
AGCTGACGCTTCTCTTGCTCTCGCTCGGCCTGACTTCATCGACCCTGGCCTCGGCACAGACTGCGATCGGCCCCTTCACGGGACCCGAGCAGGAAGACTTCGAAACTTCCGCGGCAGCCGGATCGACCTGCATGCCCAGTCGTGTCTTCAACAACAAGGCGGATCTGTGCACGCCCGGCGGCAGCGGCTGTCAGACCACGTCGTTCTGGCCCTTCTTCTGCACCGTGGTCCCCCACGCGGGCAATTTCTTCTTCGGCAGCGTCGACGCAGCCGCGGAGTACACCTTCGACACCCCGGTCCAGCGTTTTGGCGGCTATTTCAGCACGAACAGCGGTCTTCCCGACGCCACGGTCAGCTTCTACGACGTGAGCGGAAACCTGATCGGCACGCAGACCGCGGCGATTCCCATCGACTGCAACTGGTACTGGCAGGGTTGGGACGCGGGCAGTGGGCCGGCCTTCAAGACCATCAATATCAACGGCCTGAACCCATGGGGCGGCGTCCCGGGCGGATACATCCAGATGGACGACATGCAAGCGGACTCCTGCGTTCCGCCGATCGTCTACTGTTCCGCGAAGGTCAACTCGCTCGGCTGCACGCCGGTGATCGCCTTCACGGGCGGGTCGAGCTCGTCCACAAGCGGGTTCGCGATCCGCGCGAGCCAGGTTCGCAACAAGAAGCCCGGGCTCTTGATCTACACGAATGCCGGCCGGGCCGCGACGCCGTTCCAGGGGGGAATCCTATGTCTCACCGCACCGGTCCGGCGCAGCACACCGGCCGACTCGGGTGGCACGCCGCTTCCGACGAGCGACTGTTCCGGCGTCTACACGATCGACATGAATGCCTTCTCGCACTCCGTGCTCGGCGGATCGCCCGCGTCGTACTTGATCGTTCCCGGGACCGTCGTCGATTGCCAGTGGTGGGGCCGCGATCCCGGATTCGCCGCGCCCAACAACTCCACGCTCAGCAACGCGTTGGAGTACGTCGTCTGTCTTTGAAGGCGAGGCGCGGCGTCGCTGACTACATGGAACTCAGTAGCCGAGCTGCTGCTAACGAAGGAAGGCCACGTGGTTGAACCTCGTGGCCTTCGGTAGTTCTGCATCAGATCTTCTCCGATCGAAACCGGTGACTATCCGAATTGCTTCCCTACACCGCCTTCATCGGACCTCTCGCCGGGGAGTTCAATGGAAATTTTCTTCGAAGTTGAAGGCCGTCTTCGAGCTCACCAGGTCATGAAGTAGAAGAGCATCCGCCCCTCGGGGTCGAGGTACAGGTACGCGGACTCGGAGCCCTGGGACCACTTCACGCTCAGGAAAACTTTCCATCCGTACTCGTCGAGCTGACCCGGCTTGCTGCGCAACTGGACTTCGACGACGGACTCGTCCGGACCGCCCGACACCACGCGCGACCACAACAACTTGTCCTTGCTCACGACCTGGAGCACGAACGGCTCCTTGGGTCGATCGACCTTGCAGAGTCTCAGCTCGATGTCCTTGCCGAGCTTCTGCGTCTGGATTGCTTCCAGCGGCTCCTTTGCCTCGTAGGCCAGGCCGACGTACGGCCCGTCGTCCACCGTCGCGATCATGGCGGCATACATCTCCGGCTTCGCGACCGCGGACCGGAACCATCGGACGAGCTTGGCCAGCTCCTCGTGATTCTCGGCCGGCTTCCCCTCGACGAAGGCCAGCTTCGGTCCGTCCGGCATTTTCGCCAGGAAGGCGGCGGCGTCCTTGGCGCCCGCCAGTTGCTCCGCCGACCAGGCGTCGGTCTTCCACAGCGGCTCGAGCTTGATCATGGCGGCCGGAATCAGCGGCATCGCCGCGCGCAGATCAGAGTCCAACTCGGAGGTCAGAAGTGCATTCGGTCCCTCTTTCGGCTCAGCGTATTTCTCACCAGCTTCCTTGGCCTGCTTCTGGATCTCCGCCATCACGAGCAGCTCATCCAGCTTCGCCTTGAAGTCGAGCTTCGTCGGATCCCCCACCAGGAACTTGAACATGCGGGCCTGGACGAAGGGCTTGAAGGTCGGATACTCGAGCTGAGCGGGTTTGGCCTCGGGAGCCTGCTGCTTTTCCTGTGGAGAGCTCGCGAGCGCAACCGCGAGGGTCAGCACGAGCGCCGAGGCGCCGAGGATCGATGTCTGGAACATCGTCCCAGGCTATCAGCCGGACGAATCAGGAGCAGTTTTCGCCATCTTCGCCAGACCGTTCGGGGGTGGGCTGCGCAGAGCCACGCAGCTTTCAACGGCGCGAGAACGCACCGCGCAGGTCAGTTCCGTTTCCCATGACCTGTCCAGCCGTGGAGAACCGGGGACGTGGTTAGGATGGACCCGGCGGCCGTGGCAGGGACACGGCGCGCGCGCCCCTCATCTCGGACCGGAGCACTTGCCATGGGAATTCGGATCCACCGTCTGCCTAGCTTCGCCCTCGCTCTCGCCACGCTCGCCGCGAGCCAGGTGCCGAGCGCATCGGCGCAATCGGCCCTCGTCTCCTGGGGCACGTACGTGATGGACAACCGCTGGAACGAAGAAACCTTCGCGGAGATCGACGCGGGCGACCAGCACACGATCGCCCGCCGCGCGAACGGGAGCGTCGTCGTGTGGGGCAAGAACGACGGCGGAGCTTGCATCGTCCCGGCCTTCCCCGCCGGCACCACCTGCGTCCAGGTCACGGCGGGAACGGACACCTGCGCCGCGCTCCTGAGCGACGGCTCCATCGTCGCGTGGGGGCTCAACTCCTCGGGGCAGTGCAACGTCGTCCCGCTCCCGATCGGCCTCACGTACGTCGAAGTTCACGCCGGCCGCATCCACATGGTCGCGCGCAGGAGCGACGGCTCTGTCGTCACCTGGGGCAGCATGGCTCCCGCGCCTTCATTTCCCGCGGGAACGATTGCCGTCGAAGTGGACGCGGGGATCGATGCCACGCTCGCGCGACTGAGCGACGGCTCGATCGTCGCGTGGGGCACCAACATTTTTGGCCAGCTCAACGTCCCGCCGCTCCCCCCAGGTGAGACCTACATACAACTCGGCGCGGGGGGCTACCACAACGTCGCACTGCGCAGCAGCGGCGCCGCTGTCGCCTGGGGCTGGAGCGGGGGAGGCCCGCTCAACATCCCTCCGCTACCCGCCGGCGATTTCTGGGTGAAGATCGCCGCTGGCGAGGGTCACACATCCGCCATCGACAACCACGGCGTGATCTGGGCATGGGGAGACAACACCTTCTCGCAGTGCGACATGCCGTTGCCCGCCCCGGGCTTCACCTACGTCGGCGTCACCTGCGGGGGACAGCACACCATCGCGACTCTGAACGACGGGACGCGCGTCTCGGCGGGCACGTATTACCACGGCGCGATGAATTTCCCGACCACCCCCGCCGGTAGCGCGTTCGTCCAAGCCGACGTCTCCGATCACTACCTCGTCCTGGTCGACGACGGGTCGGTCACGTCCTTTGGATCGAACATCTACGGCCAATCCACGGTGCCGGCGCTCCCGAACGGACTCGCTTACACGAGAGTCGCGGCCGGCTATCGCCATTCACTCGCGGTGCTCAGCGACGGCTCTCTCGCCGCATGGGGTATCAACACCTACGGAGAATGCGCGCCGCTGCCGGCGCTCCCGGCCGGTGTCCTCGCGATCGACGTCAAAGGTGGCGACGGCCGCAGCGCCGCGCTTTGCAGCGACGGGTCCGTGTTGGTGTGGGGCCATTGCACGAACGGAGTGTGCAACGTTCCGCCACTCCCCGCGGGGATCACGTACACAAGTGTCGCAATGGGCTATTCGCATGTCGTCGCGCTTCGCAGCGACGGCTCGGTCGTCGCGTGGGGAAGCAATCTCTTCGGTGAGAGCACTGCGCCGGTGCTGCCCCCGGGCCTCGCCTGCGTGCAGGTCGCGGCAGCATCTCAGCATTCGCTCGCGCTGCTCAGCGACGGCACGGTACTGGCCTGGGGCAAGAACTTCGAAGGGCAGTGCAACGTGCCTGCGCTTCCAGTCGGAGTCGGATACACGAGAATCGCGGCCGGGACGAACATCTCGGGGGCCGTGCGCTCCGACGGCACCGTTCGCGTTTGGGGTGTGCAGCAATCGAGCATGGACACCGCGCCGCCCCCGCCACCGGGACACAAGTACGTCGGGCTGGACCTCGGCGATTCGCGGATCGTCGCCCTGATCGCGCCCGACTGCCCCGTGCCGTCGGTCTACTGCACCGCGAAAGTCAACTCGCTGGCTTGCCTGCCGTCGATCAGCTCGACGGGCACGCCGAGCGCTGGCGCCACGAGTGGCTTCACGATCACGGGCTCGAACGTGCGCAACCAGAAAGTCGGCATGCTCCTGCACAGCCTCGGGGGTCAAGCAGCGATTCCGTTCCAGGGTGGCACGCTGTGCGTCGCGCACCCGGCGCGGCGCAGTCCCGGGGCGACCTCGGGCGGCAACGTCGGCGGCAACGACTGCAGCGGCGTGTACTCGATGGATTTCAATGCGTTCTCGCACGGTTTGATGGGCGGCAATCCCCACCCGGTGCTGCAGGTGGTCGGCACGGTCGTCGACGCGCAGTGGTGGGGCCGCGATCCAGGCTTCCCGCCGCCGAACAACACGGCGTTGTCGGACGGGTTGCACTTCGTGATCTGCCCGTGAGCGCGGCGACGGTCACGGAACGAGGAAGCTGACCGCCTTGCAGCGGTCAGCGGCCGTCACCAGCGAACTATGTTGAGCTCGCCCGATCGCAAGGTAACGGGCAGGCGCCCGACTTCCTTGTCATCCAGGTACAGCACGATGCTGCGGCACGAATCGCGGACGATCACGACTTCCGACTTGCCGTCGCTGAACTTCGAGAACTCGCCGAACGTCATCATCGGCCCGTGGAAAGCCATGATCGGCGTGCGCTTTCCTGACGCATCGAGGGCCACGAACGTGTCCGCTTCATCCTTGCGATCGCCGAGATCGACCTGCAGGTGGCAGCGCAGCCAGACGACGATCTCGAGGGAGTCGAGCGGCTGACCGGGCTTGGGCTGCCAGGAGAACATCGGCACGATCGATTCGCTGCTGGCGCTGAATTGGAAGTTCTCTGGTGCTTCGCCGAGGAAGGAGAAGCGGCCCTTTTCGTCCGTCGTCGTCGACGCACCGAAAGACTGCATGCCGTCGTGCGTGAGGTTGATGCTGGGAGTGACCAGCACACCTGGAACGGGTGCTCCCG
>DATHET010000258.1:0-14395 GCA_035490315.1 Planctomycetota bacterium
ATGTCCTGCATGCCGATGGCAGCGCCGCCGACGAGGGCGTGCTCGATCTGTGGCGCGCGGACAGCCCGGCGGACGAGCCTAGGTGGCGACCGATCCACGACGGACTCAGGGAAGAGGACGAGCTCGAGCCGGGCAGATACCAGCTGCGCGCGCGCGCGGGTGAGATGGTCAGCGCGGCGGCCACGCGCGTCGAGCTGATTGCCGGGCAATCAAGAGAAGTGACGCTGGTGCTCGGCGCGAGCGGCAGGCTGCGCTTCGACGTGCAGGACAGTCACGGCGAGACGATCGCCGCACGCGTGCAGGTCTACGACACCGACGGACGAGCCCTGCTGTACTTGCCCGAGACCGAAGGAGAGGCCGGACCGCTCGCTCCCGGCGCGTGCCGCGTGGTCGCCACCGATTCCGCGGGCCGTCGTACGGAAGCGCAGGCGCAGGTGGTCGCCGGCGAGACGACTGGCGTGCTCCTGAAATTCGAGTGAACGACCTGCGCGAGCTGGAAAAGACTTCCAGATCCGCGCCTGCGGCCCGCGCTCGTCGCAGGAAGTCCCGCGCCGGAATTCAGGGGTAGTCTTCGGCGTTCTGACCTCGAACGCGTCGCCGCCGCGCGACCAGCCACCGCACACCTTCTCGACCATGCTGCACACCTCGTCCATGTTCCTGCCTGCCATGCTGCTGGGAGTCCTCGCTCGCCCGTCCGTCACGCCCCAGGCTCCGGTCAATGAGCCGCCGGTGGTCTTCCAGACCTACACCGCGAATTTCACCTGCCAGGGAGCGGTCACCGTGATTCCGCTCGACGGCTCGGCCGTCTACGACCCTGAAGGTGATCCGCTGACATTCCAGTGGACTTCCGGTTGCCCGGGACAGTCCATCGCCGAGTCCGCGAGCCAGAGCACGACCTTGAGCATCGACACCTCCAGCTCGTGCACCGTCGACTGCTCGGTGCGCCTGCGGGTCAGCGACGGAGTCAACGACACCTTCGCGCGCTTCTTCATCCACATCAGCGGCCCGATGCAGGCCGAGCTCGACATGCACCCCGGGTCCTGCCCGAATCCGGTGCAGATCGGCGGCGGCGGCGTGGTGCCTGCCGCGCTGGTCGGGACCCTGGGCTTCGACGTGGGGCTGGTCGATCGGCCGACGCTGCGGCTCGCGCGGGCCGATGGTCAGGGCCTGCCGGTGCCGCCGATCCACTTCGTGATCAGCGACGTCGCCGTGCCCTTCCCCGACGACGGGTGCAACTGCCACACCCTGACCCACGACGGGCTTCCGGACCTGGCTTTGAAATTCAACAAGCAGTCGATGGTCGCGATGCTGCAACTCGCGCAGGAGGCCGACAAGTCGTACCTGCCCGTCGTGCTCACCGGCAGGCTGCTCACGGGCGAAGAGTTCAGCGCGAAGGATTGCATCCGCGTCCAGAAATAATTCGCGTTCGCCAGGAGCCGCCGGCGTAGGCGGAAAACCAGGGAGCAAGGGCCGTGTGCGATGGATTTCGCCGCGGCCCCTGCTCCTGTCAGCCTCGACCCCGGAGGTCGACCGCCTGGGTTGCGCGGCCTGCACGTCGTTGGGCGCTCCACGGAAACCGCTAAGGGGTTGACTGGGCTCCCCTGTGCGGGAGCCACGAGCCCATCCCGCTCGCAGTTCCGGAATCTTGGCGTGCGGTTTCGGAGACTTGGGGTAAGGATTACTGGGGTGCCGCAGGGGCCCCGCGCCTGCAGACGTTCTACCTCGCTCTCCGCTCCCCCTCCATGATCCACAGAATCCTTCGCGCCGCGGCCTTCGCGCTCGTGCTGACTCCCGGCCTGTTCGCACAGAGCTTCTGCTGGAGCGAGAGCCTGGACAACACGACGATCACGCCGGGCAACGGCATCGCCTGCCATTACGGCCCGCCGACGTTCTACACGAGCCCGACCGGCTACTGGCGCCGTTACAGCCCCCAGGCACGGGGGATGAACGCGAATTTCAACATCACCAGCGTCAGCATCGGCGTGGAGACGGCCCTGGCGGGTTTCTCGGCCCCGAGCCAGCCGGCGACGCTGAAGATCTGGCGCGACACCACCCCGGGCAATCCTGCGCCGATCGCCGGCTTGACCCTGCTCGGCAGCCAGGCGATCTCGATCCCGAACACCTCCAGCCAGGTGCTGCAGTTCGTGCTCACCACGCCGATCGCCTGCAACAGCAACGGGGGCGACGACATCGTTCTCGAGCTCGAGCTCCCCGACGGTCTGGCGGCGCAGAACGAGTTCTTCTTCGGCGGCAACTCGACAGCCGAGTTGTCACCGACTTACATCAGCGCGAATAACTGCGCGCTGCCGGAGCCGGACACCTTTGCCGCGATCGGATTTCCCGGCTCGCACATGATCTTCGACCTGTGCGGCACCCAGACCTCGGTTCCTCCGGTGGTCTATTGCACCGCGAAGACCAATTCGCTCGGCTGCGTGCCGACGATCGGATCGACGGGCGTCTCGAGCGCGAGCGCGGGATCCGGGTTCACGATCACGGCGAGCAATGTGATCAACAACAAGCCCGGCCTCTTGATCTACTCGAACACCGGTCGTGCCGCGGTTCCTTTCGTCGGCGGAGTGCGCTGCATGAACGCGCCGATCCGGCGCTCGATGCCCTTGAGCTCGGGGGGCAATCCTCCCCCGAACGATTGCTCGGGCGTCTATTCGATCGACATGAACGCGTTCGCCGTCGGGGCGCTCGGAGGGATTCCCGCCGCCTATCTGCTCACCCCGGGCACGCTGGTCGATTCGCAGACCTGGGGGCGCGACAACGGTTTCTTACCTCCCAACAACGCCACGCTTTCAGACGGGTTGGAGTTCACGATCGCACCCTGATCGGCCTGGATGCGCCGCCTGGATGCGCCCAGCGCGCGCGGCCGGTCAAGCGAACGTGCAGCCTTCCAAAGATGCGCGCACCACGTCCGCGCCGGAGCGCCGGACCGCGGAAGTGACTTCGAAAATCCAGGTATGACGTGGAAAACGCATCCCGGGTTCCGCGTTTTTCGCGCCGGGAGCCCAGGTGGGATCGGGGCGAGCGCTTTACCCTGCGTTAGCTTTGGCCGGCGTCCGGACTTGCGCCATTTCGCCGCCGGTTCCGGATTTTCTTGGCTGCCGAAACCTCCGCCCCTCTCGCGGATCCGCCAAGTTGAGGTAAGGTTGGGGGAGCGTTTGCGGGTTTGCCGCAGCGCTCTCTCCGAGATCCACCACCCCCGACCTCGAGTCATTCAACAAGGACCTCTCTTGACCATGAATCGCTATGCATTGCTCGCGTTCACCGCTGTGGCCTCCGTGCCCTGCGCGAATGCACAGAACGCCCAATCCGCAACCCTCGTCGCCCCGACGGGCGCCCCCGTCAGCCAGGTGACAGCGCCGACTTCGAGCGGCTCCTACGCCATCTCGAACTACGCGTACGACGACACCACCTCCGAGAACGCGACCAAGATCTGGAGCGGCGTTGGTACGCACGGCCAGACCTGCGCGATCCACTCGTTCCCGGCCGTCGGCGGCGTGGACACGATCACGAACATCCAGATGGCTTGGGGCTCGGGCCTGTTCGCGAACAACCGCCCGCAGATCGGCGCTGCTTGCAACGTCGTCGTGTGGTCGGACCCGAACCAGGACAGCAACCCGAACGACGCCGTGGTGCTGACGCAAGTCGCCACCACGATCACCGTCCTCGGTGACGTGATGCAGATCATCCCGATCCCGGGCACCGTGGTCAGCGGACGCTTCTTCATCGGCGCTTGGACCGCGAACGCCCCGACCAACCCGCAAGGTGGCGTGAACGGCGAATTCCCGGCCGCGATCGACAACGCCCCGGGCGTCAGCCCGAACGCGTGGCTCGCCGGTGTCGGCGGCTCCGTGAGCGCCCCGGCGCCCTTCAATCCCGCCACGCTGACGGCCGGCTACCTGCAGCCGCTCGCCACGGGCGTCTTCCTGCTCCGCGCGGACGGCTCCGGGCCGCCGTCGACGGTTTACTGCACGGCGAAGACCAACTCGCTGAACTGCACGCCGACGATCAGCTCGACCGGTGTGCCGAGTGCGACCGCTGGCTCGGGCTTCAATGTCCTTGGCTCGAACGTCATCAACAACAAGCCCGGCCTGCTGATCTACTCGAACACGGGGCAAGCTGCCGCGCCGTTCCTGGGCGGTCTGCGTTGCATGAACGGTCCCGTCCGTCGCTCGACCCCGATCAACTCGGCCGGCAATCCTCCGCCGAACGACTGCTCGGGCGTCTACCAGATCGACATGAACGCGTTCGCGGTCGGCGCGCTGGGCGGAATTCCCGCTGCGTACCTCACCGTCGCCGGCACCACGGTCGACTCCCAGTTCTGGGGTCGTGACAATGGCTTCGCACCGCCGAACAACGCCACGTTGTCGGACGGTCTCGAGTACATCATCCAGCCGTGATTCCTGCGGACAGGTCGGCGCGCTGCTGATGCAGCGCAGCTGATCTTCCTTCGCGAGGCCGGTGGCGCACAGCGCCGCCGGCCTCGTTCATTTCATCGGCGCGTGCTCGCCGATCGTCGCGCAGAGCTGCCCCGCATGATTGTGCTCGGCCCCTGGGGCCCTGTTCCGGACGCGGCGGTGAGTCATCCGGTGCTCAGCACGAGCATGCGGGGCAGTTCCAGGCCGGGCGGAGAGCTCTCAGGGCAGCGCGCGAGCCGGAGTCACAGCATCGGCAGGTCCAAGCCGCGCTCGCGCGCGCAGGCCAGGGCCGCCGGGTATCCCGCGTCGGCGTGGCGCATCACGCCCGTGCCCGGATCGTTGGTCAGCACGCGCTCGATCGACGCGGCGGCTTCCGCGGTTCCATCCGCGACGGTGACCTGGCCCGAGTGCAGCGAGTAGCCGATGCCGACTCCCCCGCCGTGGTGGAAGCTGACCCACGCGGCGCCGCTGGCGACGTTGAGCATCGCGTTGAGGATCGGCCAGTCGGCGACGGCATCGGTGCCGTCGAGCATGCCCTCGGTCTCGCGGTTGGGCGAAGCCACGGAGCCGCAGTCGAGATGGTCGCGCCCGATCACCAGCGGCGCCTTGATCTCGCCGCGCGCGACCGCGGAGTTGAACGCGAGGCCGGCGAGGGCGCGCTCGCCGTAGCCGAGCCAGCAGATGCGCGCGGGCAGGCCTTGGAACTGGACGCGCTGCTGCGCCATGCGGATCCATCTCGCGAGGGCGGCTTTCTTCGGGAAGAGCTCGAGCAGGATGCGATCGGTGACCGCAATGTCCTCGGGATCGCCGGAGAGCGCGGCCCAGCGGAAGGGGCCCTGGCCTTCGCAGAACAGGGGCCGGATGTACTTGGGCACGAAGCCTTCGAAGTCGAAGGCGTTGGCGAGTCCCGCTTCCTTGGCATGGCCGCGCAGATTGTTGCCGTAGTCGAAGGTGTCCGCTCCGCGGCGTTGCAGCTCGATCATCAGCTCGCAGTGAGCCTTCATCGTGCGCATCGATTCGACCTGGTAGGCGGCGGGATCGCGCGCGCGCAGCTCGAGCGCCGCCGCGTAGCCCATGCGATCGGGCACGTAGCCGTTCAAGGGATCGTGAGCGCTGGTCTGGTCGGTGAGGATCTCTGGAACGACGTTGCGCGCGATCATGCGTCGCAGCAGGTCCGTCGCGGTGGCGACCACGCCGATCGACTTGGCGACGCGCTTCGACTTCCATTCGAGGGCCTGGTCGATCGCCGCGTCGATGCCGTCGATGCACACGTCGAGGTAGCGCGTGTGCAGACGCTTTTCGATGCGCGCGCGGTCGACGTCGGCCGCGAGGAACGTCGCGTTGTTCATCGTGGCTGCGAGCGGCTGCGCGCCGCCCATGCCGCCGAGCCCCGCGCTGACCACGAGCTTGCCGGCCAGGTCGCCGCCGAAATGCGCGGCAGCGGCCGCCGCGAAGGTCTCGTAGGTTCCCTGCAGTATTCCCTGGGTGCCGATGTAGATCCACGAGCCCGCGGTCATCTGCCCGTACATCATTTTTCCGTCGGCCTCGAGCTGGCGGAAGTGCTCCCAGGTGGCCCAGCGTCCCACCAGGTTGGAATTGGCGATCAAGACGCGCGGCGCCGAGCGCTGTGTCTTGAACACGCCGACCGGCCGACCTGATTGGACCAGCAGCGTCTCGTCGGGAGCCAGTCGCCGCAGCGTGGCCACGATCGCCTGGAAACTCGGCCAGTCGCGCGCGGCCTTGCCGCTGCCGCCGTACACGATCAAGTTGGCGGGATCCTCGGCCACCTCCGGATCGAGGTTGTTCATCAGCATGCGCAGCGCGGCTTCCGCGGCCCAGGTCTGACAGCTGCGCTGGTTTCCGCGCGGTGCGCGCTGCGGCCCGATCGGAACGGCGGCCGCGACCCGATCGTCGTCACTCAATTTCGTGGTAGGGCTCGGCATGTTCGTGATCATCTCGCGCGCAGAGTCCGCGCGCCGCAACCGTGGATGAGTTTGGGCCAGCGATCGTCACCAGTCCATCATCCGACGGATTCTATCGCTCGCGATGACGGCCTCGAAGCTCGCGAGGAGCCGCGAAAAATCCTACAACGGCCTGCTGTGTCTCGACCTCCCCAACGCTTGCACGAGTGCTATCGCGATCGAATCCGGCTCGTGCTGCCGCTCCTGGGAGCGATGCTCGCGCTGGGCTGGATCCTGCGTCCGATCCTCTACGCGCAGTTCCACAGCGGCGAGTTCAGCGCCGCGGCCCTCGCGCGCACCCTCGCGCTGGGAACCGTGAGCGACCTGCTCGTCGGTGTGATTTCCCTCGCGCCCCTCGCGATCCTGCTCGCCTCGTTCCGCTGGAGCTGGCTCGCGCGGCCCTGGATGCGCAATGGCCTGGTGTTCGTCGTCTGCTCGATCCTGGCCTTCAACCTGTTCCTCGAATACTTCTTCTTCGAGGAGTTCAGCGCGCGTTTCAACCACATCGCCGTCGACTACGTCCTGTTCCCGCGCGAGGTGTTCGGGAACATCGGCGAGAGCTACAACGTTCCGTTGTACGTGTCGCTGGCGGTGCTGATCGGCGCGCTGCTGGCGCTGATCGGCACGATCCCGCTGCGCGGCGCGAGCTTCGGTCCCCTGCCGTGGAAGCGGCGCTTGCAGGCCTTCGCGATCGTCCTCGCCACCGCGGCAGCGAGCGTGTGGTGCCTCGAAGCGCTGCCTTCCGAGATGCGCCAGGATCGGATCGAGAACGAGATCGCCGAGAACGGTCTGGCACAGCTCGTGCGCGCCTACCAGACGGCGGAGCTGGACTACGAAGCGTATTACCGCACCCTGCCGACTGCGGAAGCTCGCGCCCGCGCGGCCTCGGTGCTCGGTTTCCCGACGCCCTCCGAGCCTGCGCTCGCCGCCGACGCCGCGAGCTTCGAGCTGCAGAAGGAATTCGTCTCCGCCGGATCCGGCAAGCCGCTGGACGTGGTGATCCTCATCGAGGAAAGCCTGGGCTCGGAGTTCATCGGCGTGCTCCCGGGCAAGACTGCGAGCAAGTGCACGCCGGAGTTCGATCGCTGGTCCCAGGCAGGACTGCTGCTCACCAACTTGACAGCGACCGGCAATCGCACCGTGCGCGGCTTGGAAGCCGTGCTCGCGGGATTCGTGCCCCTGCCGGGCGATTCGATCGTCAAGCGCCCGCGCTCGGAAGACGTCGCCACCGCCGCGCGCGTGTTCGCGGCTCGCGGGTATCACACGAGCTTCCTCTACGGCGGCTACGGCGTCTTCGACAACATGAAGCCGTTCATGCAGGCCAACGGCTGGAACGAGTTCGTCGAGCAGCCCGACTATCCCGACGATGCCTTCCGCACGATCTGGGGCGTGGCCGACGAATACGTCTTCGATGCTCTGCTCGAACGGCAGGTGCAGGCCGCGAAAAGCGGCGCGCCCTTCTTCGGCACGGTGATGTCCGCCTCGAACCACAAGCCCTACCGCGTGCCGGACGGCCGCGTTCCGCGGGATACGAGCAAGAAGCCCGGCCGTCTCGACGCCGTGCGCTACTCGGACTGGTGCATCGGGCGCTACCTGGACATGGCGCGCGAGCGCGGCCTGCTCGAGCACACGGTGGTGCTGGTCGTCGCGGACCACGGCGCGCGCGTCTACGGCTCGGAGGAGATCCCCACGCCGAGCTACAGGATCCCGGCCTTGTTCATCACGCCTCAGGGACGCTGGCAGGGGCAGAGGCTCGAGCGCCTGTGCTCGCAGATCGACCTGGCGCCGACCTTGTTCGCCCTCGCCGGGATCAACCTGCGCGGGCCTTTCCTCGGCCTGAACCTGCTCGACAAGCCCGCGGACGGCGGCCGCGCCTTCGTGCAGCACAACCGCGACGTCGGCATGCTCACCGACAATTCGCTGGTCGTGCTCGGCCTGCGCAAGCGGGTCTACTACTACTCGCGCAGCGGGCGCGATTCGGATCAGCTCACGCGCATCGCGGAGCAGGACAGGACGGCGTCGATGCAGGAGCTCGAGCTGGACGCCACGGCCGTTTTCCAGACGGCTTACGAGCTCTACGAGGCTCGCCGGTACCGATTGCCGGCGGACGCGCCGCAGTGATCACCAGCCCACGCTGAATTCGGTCAGCTGGTTCGATTTCACGCCGACCAGCTGCGGCTCCCTGCGCTCGACGACCTGCTCGGCCGGGTCGAGCGCAAAGACCATGACGACCCATTCTCCCGGCGGAAGATCGTCGAAGTGCGCGCGGTTGTTGCCGTCGAACAGCGCTCCGTCGAGTGTCAGGCCCTCGGGCTGGGTCATCGCCGAGATCCGCACTCCGTAGTGCAGCCCGTGCGGCGGAATCGGGGCAACGAGGACGATCTCCAGAGCGCCGCCGTCGGGAAGGCGCGCATTGAGATTCTCGAGCACGCTGCCCTGGGGCACGTTGACGCGCGGGTAGGACGCGGCGCGTTTCCCGCGCGAGAAGAACACCTCGAGCGGCACGCCCGGCGGCACGCTGCCCAGGCGGTAGAAGCCTTCCGCATCGGTGCTCGTCGCCGCGACGGGCCGGCGCAGGTCGTCCTGCGGCACGAGGAAGTCGCCGACGCTGGGACGGATGTCGGTGCGACGTCCTGGCCGATCCGCGAAGAGCTGGACCGCTGCGTCGGCCACGGGCTGTGCGCGCTGATCCAGCACGCGACCGGTGATCTGCGTGTCGTCGACGTCGATGATCACGCTGGTCGGGAGTTTCTCGACGTGCACCACGCGCCGCGAGCGCAGGCTCGAACGGGGCTGCTCGATCAGGAGCGTCCAGTCGCCGGGTGAGAGCTCCGCGGCCTTGAACTCGCCGTTCGCGTCGCTCTCCAGACGCGGCGCGCTCAGGAACTGCTCGAGATCCGTGCCGATGTCGCGGAAGGCGAAACGGCTGGAAGAGAAGGAAATCGTCGCCCCCGCCAGGGGCTCGCGTCCGCGCCAGAGGCTTCCGGACAGGGACGACAGCGCGGGGAGCTCGAGCTCGACGTCGAGCTCGTCGCCGGCCTGGATCCTCAAGCTGCGCGCCGACGCGCCGATCCCGTAAGCCGCGGCGTCGTAGCCCAGGCCGCTGCCGGGCTGGACCGCGATCGTGAAATCGCCATCGGGCATGTCGCTGAAGACCGTCGTGCCCTGGGAGTCGGTGCGCTGCATCCGGCTCCACGCCGCGCGAGCAGGACCTGGCGTGTTCCGGAGCACGACCGCCGCCGCGGCGATCTTCGCACCGCGCGTGTCGCGAACCCTCGCGCTGAGGCGCGCGGAGCGCGAGAGCGAGACTTCAACCGGCTGGCTCGAGTCGTTCACGCTCGGCGGCGCGGCGACCGTCAGCGGAGCGAAGCCATCGCAGGTGATCGTGAGCGTGCTCGACGGCGTGGGCAGGGCGGTCAGGAGCGCCAGCCCCTTGGCCTGGGTCATCGCCACCGAGCTCTTGCGGCCCGCGTATCGCTCGGGCTGATCGGCGGTGAGCACCACGCGCGCGCCAACGAGAGGCGCGCGAGTCGCCGCCTCGAGCACCCGCACCTGGAGCACCGAGAGGGTGTCGAGCCGGACCATCCCGAGCGCGATGCGCTGGCCGGGCTCGAGCCGGAGGCCGTCGAGGGTGCGGCTGTCGTGGCCCGGAGACTCGATGGTCAAGCCCAGCTTCGCCTGCTCGTCGCGCTCAGGCCCGGGCTCGAAGGCTTCCGCGGCCCCGCTGGCGCGCAGGTCGACCAGCGAGACCACGCCGCCGGGGAAGACCGTGCGCGGCTTGCCGCGTTCGTCCAGGGGAATCGGGGGGAGCATGCCGACCAGGCGGATGGACAAGCGCTCGATCGGCTCGCCGCTGCGATCGACCACCTCGAAGTCGAGGCGCGAGCCTGGGCGATAGCAGACTTTCACGCCCAACGCTCCCGCCGGAGCTACGGTCGGCGGAGCCCAGCGATCCTGGATCTCTTCCTCGGCAGCCGCGGCGCGCACGGCCTTGCGGCTCGCGCGCAGCGAATAGGTGCGGCCGGGATCGAGCCCGCCGACCGCGAAGCGTCCGTACTCATCGACCGGCTCCGAGCGTGTTCCGGCGAGCCATTCGAGGCTCGCGCCCTCGGGCTTGGAGAGCTCGAAGAGCTTCAGCCCGTCGAGCGGTGTCGCGGTCACTACCAGGTCGCTCATCGCGGCCGAGTCGAAGTCGACGATGTCCCCGCTGATCCAAGCCGGACGCGCAAGCACGAACTCGAGGCCGTCGACGCGCGACTCGTCGGCGCTGCACTCGGTCTCGAACAGGGCATCGGGAAAATCCTGGTGCTGGACGCGCAGGGTGAGCTTGCCCGGCGCGACGCAGGAGAGCTCGAAGCCGCCAGCCTCGTCGCTCTCGCCCAGCGTCGGTTCCGCGAAGGCTCCGAGGCGATGGACGGGTCCGAGCAGAGGCGCGCTGACCAGAGAAATCGACGCGTTCGCCACTGGGCGCAGATCGGGATCGAGCACGCGCCCGGAGAGGATCACGCCCCGTTCGAGCCGCAGCTCGCCGACATCGAAGACCAGGCCCGCGGGCAGACTGATCTCCGGCGCGTCGAGCGGCGCGAAACCAGGCGCGCGAACTGCGACCCGCAGCATGCCGGGATCCAGCTGCCCCAGCTCGAAGCGTCCCGACGCATCCGTCGCGCCGCTCTGCACGCGATCCCGGTTGACGGGCGCATCGAGCAGGGCGCCGGAAAGAGTGCGCAGCGTCGAAGCGAGCACCGTCGCGGGATCGGCGAGCGGCTTCCCCTCCGGGTCGACCACGCGGCCGGTGATCTTCGTGCGCGGCCCCTCGTCGATCGCAAGCAGGCTGTCGAGGGTCAGGTCGTCGAGGTCGCGCGCGGTGACCGCGGGGGCCGCGATGTCGCGGACGGAATCGTCCGCGGGCTCGACCTGGTTGCCTGCGTCCTCCGGCCGTGTCACGGCGACGCGCTCGGAAGCATCTTGCGGCGCGGACACGCCGCCGGTGCCCGGAGCCACGGCCGGCCCAGGCGTGCGGAACTTCAGGAACCACACGCCTCCCGCGATCAGCAGGGCGATGGCACACAGGGAGAAAATCGTTCGACGGCCGGACATGGAGGGGCGGTGGACGCCGGGGGCAGCGTGCCAGGGACGGTGAGCTCAGCGCAAGCGGACGAATGACCGGCCCGCGGATTCCCCCGAGCTGCGATGCGGATGGAATCAGCGCTTGGAAGCGACGCTGGCGAGCTTGCCCGGCTCCACGGTCGCGTTCAGCTCGTCGAGGTAGCCCTGGATCCTGTCCAGCGGGTCGATCTCGTAGCTCAGGACCAGGGCCCGTCCCGGCGCCAGGCCGTCGAAGCGGACCCGTCGCTCGTCGCTGATCACGAAGCCCTGTGCCCCCATCCCCTCCGACAGGTCGAGGTCGAAGCAGAAGATCGCGCGACGGCGATCGGGTGCGGAATTTTTCAGCGTGAGCTCCAGGCTGCCGCGCTCCTCGAGATGGCCCTCGACGTGCTCGCGTAGATCCCCGGCGCGCAGCGGTCTCACGATCGTCGAGTCCGTCCGCTGACCTTCGTCGAAGGTCAAGAGCAGCTCGGCCCCCGGCGGCACGACGCCCAGGCGGAAGGCGCCGCGAGCATCGGTGAGGACCTGGCTGAGCGGTGCGGGCGCGACTCGGAGCTGGAGCGAGACTCCCCTGCGGCGAGAAGGCCGATCCACGGGGCGCCCGCTCGACGCGTACAAGCGGACGAGCGCGCCTGCGACGGCATCCCCCCTGGTGTCGAACACGCGGCCGGTGAGGACCGTGTCCCCGACGTCGATCTCGATCTCCGTCTCGCGATCCTTCACCGACACGCTGCGTCGCGTGCAGAAGCCGAGCCCCTCGTGCTCGATCAACAATGTGTAGTCCCCGGCGGCGAGCAGAGCCGGGCCGAATTCGCCGCCCCCGCCCGTGCGCAGCTTCGGAGCGCTCGAGAAACTCTCCATGCCGCGGCCGAAGTCGCCGAAGCCTCCCCCGGGTCCGAAGGAAATCACGGCGCCCGAAAGGGGCTCGCCCGCGCACCCGAGCTTGCCGCGGAGCGAGCACAGGGCTGCGACCTGGACCTCGGTCGCCGCTTCGTCGGCGTCCGAGACCGAGACCCTCGGAGGCAGCTCGGCGAACTTCGCGTCCCTGAAGGGTTTGCCGAATCCATCGCGGAGCGACACGCTGATCTCGTAGCTGCCGCCGGGCAGATCGACGAAGTGCGCGATCCCGGCCGGGCTCGTGAGCGCGCTCCGACTGAAGTTGTCATCCACGAGCAGTGGCAACTTCAGAAGCGTGACAGAAGCCGAGGACACGAAGTCGCCGAGCGAGTCGCGCACCGTGACGGCGATGCGCGCGCCGCGGATCAGGCCGATCACGATCGACGGCGTCTCTTCGAGCGGCACGCCGCAGGCGGGGAATTGCGACAGCGGCGCGTAGCCCTCGCGCGAGACGCTGACCAGGGCATCGCTGGTCGTCAGGCTGGTCAGGCGCGCGATTCCGCCGCTGCCGGTGATCCCGCTCGAGTAGTAGCGTCCGGGCCGCACGGGATCCGGCCAGCGCGCGGACAAGGCGACGCTTGCGCCGCTGAGCGGTTTCGAATCCGCCGCATCTTCCACGCGGACCGCGAGCATCGGCAGCGGCGTCAGCTGCAGGATGCCGAGGTCCACTTGTTCCCGGGGCTCGATCTCGAAGCGTTCGTCGAGCGGCATGTACCCGACTGCCTCGATCCTGACTCCCGCGGCGCAGCTCGTCTGCGATCGCACGGCGCGCGCGGAGCTCCCTCCGGAGCTCAAGGCGCGCAGATCGAGCATCGTGACCGCGCCGGCTGGGAAGTGCATCCGCGGCGTGCCTGATTTCGTCAAGGGACCCTGGGGCAGCAATCCGCTGAGCGAGATCCGCATGCGCTCGATCGGCGCGCCGCTCGCGCGATTGACGACCTGAAAAACGAGGCTGCCGCCCGGGCGATAGACCAGCTCGACCTTCTTGTCGCCGGCGCGCGCGAAGGCCAGGGGAGCCCAGGCGTCGTCGAGCTCGTCGCCCGCGGAAGCTTCCGCGCCCGCATCGGCGCGCACCGCGCGCAGGGACTGCACGGAACCCGGCTCGAGCCCGCGCAATTCGAAATGGCCTTCCTTGTCGACCACGGTGCTGCGCACGCCCGCGAGCCAGGCTCGACTCGCGCCATCGGGCTTGGACTGGCGGAACTGGGTCAGGCCTGCATCCGGAACGGACACGACCTTCAGCGCCGGCGTGGTGTCGGCGTCGAAGGCGGCGATGCTCCCGGAGATGCTCTCGCCCGGCGCGAGGACCAGCTTCAAGTCGTCGACGCGCGAGTCCTTCGCGCTGCACTCGCCGTCGAAGAATGCGTCGGGGAAGTCGGGGTGGCGCACCAGGAGTGTCCAGGCGGCGGGCGCGATCGCAGCCAGCTCGAAGCGACCTTCCGCCTGGCTCGTGCCCAGAGGCGATGCCGGCAAGGTCCCGAGAGCCCGCACCGGGCCGAAGAGCGGCGCGCTGACCTGGAAGATCGCCGCCTCGACGACCGGATGTCCCACCGAGTCCAGGACCACGCCGGCGAGCACGACACCGCGCGCGAGGTGCAAGTCGCCGAGTTCCAGGGGCGCGCCGAGGACGAGATGGAGCGGCCGCAGATCGAGCGGCGCGAATCCGCCGGCGCGCACGGCGATGCGCAGCTGCCCGATGTCGAGGTCGGGCAGGCTGAAGCGTCCGGCCGCATCGGTCTCGACTTCGCGCACGTATCCCTGGTTCGCGGGTGCATCCAACAAGGCGCCTGCGCGGGTGTCGCGGAGCGAGGCGAGGACTCGCGCTCCAGCCAGAGGGCTTTCGTGGTCATCGACGACGCGACCCTGGGCGCAAGCAAGAGGACGCGCTGCACGCGCTGCTCGAGGCCCGATCACGGAGCCGTCGGCGGACTCGATTTCGTAGTCCTCCTCCACCTCCGGAGCTTCGGTCGCCTCGCGCGTCGTTTCGCTCTTCGCGTCGGCCTG
>DATHET010000259.1:0-9260 GCA_035490315.1 Planctomycetota bacterium
TACGCGGCGCGCGGGATGCCCGCACGACTCCGGACGAATTCACCTGACTCCGTACACGACGTCTACTCCGCGCGAAACGGCAGGTACTCGGGATACCACATTGCGTCGCGCACGCGCTGCTCGAGACCGTCGAGCAATTCCGCTTTGGCAAAGCCCTCGCGCACGCCGCGGCGGATCACCGCGCAGGCGATCTCGTGCGAGATTTCGCGCACACCCGACAACAGCGGGAACAACGCGCTCTCCGCGAGGTCCCCGGCCCCGAGCTTGCCAGCGAGTGTGCGCGCCGCGTCGAGGAACATCCCGTTCGTGATGCGCGAGAGCTTGCCGACCCACGCGCCTAGCCCGATGCCAGGGAAAATGAACGAGTTGTTGCACTGACCGATGCGATGTCGGCGGCCACCGAACTCGACCGGCGCAAACGGGCTTCCCGTCGCAATCAGCGCGCGCCCGTCGCTCCAGCGCAGGGCATCCTCCGGCGTGCACTCAGCCTTCGACGTCGGATTGGAAAGCGGAAAGATCACCGGCCGCTGGTTGTGACGCGCCATCGCGCGCACCACCGTTTCGTCGAAGAATCCCGGCGTCGCGGAAGTTCCGATCAACATCGTCGGCCGCGCGTTCTCGATCGTTTCGACCAGGCTGATGCGCTTGGGATCGGCCACTTTCCAGTCGCTCACCTCGATCGGATCGCGCGCGAGCGCCGCCTTGAAGCCCTCGAGCCCGGCGCGGTCGCGCAGCACGAGCCCTGAGCGATCGACCATCAAGACACGTTTGCGAGCCGCTTCCCGCGACATGCCTTCATCGACCAGCGCGTCGACGAACAGCGCGGCGATGCCCTGACCCGAAGCTCCCGCGCCGCCGAACAGGAGTCGCTGATCGGCGAGCTTCCCGCCCGTCAGGCGCAAAGCCGCGAACAAGCCCGCGATCGTCACCGCCGCCGTGCCCTGGATGTCGTCGTTGAACGAGGTGATGCGCTCGCGGAAGCGCTCGAGCTGCTTCATCGCGTTTTCCTTGAGAAAGTCCTCCCATTGCAGCACCGCCCCGGGAAAGACCTGCGCCACCGCGCCGACGAATTCGTCGATGAAGGCCTGGTACTCCGGTCCGCGCACGCGCCGTCGCCGCAGGCCGATGTACATGGGATCGGCGAGCAGCTCCGCGTTGTCAGTGCCGACGTCGAGCATCACCGGGATCGTGGTCTGCGGCGGAAGTCCCGCGCACAGCGTGTACAGCGCGAGCTTGCCGATCGGAATGCCCATCCCGCCGACGCCCTGATCGCCGAGGCCGAGGATGCGCTCGCCGTCGGTCACCACGACCACCGAGACGTCGTGCATCTGCGAATTGCGCAGCAGTTGAGCGATGCGTCCGCGCTGATTCCAGTCGATGAAAATGCCGCGCGCCTGGCGGTACAGGTGGGAGAAGCGCTGGCAGGCCTCGCCGACGGTCGGCGTGTAGAGGATCGGCATCATCTCGTCGATGTGCTCGAGCGCGAGGCGATAGAACAGGACCTCGTTGCGATCCTGCAGCGTCGCCATGTGCACGTAGCGAGCCAGCGGCGCCATGTTCGAGCGGTTGTTCTCGTAGGCCCGCTCCAATTGCTCGGCCATCGAGCAGATGTTCGGCGGCAGCAGGCCGTCCAAGCCAAACTCCTCGCGTTCCTCGCGCGGAAAACCCGTGCCCTTGTTGGTCAGCGGATCGAGCAGCAGCGCCCGCCCGCGGTTCTTCACCGCCAGGTAGGCGTGGCCCGTCTTGCTGTCGACCTGGCGTTGGAAGCTCATGCGAGACGCGAGTCTACTGGTTGGCGCAGAGCGGGACGAATGATGTGGCCGTGACGGCCGCCGGAGGACGGTTTGCATCGATCGCCCGCACTGGTGCCTCGACTCGTGGAGACTCGCTCGACTTTCGCGTGCTCCCCGCGATGGTCCGCGCACGCTCGCGTAAGCAGTCACTCGCGATACGAGCTGCATCGGCGATGCACGTGATTCGACACGATCCCAGCAGCGCAAACACGCGACGAAATCGTCGATCCGACACGACCGTGATCGTTCGATGATCGAGCGAATCCGCCCCTATGATCCGCGAATGAATCGGAAGACCGTCGCTTTTCTCGCCCTCGCGCTTGCATGCGCTGCCTGCTCCGGGCCCGAGAGATATCAGCGACACTTCGACACTTCCGTGTGGTCGCATGGACTGCAGCGCCACGCGGAAGATCCGGCGCAATGGGTGCCCGAAGTCGGCCTGGCCGCGTTGACCGCGGGTTTGATCTTCGTCGATGCGGACTTCACCGAGGATTCGCAGCATCAGTATCTGACCGGTGGCGACACGTTTTCCGGCGACGTGGTCAGCACCGTCCTGGGCTTCACTCCGCTGCTCGTGGGAGCCGTCGAATGGGCGCAGGGCGATGCAGGACGCTCGTTCGAAATCGCTTCCGAGGCACTGCTGCTCACATCCGGCGCGACCGAGCTGCTCAAGCGCACGACCAATCGCCGCCGTCCGGGCAACAGCGCGAGCCGCGATTCCTTTCCGTCAGGACACACGTCTTTCGCCGCGGCAGGCGCGACTCTGCTCGCGCGCGAGATCGAAGCGGGCACGGGCAGCCGCCTCGGTTATCTCTTTTTCGTGCCCGCGCTGTATGTCGCAGTCGATCGCGTCGAGGGCCAGAGGCATTGGGCCACGGATGTCGCGGCTGGGGTCGCGCTGGGGATGTTCCTGACTCATTGGGTCTACAACGCGCACTATCCGCGCGAGAGCGCGTCTGACCGCACGATTTTTTCGCGGCCCAAGACGTTCGACTGGAGCCTTGCGCCGGTGATCACGGATGACGGATTCGCGCTCGCGTGGAAAGTCAGCATCTAGCGTACGAATTCACCTGACTCCGTGCCGGAACATCCCGCATCTGGTTCGCGCACACCGAGTCAATTCACGAAAAGACCGCAGTGCGACTTCTCGTCGCACCGCGGTCCTCTCTCATCCCTCGGATTCCCGCTCGTTCAGGGCGTGAACTGCGCCTGGATCGCGTTCGAGACGTTCGAGCCCTGCCCGCAAGGACCGAAGGGATCCCGGTACCACATCTGGAAGTTCCAGGTCGAGCCCGAGAAGATCCAGCCTGGCGGCCCGAAGTTTCCGAAGCAGTAGCTGACCAGACCGGGTCCGTAGGTGAAGGTGCCCGACCCGCCCGAGTTCTGCGCGGCGAAGCGGAAGATCTGCGGATTCTTCAGGCACAGGATGCCGTCCATGAAGGGCACTCCGCCGTTCGTGTTCTTGCTCATCAGGAGCTGGCCCGGCTTGTTCGGCGGCACTTGAACCGTGGTCAGCACCAGGTTGTCGTTCGTGACGCTGGTCGTCCCGGTAGCCGACATGATCGCGCCGACTCCGCCCGAGTTCAGGCAGCCGCCCGGAGGATAGAAGTTCGCACAGGGCGCGACCGACGGGATGGCGCAGTAGCAGAAGCCGCGAGTCAAGGCCTCGCATTCATCCGGCACACCGTTGGCGTTGATGTCCCACGAGCTCGCAGTCGAGATGTCGATCGCGTCGTCGACGCCGTTGCCATTGCAGTCGTTGATCGGGCCGGAGAGCAAGTCGAGCGCATCGAGATCGTCGTTGACCAGACCCGCGACGCGTCCGGCGAGACCCAGGTTCTCCGCCGCGATGTAGATGCCCGGATTGGGATTCGGGCTGCCGAAGAGCGGCGTCGTCAGGACGTCGCCCTCGGTGATAGGAATCCCGAAGATGCTGTCCGGCCGGCCGATCAGGAAGGACCCGCGGCGCACGCTGAACAGCAGCATGTCCGTCGCTCCGCCCATCCAGTCATTGGGAGTCAGCGAAGGCTGATAACCCGGCGTGCCGTTCTCGTGCAGGATCAGGGCGTCGAGGTCGTCGAGGTTGCCCGTGAGGTTCAGGCCGAGCTGTCCCGCCGCGGCGTAGAGCACCGGCGGCCCACCGGGGGTTGCGGAGTACAGGACGTCACCGCCGAAGAAGCCATGAGCCTGGGCCGAGCCCGTGTTGAACACGCCGAGCATCGGATCGACGAAATTGTCGTCGAGCGAGAAGTAGACGCCGCCCACCGGGAAAGTGGCGGAACCCGCGCGAGTCGCGAAGGCGTCGAGGTTGTCGCCGGTGTTCGGCGGCAGGCAGGTGGCGCAGGAGGGCTCGGCGAGGCCGATGCCTTTGTAGACAGCACCCGAGCCCGAGACCATTCCGTCGCCGTCGACCACGCCGATGTTGCCGGGCGTGATCGCCGTGAAAGGCGCGAGCGGTCCGACTCCGAGACCGAGGTCGATGAACATGTCGCCGGCCGCGTCGCCGACGAGGGCTTCGCTCATGACGTCGGGGAAGGCGGTCGAGAAGGCCCCGCGCGCCTGGCGATCGACGGAGAAGGCCAGGTTGTTCATCAGCGGAGCGCCGGGGCCCGTCTTCGGCTCGTTGCCGTAGGACAGGGCGTCGACCTCGACGATGCAGGGCGAGCCGCCGGGGTGGCCGGCGCAGGGCATGTGACCCCAGAGCCCGAGGCCGACGTTCGGAATGACGCCGGCGCTCACCCCGTTGCCCGGAATCATCAGCGGCCCGAACATCGGCACGCCCGCGGCGGGCAGCAGCGTGTCGCCCTCCGTGATCGGGAAGGCGTAGGTCGTGTCGGCCTGGCCGACCATCGGGCCCTGCCAGTCGACGGAGAAGGTGATCTGTTTTTGAGCGAACGAGCGCTCAGCCGCGAAGAGGGTGAAGCCGAGCACGAGGCCGGCACGCAGGGTTTGATTGCGGGTGATCATCGGAGGAGAGCCTTGGATCCGTTGGTCTGGGTGGGGGGAGACGCCCGTCCGACTTCCGGACGATCCGAGCTCCCAGGCACCGGTGAGTGACCGCCGACCCCGCGCTCCGACAAAAAACTTCGAGAAGTTGCTGGACCGCCAGCTGACCCTCGAGATCGGTACCCGGTATTCCACCACCATCCTGAACACGCTCGATACGTATCGCGTGTTCAGGATGGTGGTGGAATACCGGGTACCGATCCCGGACTCACTGTCCCGCTGCGAGTTCTCCCCAGTGCTCGACTATGAATCGCTCGATCTCCTCCGCCGCGATCCGATGGCCTCCCGGATTGGGATGCGAATCGTCCAGATCGATCAAGAGACTCTTCGGTTCCTCGCGCTCGAACCTCGGCAGCAGATCGAGCACCAGGAAGCCATCGCGCTCACCCTCCCGCGCGACCTGGCCGTGCTGCTCGCGGAACGGATAGTCCTTCCAAGGGTCGGGCGAGAACATCGGAAAGATCGCCAGCACGAGCCGGATGTGCTTTTCCCGCGCCCGCTCGCCGATCCGCGCAAAAGCTGCTTCGACGCTCTTCCACGACGGCTCCGATGGCGCGTGCAGATAGCGGAAGTAATTCCCGCCACCGAGCTCGCGGACCTTGCGACCTTCGCGGCGCTGCACGAGGTAGCGCAGCAGGCTCGAGTGCTGCCACCAGTGCGGCTCGACGAAGTAGCGCTGCAGCGGCTGGCGCGCTTCGAACTCGGGATCGTTCATGCAGTAGCAGAGCAGGACGAGGTCCGGCTCAAGCGCCAGCCACTTGCCTTCGAAGGCCGCCGCCTCGTCCTTCGACGAGTACCCCGAGACCCCGGTGTCGAGCACCTCGAAGCGCCGCGCCGCGGGCGGCTCGCTCGCAAGCCCGTGCTCGAGGACCGAGCAGAAGCCCTGGTCCTCGGCCACGCGGTACCCGAAGGTCACGGAATCCCCGATCGCGAGGATCCTGAACAACCCGGGCGTGGACCGCGTCAGGGGCTCGGCGTCGCGCATGCCCAGCGAGTTGGTCGCCACGTGCACGCCCACCGCCTCCTGGTCGAGGCCCGGGACGAGCTCATAAGCCAGACCCGGCACGCTGGAGCGGCGATGGATCAACCCGTACCACCCACCTCGCGCCTCGGCATCCATGGCCCGGATCCGCATGAACTCGAGCGGATGGCCGAAGCGAAACCACAGCTCGGCGCCGACCAAGGCGAGGACAGCGCACCCGATCGCCAGGACGAGCTTCTTCGCGATCGATCCTCGCTGCGCCATCCGGAGAGCTTCGCGCCGCGCGCCGGCACAGGCAAGCGAAGGTACGGAGCCAGGTGAATTCGTCCGGAGTCGTGCGGGCATCCGGGCGGCGCGAAAGCGGCGCCCGGATGCCCGCACGACTCCCGACGAATTCACCTGGCTCCGTACCCCGAAACCCCCCCGACACCAGTCGAATTCGCCGATTCCACGCACCCTCCCGACCCCCTCGGAATCGCGAAAAAGGCCTGTTTTTCCGCTTTTCAGGCCGTCTGGTGGAGGAACCGGAGTCACTGGTCTAGCGTGGGGGGCTCGCCGCTGCGCCATGGCCGATCCCCAAGCTCGATTCCAGGAAGCCAACCTGCGCACGGAGCGGATCCGTGACCTCGGACTTTCGATCGAGGGCACCCGCCTCGAGCCCTTGATCGCGGAGTTCCAGGCTGAAGTCACCGCGCTCCAGCTGGCTCACCTCAAGCCCACCTTCTACCTGTCGACCGAGTGGGGAGTGGTCTTCGGCAGCCAGAGCATCGCCCTGCCGTTCTACCTCGCTCGCCCCGAGCTGGAAGCCCTCCAGGTCGAACAGGTCGGCCACCTCGAAGGCGCCGGCCGCGCCGAGACCCTGCGCTACCTGCGCCACGAGTTCGGCCACGTCGTCAACTACGCCTACCACCTGTTCGAAATGGAGGAATGGGTGCGCCAGTTCGGCTCGATCACCCAACCCTACGTCGAGGAATACAGCCCCAAGCCCTTCAGCCGCCGCTTCGTGCGCCACCTGCCCGGCTGGTACGCGCAGAAGCACCCCGACGAGGACTGGGCCGAGACCTTCGCGGTCTGGATGACGCCCGGCAAGGACTGGCGCAAGAGCTACCGCACCTGGCCGACGGCGCTGGCCAAGCTCGAGTATTGCGATCGGCTGCTCGGCACGCTGCGCGACCAGCCGCCGATCGTGGTCGTGCAGGAGCGCGACGAGGAGGTGGGGGAGCTCTCGATCTCGCTGCAGGAGTACTACAGCCAGCTCGACAAGAGCGAGGACGGCCTGCCGCCGGGCCTCGAGGGCGCGCTGACGGCAATCTTCGAGGACATGGGCTCGCCCGAGAGCGAGCCGGGAGTCGCGCGCAAGCCGGCTTGGACGTTGCTGCGTAACATGGAGCGGGAGCTCGTGTCGAACGTGTATCTGTGGACGGGGCACTTCCCGGAGCGGACGCGGGCCTTGGTGCGACATCTCGCGACGCGCGCGGAGGAATTGCAGCAGGTCTATCCGGCGGACAAGGAAGGGCCGCTGTCGATTGCGATCACGACATTCGTCACGGCGCTGGCGATGAACCATGTGCACCGTGGGACGTACATGCCCTGAGTTCGGCTCGGCGGCGGTGGTCGCAGCGTGGAGCGGGTGTGGTCTGCCCGAGCGGCGCGCGAAAAAGTAGATTGCGAGGCGTGACGGCCCCGGAATCGAGCTCGAAAGCGAAGCCGCGCATCCGATTGGCGACGCGTGCGGACATTCCTGCCCTCAGCGCACTGCGCGTTGCGTTGTTCCTCGAGCTCGGCGCCGTCGTGCCCAGCGAAGCGGGTCAGTTCCTGCAGGCCTGCCACGGTGGATTCGAGGCAATGTACGACGCATCCAGCGGCATCGCGTGGGTTGCCGAGACGGACGATGGCGCGCTGGTCGGCGGGCTCACGCTGCTCTTCTTCGCGCGACTGCCGTCGCCGCAGAATCACGCTGGCGTCGAGGGCTACGTCGTCGGCGTCTACACCGAGCCCGAGTGGCGCGGCCGCGGCGTCGCGACGGCGCTCATGAGCGCGTCACTCGAAGCCGCCCGCCAGCGCGGTCTCGCGCGCATCCGCTTGCACGCGACCGAAAAAGGCCGGCGCGTCTACGCTTCTCAGGGATTCCGCCTGAGGAACGACGAGATGGAACTCGTCTTGTGATTCGCACTCTTTCGGATTCGAGAATCCGCGTCGTGGGAGTTCGAGGTCCTCGGAGAGGCTCCCGCGGATACTTGTCCGCCCCATGAAACAGTTCTCTGGCGATGAGACTCCCGAAGAAACCGATGCTCTGTGCAGGGGCGATGCGGAAGTTGGAGTCTCTCGACTCGCCCTCAGTCGCTTGCTCGATCGATTTCAGGAAGGCGCACTGGACGCCTCTTCGCTCACACGCATCGCTGGCCTCCTCGAGGGCGAGTGCACGGTCTACGAGACCAGCTACGGCGAACAGATCGCCACAATGCTTTTCCTGCTAGCGACTCCGGAGATCAATGGTCCAGTCGACTCCTTTCGTGCCGAAGAGTGCCAGATTCTCCTTCGAACGAACCGTTCTAACCGCGACGGCTGACACAGGGCCATCAGGAACAACGGTTCCTTCCCGTCACGGACCGCAATCTGTACTCCGGTATCGCGCAGCGTGAGGGCTCAGCGCCTCCGCTCGAGCGCCAGCTGCACGATCCGCTCGAGCAGATCTTCGTACTCGATCCCCGCGGCCTTCGCCGCCATCGCCAGCTCGCTGCTGCGCTCGAGGTAACAGCTCGCATTGACTTCGATCACGTACACATTCCCCGCTTCGTCCATCCGCAAATCAACGCGCCCGTAATCACGCACTCTCAGCGCCTTGTACGCCTCGAGCGCGATCGCCTGGATCTTTTCCGTCAACGCCGCGTCGATCTGCGCCAGCACGACCTTCGATCCCTTGTACTCCGCGCTCTCCGTGTCCCACTTCGCCTTCGCGTCGAGGATGTTCGGCGCGCCCTCGGGCATGCCAGAAAAATCCACCTCGAGCACCGGCAGGATCTGCGGCGCATTGTTGCCAAGCAGCCCGACGAAGAACTCGCGACCTTCGATGTATTCCTCCGCGAGCGCGGAGTCCTTGAGCTTGTGGATCGCGTTGATGCGCTCCGTCAATTCCTTCTTGTTGCGCACGATCGACTTCGCGCTGATGCCGATCGACGCGTCCATGCGCAGCGGCTTGAGGAACATCGGGTAGCGCAGGTTGTCGGCGGTCTTCGATTCCGCGTCGACCGGGATCACCGCGTAATCGGGGTAGAGGATCTTCTCGTAGGCGAGGATCTTCTTCGTGATGCCCTTGTCCTCCTGCAGATAGAACTCGCCCGGCCCGCCGCCGGTGTAGGGCAGCCCCAGGAGGTCGAGCACGCCGACCACGCCGATCGAGCCGAGCTGGGTCTTCCCGAAGGTCTCCATCAGGTTGAAGACCAGGTTCGGCTTGCGCTCCTTGAGGCCCTCGACGAGCT
>DATHET010000260.1:0-4225 GCA_035490315.1 Planctomycetota bacterium
GGCTTGCCGTCCCAGACGAGCTCGCGCTCTTCCCCGACGGCGATCGTGAGCGTCTGCGTTTTCGTGAGCGGAGACATTGGCGTGCTCCAACGCACATCGATCGTGCCTGCGGGCACGGTCTCTTCCGCGCTCATGCCACTCTCCAACCTGTTGAAGTTGATGGGCAGTCCAGCCGCGAACAGGACATAGCCGCCGCGTTTCACCTCGCCTGCGTATCGCAGCCTGAGCTTCGCGCCGCGCTCGAGCTTGATCTCGACACCCTCGACGGCCTCACCCTCCGCGACTCGGATCAAGCGACTCATTCCGATCGAGCCACCGCCGTCGCGCGCCGAAACGAGGTAACTTCCGGGGAGCAGGCCCACGAAATGGATCGCTCCGTCTCTCGACGACGTCATCACCCAGTTTCCATCCGGCAGGTCGGGTCTCGACAGGATCAGGCGACATTCCGCGGAAGCGAGAGTTGTTCCGTCCACGACCCGCCCCGCGATCGAGGCCCCCAGGCGCAGCTGCAAGTCGACGCCCTCCGCTCCCGCCGCCGCGCGGGCCGGCAAGGATGCAGCGTATTTTTCGCCGCGCCCTCTCGCCTCGAGGATCCAGTCCCCCCGGGGCAGGGGACCTAACTCGAAGTTGCCGGAGGCATCGGTCTCCGCCTGGATCCAGATCCAGGAGTTCTCGAGGTGTCCGCCGACGAAGCTCGCGGGAATCGGCTGCCCGGCTGGGTCGGTCACCATGCCTCGCACGAAGAGGCGCGCATCCACCCGCAAGATCAGCTCGACGACCTCGCCCTCGGTTCGCACGGCGACGGGCTCTGCATAAGGAGGAAACTCCGACGATTCGTCCGGGGCAATTCCGACGAGCCAGTCGCCCGTGGCGACGTCCTCGAACCGGAATTGTCCTTGTGAGTCCGTGCGGGTCGTCGCCATCGGCTGCTGGTATCTCTCGAACATCGTGGGCATCGGATTCGGTCTTTCACTGGCAAGACGCCACAGCAGCTGATTCGAGACAGGTTCGCCTTTTCCATCGAGCACTCGACCCTGAAGCACGCCGCCAGCTTCCCATGCGATCTCGATCGACCGCCGTTCGCCCGGGGAGAGCACGAGGGGATCCGCTTGATTTCTGGGCGAGAGGCCCTGCTTCCGCAGGGTCACTTTCAGGGGAGCGTTCGGCGGTAGCTCCGCGATGCTGACCTCGCCGCGTGCATCGGTCGTCGCAGACCAGCTCGGGGCGATGCTCGAATGGGCGTCGAGCATGGAGCTGTTCTGTTGCAGTCGGCGCGGATCCGTCGTCAGATCCACGGTCACGTCCGCGATCGGGCTGCCCGATGCATCCTTGACTCGAGCGTCGACCGTCGCGGATCGAGACATGCGGACTTCGAGCGGGTGGGTCGAGTCCGAGTATCCAAGCCCCAAGCGGAATACCGTGCGCGCATATGCTGGAGCTGTCGCACCGACGATACGGTGCTCCCAGGACTTGCCGTGGAGTTCGAATCTGCCGTTGACGTCGGCGTGGATCGAAGCATCCTCGGGCACGACTTGCCCGGCTTCCGTGCCCAACTCCTGAGGATCCGCCGAACCAGGCGACTCCGTGTTCCAGCCCCCTTCCACGAGAACTCTTCCGTCGACTACAGGCTTGGAAGTCTCGGCATCGAGCAAGCGTCCGAAGAGAACGACGTCCTCCTTGGTAGGGACCAGGAGTTCGATCTCGCGCCGTTCGCCTGGCGCAAGCGCGGAAACTTTCTGCTGGTCACCATCGAAACCCAGCGTCGGATTGCCGACTTGGACCCAATAGGCCTTCCCAGATTCGACTTCGAACTCGATCCAACCATCCACGCCCGTCGTCACGGATTGAAAGACTCGGCCGCGAGAGCCCGGAACGTTCTCGAGGGCAACAGTTTCGCGGAGATCTTCGGGGATCACCGACCCGGAAATTCCTTCGATCGGGGCGCGGTCCTCCTTGGTAAGAACGTGAACGCGGAGGAGCGTGACGATCACGGCGGAAGGCGCCGCTTTGGGCTTGGTGTCGGGAAACGAGGCGGCTTCGCTGGGCGTGATCGCCACCGGTGTGTCGGAACTCGGTTTCACTCTCGACGTCTCGATATCTCCTGGTACGGGAAGCGTCGAGGTCTGTGCGGGAAAGCGCTCAGCCTCGGGATTCGCGATCGATTCCGCAGCGGGGCTCCGCCAAATCCAGAAGGCGAGCGCCAGCCCGACGAGAATCGCGCCAATGCCGATCGCCTTGCGCATCGTCCGTTCAGCCTATCCGAAGACTGGCTGATCCAATCGCTCGCTCCTTTCCGACCTTCGTGCCAGGAGCTGCGAGAGCCGAGTCGAGATCTTCGAGCAGGTCCTCGACGTCCTCGAGGCCTAGGGAAATGCGCACGAGGTCGTCGGGCAGCGCGTGGGCGGCGCGGACGCTCGAGGGGATGGACTTGTGCGACATCTGGCAGGGCAGGCTGATCTGCGAGGTGACGCTGCCGAAGCTGACCGAGATCGTGAAGAGCTGGGCGCGCTCGACGATCTGCTTGGAGAGTTCCGCGTCGCCGGTTTCGAAGCTGACGAGCGAGCCGGCGCCGCGGGCCTGGGAGAAATGCAGCTCGCGGTCGGGGTGAGAGCCGAGTCCCGCGTAGTGGACACGCTTCACGCGTGGATGGTTCGCGAGGAATTCGGCCACGCGGCCGGCGCTCTGTTGAGCTCGATCGAGCCGCACGCCGAGCGTCTTCATGCCTCTCAGCAGCAGGAAGCAGTCAAACGGCGCAAGCGCAGCGCCTTCGGCGTTCTGCAGAAAAGCGATTTCCTCCGCGAGCGCCTTGTCGCGTACGACGAGCGCACCAGCCATCACGTCGCCATGCCCGCAAAGGTGTTTCGTCGCCGAATGCACGACGATGTCGGCGCCGAGCACCAGTGGTTGCTGGAGCCATGGCGAGAGAAACGAATTGTCGACCACGAGCAGCGCGCCATGGGCGTGCGCAATCGTCGACAGCGCGCGCAAGTCCGCGATGCGCTGCAGCGGATTGGTCGGAGTCTCGACGAGCAGGAACCGCGTTTGAGCCGTGAACGAGCGCTCGACGAGCTCGAGATCACACAGGTCGACGTAGCTCGCTCGGATCCCCTGCCTCGGCGCGACCTTCTCGAGCAGGCGGTAAGTCCCTCCGTAAAGATCGTCTCCGGCGAGTATGTGTCCTCCGCATGGAACCAGCCGCAAGAGTGTCGACAGGGCGGCCATTCCGCTCGTGAAGGCGAATGCACGCTCGCCCTTCTCGAGTCTCGCGAGCTGCGTTTCCAGCACCGCGCGAGTCGGATTCCCACTGCGCGTGTAATCGTAAGCGCCGAATTCCGTCGCAGATTCCTGCGCGAAAGTCGCGGTCTGGTAGATCGGTGTCGAGTTCGCTCGCCACGGATCGTTGGGGCTCGGATCGAAGCGGACCAGCTGAGTCGAAGGGTGCATGGAGATCTCCTCAGCCGGCCGCTGCGCGTTCGAGAGCAGGGATGGAAGTGATCGATGTGGCCTGGCGCAGGCGCGAGAGCTCGAGCAGGTCGCCCACGACGGACTGCGTCGTCGGCCACCGACCCGCGCCTTTGCCGCGCAGAACGATGTGCACGCCGTCCTCCGTGTGGATCGTCACGGCATTCTGCTCGGCGACAGTCCTGGCGAGCGCGTGATCGGAATCGAGTCGCCGCGGGGACAGGCTCAGCTCGAGACGATCGTTGACACGACGACAGGTCGCAACGAGCCGCACCGACCTGCCGGCCAGTGACTCCGCGCGCACATACGCGGGATCCAGATTCTCGATCCCCTCGCGAAGGACCCAATGTCCGTGAAAGTTCGCGCCAAAGGCCTCGCGGGCAACGAGCGTCAGCTTGTGGGCCGCATCGGTGCCGTCGAGGTCCTCGCGCGGATCGCTTTCGCAGAAGCCCTGACGTCTGGCGCGCGTCATGGATTGCTCGAAAGTCTGGCCGCGAGCGAGAAGATCCAGGATGAAGTTCGTCGTGCTGTTGAGGATGCCCTCGATCGCGACGATGCGCTTCTCGCCGGCGATCGTGCGCACGACTTCGAGCACGGGCAGAGCGCCGCACACGCTCGCCGAATACAGGAAGCGCGCGCCGCTGCGCTCGGCGAGCGTCCGGAATTCTGCGCCACGCGTCACGATCAGCCCCTTGTTCGCGCTGACCACGTCGATTCCGCGCCGCAGGGCATTTTCGATCAATCCGCCCGCCGGCTCGTCGCC
>DATHET010000261.1:0-19199 GCA_035490315.1 Planctomycetota bacterium
CATGTGCGAGTGGTTGTCGATCACACCGGGAGCGAGGTGCTTGTCGCTGCCGTCGATCGCGAGAACTCCGGCGGGAACTTCGAGCGAGGTTCCGATCGCCGCGATGTCGCCGTCGCGAACATAGACGTCGCCGCGCGTCTCGGGCCCGACCGCGGAGTGGATGATCACATTGCGGATCACGCAGGTTCCGCCGGTGTGCAGCGTTGGCTTGCGCAGCGCGTTGGTTTCGAGGGCGTGGTCTCCGGCGAACGGCGGCGTCGCGTTCAGGCCGAGCAGGCAGAGCAGGATGGTGAGATGCATCGTGGTTTCCCCGCGCTCAGCGCAGGTCCTCCTGCTTGGGCGAGCGGGTTGCCGTGAAGGGCGACACGTCCTCGCCGCCGCCGCGCTTCGTGGTCGCGTTGCCCGACCAGGCGTCGTCTTCGAGCTCGCCGCTCAAGCCGATCGACATCTCGCGCTCGCCGAACGTGAACTTGCCGTCGACCGTCAACGTCGTGCCGCCGAGGTGACCGGTGACGTCCGAGGTCGACTCGGTCTCGTCGCGCGGGTTCTTCATCGTCCATTTGCCGGTGACGGTGCCGTCGGTGCTCATCTCGAGCACCATGCGCGAGGTGCGCTTGCCCTGGCGGCCTTCGGTGACGACTTCCCAGCTGCCCGCCGCGCTCAGGCCTTCCTTGGGCTTGCCGGTGTTGCCCTTCTTCTCCTTGATCTCGAATTCGTGGGGGTAGCCGTCGACGAACATCCACGCGACCTGGGCCTCCTTGCCGAACGGGTCGTCGGTCCACAGGGCGAAGGTCGCGTCCTTGCCGGGAGCGATCACTCCCAGATGCTCGCCGAGTCCCAGCCATTGCGCGGGAGCCAGGCACAGGGCGTTCAATGCCACCTCGCGTGGCAGTCCTTGCTCGACGAGCGTGCGGACTTTTTTCAGCAGATCGGAAGGCGAGGCCGAGCCGCTGCCGAAGCCAAAGCTGACTCCGGCCGCCTGCAGCTTCATCGCGCAGTCGCGGCCCTCTTCCCACAGCCGGCGCTTCTCCTCGCGCACGAGCAGCGGCTCTTCGTAGTCCCAGAGCTTGGCTTCGTCCTTGTCGGCCTTGGCTTTCTCCTCGGGTGTCTGCTTCTCGCCCGCGGGCTTGACTGCCGGAGCGTCGGCGGGTTTTTCGGCGGGCTTGTCCTGCACCGGAGGAGCGACCTCACCCGCAATGGGCGGCGGCGTCTGCTCGGGCGGCTTTTCCTCGCCGGGCTTCTTTTTCTTCGCGTCCTCTTCTTTCTTCTTCGCAGCTTCCTTTTCCTTCTCGTGCGGATCCTTGGGCTCTTCGCCCCACTCGAGGGTCAGCACGACGGGAACCTTGCGCGCAGCGAGCAGAGTGGCGAGCTTGTGCGCATCGCGGCCGCCGGCGACTCCGACGTCGATGCCCTGCTCGTCGCCGAACTTGATCCAGCGCTCGATCGCCAGATCGGAATCCGCGGCGACCACCAGGCGCCGCTCGCGCAGGAGCAGCGGCCGGGCCGCCGAGAGCTCGGCGTCGAAGGCAGGCCTCGGGCCCGGTCGGTGCTGATTGAAACGCAGCTCGAGCTCGCGCTGGCGCGCGGCGTCGAGGAAGAACTGGCGCAGCTGCGCCACGAAGCCCATCGACGTGCCGGGATAGCCCGGACCGCTGGCGCGGAACTCGCCGTGGCTGAAGGCGATCGGCAGCACGACCTGGTCGCGCGCCGCCGCCTCGCGGCTGGTGGCGAGCACGCTCGAGCCGGCCAGCAGCTCGCCAGTCGGAGCGCTGACCAGCCAGCCGAATCCTGATTCGCGGTAGCCCTTGGACTTGTCGCCGGGGAGATCGAAGACGTCGGCGGCCCGGAAAGCCGGCGCGATGCCCTTGCGATTGGCTTCGCGCATGTCGATCTGCACGTCCGAGCGCGTGCTCGTCGGCACGTCGCGCTCCGCCTTGACGGCGGGCGGCGCGCAGCCGGCCTGGGTGAACCCGTCGATGAAGGCCGGCACCGCGATCTGGCCCTTGCCGTCGATGACTCGCGCCCCGCTCGGCGTGGCCGCGTCGGCCGAGAGCACGCTCTCGATGCGTCCCTCGCGCAGCACGATGGTCATGTGCGCCGCGTCGGCCTTGGGATCGAGGCGCACGTCCTTGATCGCGATCGGCTGGGCCAGCGCGTGGGACTGTCCGCTCGAGGCAGCGGCGAGGGTCAAGAGGCTTGCGAGGATCGTCGCGGCGGCGGCGATCGGGACGCGAAGGCACGAAGCTCGTAGCGTGGGCATGCGGTGCTCTTGGAGCGGGGGAGGGACGGCGCCAGGAACGGGCGGCGCATTGTGCCACGCGCGGCAGTGCCGGTGCGCGAACTTGGGCACCCGGATACGTACGCTTTGCGCCGCATGGAATCTTCGTCGCCCAGACGGCGCCTGGCGCTGATCGCGATGCTCTCGATCACGATCATCTGGGGCTGGACCTTCGTCTGGATGAAGCAGGCGGCCGACGCAGGCGAGGCCTGGTTGCGAGCTTTGGCTCCCGCGAGCGCGGCGGGATCAGAGTTCCAGTACGCCGGAGTGCTCAGCGTCGTCGGGACTTTCATGGTGGTGCGCTTCAGCGCGGCGGCCGTGCTGCTCGCGCTGTTCTCGCGCCGCGCGCGGGCCGGGCTCGGGCGCGCGACCTGGATCGGCGGCTTGATGCTCGGCGGACTGCTGCTCGCGGGATTCTTTCTGCAGATGTTCGGCCTCGCGTCCGTGACCGCTTCGGTCAGCGCCTTCCTGACCAGTCTCTACGTCGTGTGCACCGCGGCGATCACCGCCGCACTCGCGCGCCGCGTCCCGCCGCGACAGTTGATGGTCGGCGCCCTGCTCGCGACCCTCGGCGCGGCTTACATCGGCGGGCCGCCTCAGGTTTCCTTCGGAATCGGCGAGTGGTTGACCATCGCCAGCGCGCTGGTCTTCGCGGTCCACATCGTGCTCACCGATCGCATCACGCGGCGCGTCGATCCCCTGGCCGTCACCTTGACCTCGTTCATCGTTGTCGCCGCGGGCTCCGCCGTCGCGGTGACGATCGGCTTCGCGTCGAGCCACACGCCGGCCGTCGGAGATGTCGCTCGCTTGCTCTCGGACAGGCATTTCCTGATTCCGCTCGTCTGCGCGAGCCTGTTCGCGACCTTGATCGCGATCAGCTTGATGAACCTCTTTCAGCGCGAGCTCGATCCCGTGCGCGCCGCGATCATCTACGCCATCGAGCCGGTCTTCGCCGCGCTGATCGCGATCGGCATCGGCATGGAGCATCCCAATCGCTGGCTGTTCGTCGGCGGGGGTGCGCTGCTCGCGGGCAATCTGGTGGCGGAAATCCGCCGCGCGCCGCGGACTCGAGCCCCGAGTCCCTGAACGACTCTCCAGTCGGCGGGAGGGTTGTGCTAAACTGCGGGTCGCCGTCGGCCTGCCGGACGGTTCCAGAAACCCCAGGCTCCGCACCCGAAAGCGCCATGACGACGTCGACGATCGATCAGCTGTACTCCGAGCTCAAGCAAGTCTTCGATCCGGAGATCCCGGTCAACATCATCGACCTGGGACTGGTCTACGACGTCACGGTCGACGGCGAAGTCTGCAACGTCAAGATGACCTTGACCTCGCAGTCCTGCCCGGAAGCGAAGACCATCCCCGACGTGGTCCGCCGCCGCTGCAACACCGTCCCGGGTATCAAGAGCACCCAGGTCGACATCGTCTGGGAACCGGCCTGGTCGCCGCAGCGCATCTCCGAGGAGGGTCGCAAGATCCTCGGCATCGAGGACGGCGGCGGCGAGTAGCTGTTGCCCGTGAAATGAAAGCCGGGCGCGCGACCTTCGTCGCGCGCCCGGTTTTTTTCACGCGCGGCGGATCACTGTCCGCAGGCGAAGAGCTTCGCGTCGTTGATCGCGTACACGGTTCCGTCAGGACCCATGGCCGTCGGCGTGTAGGCCTCGCCGATCCCGGCGGTCAGCACCACCGCTTGCGAAAGCGTGTTGGTCGCGAAGTCCCAGCGGTAGAGGATTCCGTCCTCGCAATTGACCAGGCCGCACTTGGAGACCGGATCGATCGCGGCCGTATTGATGCACCACTCGCGTACGGCGTTGGGACTGTTGGGACCGAAGGAGCCCGGGTCGGGAGTCGGCCCGGCCTTGACCAGGACTTCCTTCATGACCGTGACGCCGGAGATCGGGTCGATCTGCGTCTGGGTCGGGTCGAGCACCGCGATCTTGTTGACTCCGTCGCCGCCGGTCGACGCGTAGTTGTTGTACTTGGTCAGGATCAAGTACTGCGCGCCGCCGGTGTACTGCGGAACCAGCGAGGAGGAGAAGATCGAGGCCGTGTCGTCCCAGCCGAAGGCGCCGGGAGGGAAGCTCGCGGCCGAGAGGGCGCCGTCCATGTGCAGCATCCAACCGCGCAGGTGGTTGGAATAGAACGGATTCTCGAGCACGCCGTAGAACACGTCGCCGTTGGGCGCGACCGAGGGCGAGGCCGTGCCGTCGTCGAAAAGGTGGGAATCTGCGGCAGAACCCGGGTCTTTCAAGCGTTTCTTGCTGACCAGGGCGAGGCTCGTGCTGTCCAGGCAGAGCATGTAGCCGTAGTTGCTGCCGTCGCGCACCGCGAGGTAAAGCTTCGAGCCGTCGTTGGAAAGCGCCGGCGCGCAGTTGGTGACCACCTGGTCGATCGAATTGTCGCCGGAAACCGTCCGCGCGGAGACCCAGGTCCCGTTGCCATGGTTGTCGACTCGGGCGATGCCGCTCGTGAGATTCAAGGGAGTCGCGCCGGTGCACACGAAGCCGAAGTAGACGTTGCTAGCCTTGTCGCAGGTCAGCGGCGTGTTGATCTTGACCTGCGTGTCGTAAGTCGAGGGCGCCGCGTTGTAGTTCGCGAGTCCGTAGAAGGCCTCGCGCTGGACGCCCATGATCGCCGTGTCGGCGCTGTTGCGACGGAGCACGGTTCCGCCGGCCGCGGGCATGACCACTTGATTGTTGGGGGTGAGCGTCGAGCCGCAGGAAGGCGTCCAGCCGTGGGGCGGCAGCGAGTAGTCGAGGGGCTGGGTCCAGATCAGCGCTCCGGTGCTGCCCTTGCGGCACTCCATCCTGTAGGTGTCGAACTGGCCGGTCTTGACCGTCACCAGGACGTTGTTGCGCGGCGTGATCAGCGGCGTGCCGTAGTGCACGAACAGCAGATTGCCCGAGTACTGAGGTTGCAGGTCGACCGGCGTCTGCCAGTGGATCTGATTGAGCGGTTGCGCCGCCACGCCGCCGACCGCGGTGTGCTGGGCGTTGTGGCCGTAGCCCGGCCAGCCGCGCAACCAGAAGGGCAGGTTGTTGACCGGAGGCGCGAATCCGAGCAGCGCGATCGCGGCTGCGGTGCACGACAATCCGACGAGCGCAACACCAGTGCAAAGTTTCATCGAGGAGCCATCCTTGGGAAGCGGCCGCGCGGCAAGCGCAGCCTGCAGGAAATCGGCGGTGTGGGGGCAGCCTGTATCTTACGCTGCCCTGGCTCACCCGATACGAGGCCGCCGCGACGGCTTGGAGAACTCGCTCCTCAGGGGAAGACTTCGAGCACGGTCCCCGACAGCTCGGTGCGCCCGTTCTTGGCGAACACGCCGATGTAGGCCGTCTTCGGAAGTGGCTCCTCGAGCTTGAGTTCCACCGGTGGGCGAGCGCCGACTTTGATGACGATGCGGTCGTCTGCGTAGACGTGCACCGAGAAATCCGGACTTTCGTCCTTGGCGACCAGAGACGCGAGCTTGTCGACCTTCACCCCGAGCTCGGAGCCCCCTTTTTCGTAGCGCCTCACGACCAGCTGACCCCTTCCGTCGATGGCCGCGACGAACCATTGGGCTGTCGGAGTGCCCGAGAACACGACGCCCTGGGACGTAGTGCGGGAGATCTCGCCGACGCGGCCCAATTTGCAGCGCAGCTCGTATTCGCCGCTGAGCGGAATGGCATTGAAGATGCGACCGACGGGGCGCACGCCGCCGATGCTGAGCACGCCCTCGCCGGGATCGAACTTGTCTTCCGTGTTGTCGAAGATCGTGACCCAGGCGCTGGGTCGGCCGCCGATGCGGTACAGCGCTCCGTGCAGGAGGCCCGCGTCGCGCGCCTTGAGACGCAGCGTCTCGGCCTGCTCCTTCAAGGGCTTGCTGTCGAGGGCGTCGGCGAACAGGGTCGAGACCTCGTAGGAGGTCAAGGTCATCGGCGTCTCGCTCGCCTGGTACTGCTCCATCAGCTTGATCGCTTGGTTGGCGAAGTTCCTGGCGCGAGTCTTGGCCAGACGCAGCGGCTGGTTCTTCGTGTCGAGCTTCGTCAGTCGCTTCTCGAGCTCTTCGTAGCGCTCGGGCTCGAGCGTGGTGTCGCCTCTGTCCGCCTTGTCGAGAACCTCTTCGAGGACCGCGGCCGTGCCCTGCGGGCGGCCCATGCGCTCGAGCACGTCGGCCTGCAGCACGACCAGGTCCGGATCGATCTTGTCCTCGCCGTCGATCGTCTTGCGGATGAATTCCAGGTGTCCTAGCGCGCGCGTCAAGAGCTCGAGCTCGGGTACCTTCGGAGTCTTCTCGGCCTTCGCCTTGTCCGCCGCGGCGATGTACATCTTCGCCTTGTCGACGCGCAGGTCGCGGCGCCGCGCGCCCTCGTGGTTCAGCGGGTAGACCTCGTTCAAGATCCAGTTGCGCCAGCGCGCGACCCAGGCGTCGAGCTCCATCGCTCCACCCGGCGCGCTGGGCACCAGGAAAGTCTGCTTGAACAGCTCCATCGGTTCGGCGCCGGTGCGCGCGATGGTTTCGCGATAGGTCGAGTACAGCGGACGGAAGACGTATTCAAGCGTGACCGGATCCTCGTACTGCTGCAGGAAGTACACGAGTCCCCAGCCGTACGAATAGTATTCGCCGGGATAGGAGCCGGGCTCGTTGAAGGAAAGCACCTCGGCGACGGTCGGGCCGCGGCCGCCGGTCAATTGATATTGCAGGGCCCGCAGGCGTCCGTCCGCGGCTTCGGGCCAGAGCACTTTGCGGTCGGACATCGCTGTCGCGCCTTCGAAGAACGACGCGGTGCCTTCATTGATCCAGGCCGGCACGTTGCCGCCCTTGGCCAGCATGGTCATGAAGTTGTGGCTGGCCTCGTGGTACAGCGTCATCAGCATCTGGTCGCGCGAGCCCGACTCGGAGCCGGTGTCGTAGCAGGTGACTTTCCACTCGCTGGGCGACCACCAACCCCCGAGTCCAGGCCGCTGTTCGCCAGGCCACTCCTTCATCATGTCATCGTGCGTGGCGAGGATGCGGATCGTCGGCTTCTGCGAATTGACGCGGGTCGCATCGTTGTCGAAGTAGATCTGCACGTAGTAGTTGAAGATGTCATCCATCACGTCGCTGACGCGCTGGGTCTCGTTCTGGTCGAGGTAGGACTCGAAGTGGTAGTGCTTGCCCTCGAGCTTCACCAAAGGACGCGCTCCCTCCGAGCTCGCGTCCGAGCCGCTCGCATCGAGATTGACCGCTTCCTTCGCCGCGCGGATCTTCGTGGCCAGCTCGACGATCGACTTCTTGATCGCGCCGCTCGCGATCGGCTCGAGCGAAGTCAGGATCGACAAGGCGCGCTCGGTGTGGCCGGTCTCGTAGAGCTTCTGGCAGTTCTCCAGCAGATTCTTCGTGATGTTGAGCATCAGCGCCGAGCGGCGCGTGTACAGCGGGTCGGCGCGCAAGAGGTTGGCCTTGAGCGCTTTCTGCGGGGCTTCGACGTCCCCGACGAGCTTCAAGGCCAGCTCGAAATGATGCGCCGCCTCGTCCTTGCGACCGAGCTGCAGCAGCGCCTGGCCGAGCACGTCCTCGAGATCGACCGTGCCCACCGCGCGCGTGAGAAAGGCCGTGATCAGGTCGGCAGCCTTCTGCGGATCCTTCGCGGTCAGGGCCGCGCGCGCATCGGCAAGGGTCTCCTTCTCCGACTTTTCCTGCAGCAGGAGGGGCGCGGGGCTCGCGCTGGGCGGCGCGGCGACGGCGCTCCTCCAGCAGATCGGAGCGAGCAGGATGGCGGCGAAGAGCGGGGCGCGAGCGCGCGAGGGAATCATCATGAGTCAGCGTTTCGCGACTGCGACCTTGAGTTCGTAGGAGCCTGACATCTGCATTTTGCGCGTGATGTCCATGGTCTTGTCGCCGTTGGCGACTTTCATGGGAATTTCGAGCTGATTCTTGATCTTCGCGCTGGCGTTGAACGAGCGCGCGTAGCCGCCGGAGAGATCCCAGATCAATTCGCCTTCGCCCTCGAGCGAAAGAAAGGCCTTGAGGCGCTCGACCTGCAGCTCCGAGTCCTTGCCCTTGGCTTTCGGCTGGCGGCCCGGAAGCTCCCTCGTCGCGCTGACCTTGAATTCGAGCGCGATCACCCCGCAGGACACTCCGTCGACCTCGCGCGTTCCCTTGTACGTGGCTTCGACCTCGCCGGTCAGGCCCTTGAAGGCTTCGGTCGGGCTCTCGCTGAGCAAGCCGACCGGCTCGTCATCCTCGTCCTCGCCCTCGGGTGCTTCGACCGGCCGCAACACCAGGTCGCCTCCGGGCAGGAACAGGGCCTGGATCGCGCTGACGTCGATCTTCCAGCTCTCGTCCTCGGAAGCCTTGCCCTTGGCGGGGAGCAGAGAGCGGAAGTCGAGATCCTCGACGAGACCGTCGGCGAGCTTCGAGTCCGGTCCTTCGGGATCGAAGCTCTTCTTGAACTGGCTCTTGGCTTCCTCCCAATCGAAGACGACGGTCTTGCCCGCGAGCTCGCTCTTCGCGTGCCAGGTGTCGGTCTGATCCCCGGAGTCCATGGGATTCTCGGTGGTCTGCTCGCCCGTGGACTCGATCTTGTCGAAGGTGCGCCGCAGCTTGCGCGGCGCGCCGTTTTCGACTTCGACGAACTCGTCGCCGATCTCGAGCGCCTTGCCCTGGATCGCCGTCATGCCGCCGCGCTTGCCCGAGGGGAAGGGCTGGCCGTTGAGCAGGATCTCCGCGTCGTCGAGCGAGATCTCCTGGCGCGACTCGAAGCTGCGAGTCAGCGAAGTCCCGCTCTTCACGTGGAAGCTCAAGTCGTCGGCCGGCTGGCGCGCGGCGCCGAGCAGGGCCGCGGCGAGGAGCGGCAGGACCAGGACGGGTTTCGTGTTCATGAAGGATCCCCGCTCCGGAGCCAAAGACTCCCGGCGGGGCAGCCATTCTGGTCTCGCGCGAGGAATGCTGGAAGAGCGAGCTCGAGCCTTGGTGCGGCCTGGATGTAAAGGAGCGAGGCGGCGCTCGTCAGGAGCGCCGCCTCGCCGTCCGTCCTCAGCAGGACGATTCGGACACTACGGGCAGATCGTGTATTCCAGGCCGTTCGACAGGGTCGAGTTGTTCGGCGCCGGGAAGCCGTTGTCGCGGCCCCACATCTGGGCATTCACGACGGTTCCCGCCACCGACAGCTCGGCCAGCGGTGTTCCGCCCAGGCTTCCACGTGCGAAGCTGTTCATGTCGATCCCGTAAACGCCGCTGCAATCGTCGGTGGGGAAGGGATTGCCGCCCGAGTTGAGCGCGGGAGTGCGCTTGACCGGCGGAGCGAGGCACAGGAACCCGCCTTGGAACGGAGTCGCGGCTCCGCCGTTGATGCCGTAGAGGCACAGGCCAGGCTTGTTGTTGCGCACGTTGTCCGCGTACACGAAGAAGCCGCTCGGCGCCGTGGCGCTCGCGGTTCCCGAGTAGAAGATCGACGAGGAGCAACCGATGGAGTTGACCTTGGGCGTGCAGTAGACGATCGGCTGCGGGCAGGCGCCCTGACAGCTGATTCCGCCGGACACCAGGAACCCGTCCACGCCGGCCTCGACGATGGTCTGCGTGCCGCCGTCGTTCGCGGTGAAGCGGATTTTCGAGATGGCCGAGGGAGTGAAGCCCGAGGTCACCATCTGCTGCCGCGTCAAGTTCACCGTGGTCCACGCCAGACCCTTGTTCTGCGTGTGGAGCGCGATCGTCACCCAAGCGCCGATGCCGTTGTTGTTGTTGGCTTCGACCAGCAGGCGGTCCGAGCCGTTGGAGGAGGTCAGGTTCAGGAAGTACTTGTAGCTGAGCCCGACCTGGTTCGAGGACATGTCGACGGTCGGCGAAGTCAGGGTCACCGAGCCGTTGTCCACGTCCGTGTTGCCGAACGCGTTCTGCGTCAGGTAGCACTGTCCCGATCCGTCGCCGTCGCTGGTGGGATCGTTCGCCCAGTTGGGGTCATTGACCGGGACTCCGCGCTGCCAGAAGCCGGAGGTGGCTCCCACAAAGCTCGCGACCCAGCCCAGGTCGGTCTGGAAGTTGTCGTTCAGGACCTGGAGCTGAGTGCCGACGATGAAGTCGAGGTTGCCGGAAGCCGGCGAGGTCGTCGGGAAGACCGTCGTGAACCCGGTGGTGTTCGAGGCGCTGACGTAGTACTCGACCGTGCTCGGGCAGGCTTGTCCGGGAATGTTGGCCGAGTAGAGGTCGCCCGAGATGAAGCTCATCGGCAGCGTGTTGAAGACCCCGCCGTTGACGCGGTACTTCACGACCAGGGTCAGCGGACCACTGACCGGCGCGTTGGCGTGGGCGTCGACGGTGTAGGGTCCGGCGACATTGGTCGTGTCCGGCAGAACTGTCACGTTGCTCAAGTTGATCAGCAGCTGCGGGAAGCCCTGGACGCGGAATCCGCCTTCGATCGCCAGGAAATTCGGCGTGCCGTTGAGCAGGTTTCCGTCGTTGTCGTCCAAGGTCAGCCAGTGGGTCTCGACGATCGTCTTGATCTGCGCGTCGTTGTAGGCGTTCATCCAGGACAGGAAGATCGTGTCGGCAGCCGCCGCACCCGCGCTAGCTCCGAGCGAGTTCTTCAGGTTGACGCGGACTTTCCAGCACGCGCCCATCAGGACTTCGCCGTCGTTGTGCACTTCGCCGTAGCAACCGCCGTTGTTGTCGCCGCAGAACTGGCGCGTGTTGTTGCCCGTGCGGATCATCGAGCCGACGCCTTGGAAATCGGCGCCCAGGATCGGCTGGTCGGAGAGGTAGAGACCGAAATTGTCTCCGTTGCCCTCGCCGAAACCGTCGCCACCGTTGCCGCTGGAGTACTTGTCGTTCAGCCAGTGTCCGCTTTCGTGCGCGACCACGTCCGCATAGCAGGTGTTCACGCAGCCGCCGCCCGCTTGATAGAAGTTGGTCGACGAGCCGTTGTAGAAGGCGTTGCAGGAGCTGCCGATGTTCGTGTTGATGGTGTTCACGAAGTCGGCGTGACTGTCCGACGGGATGACCGAGCGGATCCAGTTGCGCTGCTTGTTCCACCAGTTCATGCCGTTGGCCTGGGCCGTGACGAGCGGAGCGGCCGGGCTGTTCAGCAGGACGTTGTTGCCGCTCGCCAGGGTCAAGTTGGTGACCTGCGAGTAGGCGATGCCGGCGGTGTTGATGACGTTGGCGAAGGGCCCGGAGAACTTGAAGGTCGCCGAGACGGGCGCGGTCGCGCCGACGATGTTGAAGTCGCCGTTCGCATCGGTGGTCGCGTTGCCCTGGGCAGTGACGATCACCATGTTCGGGATGTTGATCGGCGCGGAGGGGTTGCTCGCCTCGTCGGGCTTGGTGCCCGGCGATGCGAAGGACTTCACGTTGCCGGAGACGTCGAACATGTTGTGGATCGCGTTCTCGCGGTCGATCCGACGTCCGTTGCTCGCATCGATGTGGTAGGTGAAGCCCACCGCTTCTCCGCTCTGGTCGAGGTATTGGGCGCCGACTTTCCAGGACAGGACAGCACGCACGGGGTCGCCGTCTTCACGGTAGATCACCAGCTCCGGCTGGGTCAGGACGTTCGGCTCGAGGCCCGTGTCCGCGACGAAGTAGCCGCGCGTGATCGCTGACGCGCGCTCGGCGCGCAGGCCGGAGGTCGTCAGCATCCCGGCGATGCCCGGCAGCGCGGTCGTGTCGACCGAGAGCACGCGACCATTGCGATCGAAGAGCACGTTCAGGAAACCGTGCTCGACCGGCACTCCGCCCACGACCTGGCGGAACTGGACCGTCATCTTGTCCGAGGAGCCCGCGTTGCTCAGCGGCAGGAACATCACCTCGTCGTCGACCAGCGTCGAAACCTCGATCCCGTGCAGCTCGTAGGTGTCGCGCGCCGCCTGGCGAGCGAGGACCAGGTAATCCGAGTCCTGGTGCGGCGTGAACATCGGCGCGGCGTTGCCGCCGTAGATGAAGCGCGCATATCCGGTGGCATCATCGAGCTTGATCTGCCAGTTCGCGCCGTGCTCGGCGCGCCAGGAATCGAGCGCGATCTGAACGTTGTCGAGGCCGTTGGCGGGACGGACGCCGCCGTTCTGTGCTTGCGCGAGGGCGCCGAGCACGATCAGCGCGGCGAGCGCCGTGTGGGAGCGATTCTTCATGGTGTGGGCTTTCAAATGGAACCTGAGCTAGCGAGGGACCGGGGGGAGGCTGGGAGGGGCCTGGGGTACGGGGGAGAGCCCGCTGAGGCCGGGGCGAGGGGACGCCGGCCTCGACGAGAGTCTTGTAAGGAGTTTACTGCCATCCTCCGACAGCGGGTCTTCTGAGCGGCAGTAAGTTGGACGGCGGGGCAGTCACGGCGCAGGTGGGACGGCGCGAAGTCCTTCGGCCAGGCCCGGCGGGCTAGACTTGAGGGCTTGCGAAGCCGCCACCATGATCGGACTCCATCCCGGCAAGAGGACTGCAGCCGATGCAGCCGTAACAAGGAGGTCCGATGAAAGTTTCGATCGAGTACTGCACCCAGTGAAACTACGAGCCTCAAGCAGCCGGTCTGGCTGCTGAACTGAGCAAGGCCTTCGCGGGCGCTGAAATCGAGCTGATCCCCGGCTCCGGCGGCGTGTTCGAGATCCAGGTCGACGGCCAGATGGTTTTCTCGAAGCGTCTTCTCAAGCGCTTCCCTGGATACAGGGAAATTCCAACGCTTCTCGGTGCCTGAACGATCGATCCGAGCGCCGCCTCATTGCGGCCACACGATCATCGCCACGAGCACCACCACGACCACCAGGAGCCACACGGACACGAAGGAGTTGGACTCCACTCGAAGTCGGGTCGGCGCAGGTTGGACGTCTTGGACGGAGGACGCGCGGTCAGCGTTCATCTGCATCTGGATCAGGGTGCAAGCCGGGGGGAGCGAGCGATGCAGTTCGGGAGCTGCGACAAGGTGTACCACGCAAATGTCAACCTGTGTGAGGAGGGCTGAAATCCGCGAATTGGTTCCACAGGCTTGAGAATCCGCGGATCGGGCCGCGCGTTACGGCCACTCCGGCGGCACTCGCCGGCCTCCTGGCGGAAAATACTGCGCGGCGAGGCGTGCGCGTGTTTCTAATGGCGCGGCGCACCATGTGGTTGCTGGCTCTCCTTGCCCTGTCGAGCTCGAGTCTCGCCCCCTCGATCCAGAGGCCGGCGGCTCGGCCGCCTTCCCAGGCTCCCGCGACACCGCCCCCGCGCGCCAAGCGCGGCGGGATCGATGACGGGCCCGCCGTCCTGGGCGCGGATGAAGTCCCGCAAGAGCAGGGTGCGCCGGGCGACCTGCCTCCCCTGGCGCGCAGGCTCGAGCAATCGGTCCCGGGCTTCGACCTCGATTCGGTCGGGCGCTCGCGCACGGAGCTCTGCGGCTTCGCCGCCGGCGGCGACGGATTCAGCCTGCTGCTCAGCGACGAGCGCGACGGCAACCGTGGATTCCACGTGCAGAAGCTCGATCGCCATCTCGTCGCCGCCTCCGAGTTGCTGCGCGTCGACGATCGCGCCAGCGGCAAGGGCGAAACCGAGGCGGAGATCGCGGCTTCCGCCACGGGGGCCCTCGGCGCAGTGTGGCTGGACGTCGCCGACCAATCCGGCGCGCTGCGCGGGCGCGCCTGGTCCAAGGCCGGCCGAGCCGGTTCGAGCTGGTCCATGCCCCTGCCGGTCGACACTCGCCCGCAAGCCACGCCCGGGGCGGCAACGCCTTCGGTCGGGCTCGAGCCGGCGCTGATCTGGAACGATACCGGATCGTTGACGGTCGCTTGGCATGTCGCAGGGCATATCTTGCTGCGCGACGTCGATCCTTCGACGGGCGCGACCCGGCGCGAATCGCTGCTCGGTCGCCGCAACAAGCTGGCCGCTTCCGGCCCGCTCCTGGCGCAGAGCAAGGGTGCGATTGCCTGCGCCCTCGACGCGGCCGGCACTGTGATGCTGTTCCTGCGCCAGGGCGATGACGCGGGAAACACGATCGAGGTCGGGCCCGGGAAAGCCTTCGGCCTCGCCGCCGACCCGAACGATCCGGACGCCGGATGGTGGATCCTGATGCGCAGCCGTGGCCTGTTGATCCTGCGCCATCTCGCGCACGGCGGTGCGGCCGATCGCGAGGACCTGGACCTGGCGCAGCAGGGCTGGAGATCCGCGTCGCTTGCCGTCGGCCAAGCCGGTCCCTGCATCCTCTTGCAGTACGCGCAAGGCGGACTCGGTGCCGTGTGGGTCGGCCCCGAGCTTCCGACACCCGTGGTGACGAAGACGGAACTGTGCGCCGCGGATCGCTCGGTGATCGTGTCGCGCCACGCCGCGCAGGGTGAAGAGTGGGCCTTCGTGTGGAGCGAGCGCCGCGGAGCCCAGGTCGAGGTGAACGGCCGCGGCTGCTCTCGCGACGGCAAGCACCTGCAGCCCGAGCGCCGCCTGCTCGAAGGCGACGGCAGCGCCGTCCAGTTCCAACCTGCCGCCGCCTTCGCAGGTGATCGCGGCCTGGTCGCCTGGACGGACCAGCGGTTCGGCGGTCTCGCGGTGGGCGCGCGCGGATTCACCGCCGGCCGCAAGCTGGGCAGCGCCGAATTGTTCCTGCCTGCGGATTCAGGAACGTCCAGCTCGGAGGCGCTCCAGCTCGAAGTCCGCGATCGCCCGGTTGCGAAACGTCCGGCGGTCGCGGTCCAAGCCTCGGGCCGAGCTCTGGTCGCCTGGCTCGGAGCGGGCGCCAGCGGCCCCGCTCTTTTCGCCCAGCGCATCGACGTCGACGCGGACGCCGGCTTGCAAGCGACCTCGCAGCCGGTCGAAATCGATCCGCAGGCCGCCGCGATCTCGACCAACTTCCCGCCCGCGGTCGTCGCCTTGCGCAGCGAGCGCGGTTTCGCCCTGGCCTGGATCCGTCCCGCTCCCGAGGTCGGAGCCCGTTCTGAAGCGCCCTCGGAGGATGGCCGCAGCGAGGTGCGCCTCGCGCGCGTCAACGCTTTGGGCGTCCAGGAGGGCAGCGCCCGCACCGTGGCCAGCGGGCCGCGCCTTTCCCGCCCGGCCCTGGCACAGCTCGACGACGGCCGCATCGTAGTCGCCTGGGATTCGCAGCCTGAAGTCGGAGCCCGGCGCCTGGCCGCGCGCGTTTTCTCCGAAGTCCTGGAGCCCGAGCTGCGCGAGCTGAGCTTCGAGACCATGTGGCGGCAGTCCGACTGGGCGCCGGCGATCGCTCCCGCGGCGGGAGGATTCGCCCTGGCCTGGACCAGCGGTGAGTCGGAGGAGTCAGACGTCTTCTCCAGACTGTTCGACTCCGAAGGCCGGCCGCTCTCGCGTCCCCTGGCCCTCTCGACCCGCTCCGGCGAGCAGAAGTCGCCTAGCCTTTCCCGCTCGGCGGACGGGGGCTTCATCGCCCTCTGGCAGGACAGCCTCTCGAGACAACCGCGCTTCGTCGGCCGCCGCATCTCTGCAAAAGGTGCGCAAGCCGGGCGCGCCGTCCGTTTCAGTTTTGGGTCCGAAGCCCCTGCGACCAGCCTCTCTTCCCCGCGGGTGATCGCCCTCGACGGCGGCCGGCTCCTGGTGGTCGGAGAGCACGCATCGCCCGGAAAAGGCTTCGAAATCGGCCTGTGCTTCGTCGGCCCGGGCTGGGACGAGGTCGAAGGCCGCTGAAGGTGCTCCTCGCCGTCTCGCGAGAAACTGCCCCGCATCGCTGTGCATGGCCCTTTCCCGCGCTGGAAACGGCGGGTCGACCCCCGCGGAAACCTCGGCCCGCGGTCATCCACAATCATGCGGGGCAGTCTCGTGTCACTCCAGGCACAGCTAGGGAGGCTTCCGGGATTTTTTGGCGAACCTGGGCCCGACCCCGCTCGTCCCAAGAGCGGCAGACAAGCTGGCGACCCACCGCCCTGCGCAGAGGGCGTGAACGTGGTCCTCAGGAGCAGTTTGTTCGCCTACCCGCGCCGGCACTTCACAGTCCGGCGCGGTTCTGTTTCGAGACGGGCATGTCTCGCATGAGCGAAGTCCGGCGAGCCCCGAGGGCGGAGTCGCTACGATGGACCCAATGCCCTCGCGACACCTCGACCTGGATCAGCTCGCCAAACGTCTGGATCTGGGCCATGCGGGCACCAAGATCGTCGCCACGATCGGACCTGCTTCCGAGGAGCGCATCGAGGAGCTGATCGACGCCGGGATGTCCGTGGCGCGGATCAACTTCAGCCACGGCAAGGAGGAGGACCATCGCCGCAGGGTGGCCAAGCTGCGCGCCGCCTCGGAGAAGAAACGCGTCGCGATCGGGATCCTGGCCGACATCCAGGGCCCGAAAATGCGAATGGGGATCCTCGGCGGCGGCGCGCGCAAATTGACGCTGGGCGAGGAGGTCGTGCTGGTCGTGGGCGAGCGCGCGGCGCGCGAAGGGGACGTGCCGATCAATATCGCGGGCTTCGTCGCCGCCGTCGCCCCCGGCAACCGGATCCTCCTGGCTGACGCGGTGGTCGAGCTGGTGGCGACGCGGGTCGAGAGCGGTTCCGTCCACGCCCGGGTGCGGCGCGCCGGCGTGATCGACGACAAGAAAGGGGTGCACCTGCCCGATTGTCAGATCGCGATCGAGCTGCCCACGGAGCAGGACCGCCGGCACATCCAGCTCGCTTGCGAGCTGGGGATCGACATGCTCGGCATCAGCTTCGTCAGCCGCGCCGAGGAGATCGAGCGCATCCGCAACCTCGCGCCGGGCATGCTGATGGTCGCGAAAATCGAGCGCCAGATCGCGCTGACCAACCTGAAGACCATTCTGGAGGCGACCGACGGGGTGATGGTCGCGCGCGGCGACCTGGGCGTCGAGGTCAAGCTCGAGCAGCTGCCCCTGGCCCAGAAGCAGATCATCAGCGAGGCCCTGCGCGCCGGGAAGTTCTCGATCACGGCGACCGAGATGCTCGAGTCGATGGTCCACAGTTCGCGTCCGACGCGCGCCGAGGTGACCGACGTCGCCAACGCCGTGCTCGACGGAACCGATGCCGTGATGCTCTCGGCGGAGACGGCGGTGGGGGACTATCCGGTCGAAGCCGTCGAGGCGATGTCGCGCATCTCGCGAGCGATCGAGACCAGCAGTCGCTACCACGACCTCCCGCGGGTGCGATTCCGGGAAGCGGAGCCGACCTTCTCGAACGCGACCGCGATGGCCGCCGCCCAGGCCGCGGAAGCCCTGGGCATCCACAAGATCATCTGCTTCACCGAAAGCGGCAACACCGTGCGGCTCTTGTCGCGCTACCGCGCCGAGGCCGAGATCATCGCGCTGACGCCGAGCGAGAGGACCTTGAACGGCATGACCATCCTGTCGCACGTCACCCCGATGCTCTTCCGCCAGGAGCTGAGCCTGGAGGACATGCTGCACGAGGCTCAGACCCTGCTGCTCGAGCGCGGCCTGGTCCTCCAAGGCGAGGAAGTGATTTTCGTCGCCGGGGTGCCGCCGGGCGTGTCGCGCTCGACCAACGTCATGAAGCTGCACCGGATCGGCGAGATGACCCGGATGCACTGAGCGGGAGAAGGCTCGCCGCGAATCTCAATGGAGGGGAGCGTTACCCTTGGCCGCAATCCCATCGAGGCCGGCGGCCGTCTAGTGACGCACGAGGTGTGCCGTGAGGCTGTCGGGACAGCTTGCCTGTCCCGCCCGAAGCTCGGACTGAATGAAAAAAGTGTCACGGGAGAGGCGCGTGGACGCGGCCCAATCCTGGCGCCATCGGGCAGCCTTAGACGCGCTCTACCTGGAAACCCTGAATCACCTAAGCGCCGGCCGTTTGCCGCTGAATTCGCGACAGCGATGACCGCCGGATTCATTGGCTCTCTTTAGAATTCGCATCGAGCGAGCTCTGCACCGGGTCATGCCACGGGTCGCTGGATCGAACACCAACGAAAAAAGCATGGAATCCTCTATGGACGGAAAGAAGGCGACGGCGCAAGTACAGGACCTCGACTGGGCCAAGGAACAGAAAATGCTGTTGCAGGCCCTGCAGGCAATGCGGGACGGGGACTTCGATGTGCGCATGCCCAGCGACTGGACCGGTATGGCCGGCAAGATCGCGGACACGTTCAACGAGATCGTCGCGGCGAACGCGCACCTCGCCGAGGAGCTCGACCGCGTCGGCCAGTCGGTCGGCAAGAAGGGTCACACCACGCAGCGCGTCAAGTGCGACCAGCGCCGCGGCGAGTGGGGCCAGATGGAGAACTCGGTCAACTCCCTGATCGACGACCTCTTGTGGCCGACGGCGGAAGTGACCCGCGCGATCGCGGCCGTCGCCAAGGGCGACCTGTCGCAAACCATGCGCCTGGAAGTCGAGAGCCGTCCACTCGAGGGCGAGTTCCTGCGCTCGGCCACGATCGTCAACACGATGATCGAGCAGATGAGCGTGTTCACTTCCGAAGTGACGCGCGTGGCTCGCGAAGTCGGCACGGACGGCAAGCTCGGCGGCCAGGCCCAGGTCAAGGGTCTGAGCGGCGTGTGGAAGGATCTGAACGACAACGTGAGCTCGATGGCGTCGAACTTGACGGCCCAGGTCCGCAACATCTCGGAAGTGACGATCGCGGTCGCCAGCGGTGACCTTTCACGCAAGATCACGGTCGACGTGCGCGGCGAGATCCTCCAGTTGAAGGAGGCGATCAACACCATGGTCGACCAGCTGCGCTCCTTCGCCTCGGAAGTGACGCGCGTGGCGCGCGAAGTCGGAACGGACGGAAAGCTCGGCGGCCAGGCGATCGTTCCCGGGGTCGCTGGCACTTGGAAGGACTTGACCGACTCGGTCAACGCGATGGCGACGAACCTGACGGCCCAGGTGCGCAACATCGCCGAAGTGACCACCGCCGTGGCGCGCGGCGACCTGTCGCGCAAGATCACGGTCGACGTCAAGGGCGAGATCCTCGAGCTCAAGAACACCATCAACACGATGGTCGACCAGCTGAACGGCTTCGCGGCGGAAGTGACGCGCGTGGCGCGCGAAGTCGGCACGGAAGGCAAGCTCGGCGGCCAGGCCCAGGTGCTCGGCGTCG